>CAMDSB010000028.1 GCA_945907105.1 Rickettsia typhi | reverse complement strand
AGGGGAACCTGCGGCTGGATTACCTCCTTAAAGACTAAATGACACTGGATAACATTAACTAGTTATTCATTTAGCAAAGTGGTGTTATGTGGTGTACAGTCAAAAATTAGCTGTCACTACCTTTAACTTATTATTTGTATTTGATATTTACATTACGTATTTAAAAAAAACTACCTTAGTATATGAGGTGGTTTTTTTTGTTTTAAACGCTTCCAAAATTCAATATAATCTCAAGATATTCAGATCTGCTTTTAAATATAATTATTCTTTGTACAAAAACATGGTTAATCTAATAAAAGCAGATAGTGCGCAACAAAAACCGCGGCTAATAATCGATAACACCCAAAAACCGAAGCTAACAACAGATAACTCCCAAGAACAACAGCATTTTTTTACGGTTTCAACATTTAAATTGATCGTGATGGCGGTATCTACATTGGGTTTATATTATTTATACTGGTTTTATAAAAATTGGGTATTTATCAAGCGCAAAAGTGGTCGAGATATATTACCGTTCTGGCGAACATTCTTTGGAATTTTTTGGGTATATAGTTTTTTTAAATATATAAAATTATTTTCTCTAAAAGCACGTTTAAAAATAAATATTTATCCAGGATTTTGGACTATTCTGTACATAATTCTTTCGCTAATTGAGTTTAAAAGTGAAAGCCTTGTGCCTAGTTTTTTACTTTGGATAATTATTGTCAGATGTAACGTAATCATATTAAATATAAATAGAAAACTATTTCCAAATTTTCAAAATAATACTAAATTTTCTCTATCAAATTACATTGTTATAGGCATAGGTGGAATTATTTGGTTATTAATTATATACGGATTATTTGCTAATGAAGACCTTAGTAGTGGAGATGAGTTATATGATAATGGTAGATATGAAGAGGCAATAGAATTTTACGATAAAGCAATAGAATATGATCCTAAATCGAGCATAGCTTATAGTAACAAATGTGCTGCTTTAAATGGTATGGGAAAATATGAAATGGCATTAGAAATATGTAATAAAGCATTAGAATTGGATAATAGCAATAGCTTGTTCTATAAAAACAAAGCTCATATTTTAGAAAAGTTGGGCAGAAATGATGAGGCTCAAGCTGCTTATGATGCGGCAGTTATAATCGATGCTGAGAGTGAGACAAGAAAATAATCTGCATATTCCATTTAAACTGGGTATCAATCATCACCCAGCAATTCCTCTTCTTTATTATATGCTTTGGGTTTATAAGCAAAAAAATGTGCAATCAAAGGGAAGTTAACGCCCAGTAAGATAGATGAGATGCCCCAAAAATGGAATGGTTGCAATTTTTCTTCAAGTATAATAACTGCCATAATTGAGGTAAATAAAGGGGCAAAGTAAAATAGTATAGCAGAAATATTAGGTCCAATTTTTACTATGCTTAGGTTAAGGGACATCATGCCAATGATTGATACCCCGAATCCTAGACAAAAAATCACGCTCATGTTGACCATAGTTGGTTCAAATGTGTTCTTTAGATAGAATATATCAAATATATATAATGGACAGATTAAGACGGTGCCTATCAAAGATGTAGAGTAAACAAAACTACGAAATGATAGATTTATAGGTTTGTACTTAACGCCAAATACATAAATTGCCCAACATAAGGTAGCTGCTAAGGCTATAAAGTCGCCAATATTATGGAACAATGCTGACAAGCCATGCATGATATTGCCATGACTCAGAATGATTAGCACCCCTATAAACGAAAATATTATCGAATAAAGATGTGATTTACGTAGCTTATCCTGGTTTATGATAACTCCTAACGCTAAGACAACTATAGGAAAAATATTGACAATAATTGAGGTGTTAGTGGAGGTGGTATATTGCAGCGCGTAGTAAACAAAGAAATTAAAGAGAGTTACTCCTGAGAGAGCTATAATAAATAAAATACGAAAGTTAGCTAGTACATTTACAATTTCAGCAAGAAATGGTTTAATTGCAAAGGGTGTTAAGATAGCGAGGGCGACTAGCCATCTATAAAATAACAATGAAATAGGTGAAATGTCGGTGATTATATATTTAGAGAGGACATAGCTCACAGCTCCCATAAAAGGTGGAATTAAAGCCAAGCCATAGTACCACCATTTCGTCTTGTGACTCATACCATCCCTGAAATTAAATTTTACAGATACGATTTCGTGCATTCAAGTGCCCATCGATAATCATAGACTCGGGGCGCTGGTCTCTCAAATCATCATATGCAAAATTTAATTTGAGCAATGGTATAAAAAAACAATATCCGTATTGGATGCAAGAGCTGCAAAAAAACTAGTTATTTCTTTCTAATAACTTTTCTTTCTTGGATCCTTGCTGCTCTACCGCTTAGGTGTCTTAGGTAGTGAAGTTTAGCGCGGCGTACAATGCCTCTCTTTACTACTTCAATTTTTGCAACGATTGGGGAGTAGGTCATAAATCTTCTTTCTACACCTTCACCATGACTTACTTTACGGACAACAAAAGAGGAAGTTACCCCTCTATTTCTTTTAGCTATAACAACTCCTTCATACCCTTGAAGCCGAACAGTGGCACCATCGATAACGCGGACGCTAATTTTCACTGTGTCACCAGCTCTGAACTCTGGTATTTCTTTATTTTCGGTAAGTTTTTCAATCTGTTTTTTTTCAAATTGTTCAATTACGTTTTTCATTGTTAGCTCCAAATATTTTTACTGTACTTATAAGTTTTTAAAACTCAAATCAGTCTTTTCCTACGCTCTAAGGTGATTCTGAGTGATTCTTCTTTTCTCCATTTTGCTATTTCAGTATGATTACCTGATAGCAAAACTTCTGGAACTTTTCTTCCTCTCCATTCGACTGGTTTAGTGTAAAGAGGATGCTCAATTAATTTGAAACCTCCTTCTTCTGCTTCAAAAGATTCTTCTTGCAAAGTCTCTTGATTTGCCAGTACACCAGGTAAAAGCCTGACAACGCTATCTAATATTGACAATGCAGCTACTTCCCCACCAGACAGAATATAATCTCCTAGGCTAATCTGCGTGGCATTATACTCTTCAATCACTCTTTCGTCAATCCCTTCAAAGCGTCCACACAAAATAATTATGTTTTTTTCTTGTGCTATTTTTTTGGATAATTCTTGTGTTAAAGGAACTCCTCTCGGTGATGGGTAGTAAATTTTTGAGCCAGGACGTTTATCTAATGCTTTGTCAAGAGCCATGCCAAGTATGTCTGGTCGCATGATAAGGCCATTTCCACCACCACAAGCAGTGTCGTCCACATTTTTATGTTTAGTTATTCCAAAATCCCGAATATTAATGGTGTCGATTGACCATATTCCTTTTTTCCTCGCAGATCCTGCTAAAGAATATGCCAAAGAGCCAGGAAACATTTCAGGAAAAATGGTCAAAATGGTGGCGTGAAAGCAGGACATTATACGAACTTTAAGAGCTTATTTGCTAAGAATATATCGCTATATTGAGGATGGATCAAGAAGTCTTGTAGTAATTCGGCAATTTCTCACTTTTTTGTTGATTTATAGTCTTTTGTGCGTTATACCTATGCATAAATTCGGGGCATAGCGCAGCCTGGTAGCGCATCTGGTTTGGGACCAGAGGGTCGGGAGTTCGAATCTCTCTGCCCCGACCATATATAAATAAAAATAAATTAACTCAACTCAATTCCCACTCATTGAAAAAGTTTCCTGATCCAATTTCGGCTATTAGATGATCTGCCGCTACGGCTAAAAGTATACTATGTTTGGGAGTAGCGTCGATTTCGTCAAAATTACTAGATATTTTACGCATACAAGCGAGAAGAGGGGAGCCGTGCTTATCAGTATGAGGGTAAGCTCCACCGAAATCTCTAGCTTTGTGAAAACTATATGCTGATTTAGTAACCTCTTTTGAAGGAAGAGTTTTTATAGCATTATTATTGATGAAATAACCCTTATATAATTCTAGTAATTCGCCGTATTTGTCATTTTCTTCTAGATATTGTGAAATATTCTGAATGTCAGAAAGGCTACTAGGTATTCTCCATAAGCTTTCCTGGGTCTTTATGTTTGAGTTAGACGATATCTCACGCAACATAATATCCAAATCATCCTTTGATAAACCCATTATATTTAATAAATCACTCATTGTTTTTGAGATCTCAAGATCGTTAACTTTAAGTATATTGTTATTGAAATAATCCTTTAAACTAACAATTTTTTGTGTACTACCATTGAATAAACTAACCTTGGGAGTATTTTTGTTGAATCTTTGAGATAGACAATAGGCCTCTAGCAAGTGCTCTAATTTGAGGTAATTGCCTCCATCACTGTTAAACAATACGTCAAGAATATGAGGAATATTTTTGTGACAATAGTCTGTGGCTTGCGTAGTGCGGTCTTGCTTAGAGAGTGTGATTATCATTGAACCATTTGGCATTTTTGAACCTAACTCACTATCACAACTATGTAGCCTTTCACCAAAGCAACAAGTGGTTAGTAACTTTACTGGTTTACCCCCAGCTGCTTTTATTATAGAGTCTAAAATATCACAGGCATTTTGATCAGGACCATGAATAGTTTTTATAGTATATGGGGTAGTTTGCATGCCATGCGCATCAATTACCAAATTAATTTTAGATCCTGTTGAGGCCAGTAATTGAATAGCTTCGAGCATCACATAAAAATCATTAAATTCTTGTAAATTAAAGTACTGCCCTAAAGAGAATGAGTGGAATAAATTGTGTTTAGGATTGCTTGTATAAGTTTGGAAATGTTCTATGTCAGGGCCTCTAAATAATATCAGGCTTTCTTTTGGCTTATTGTCAGACACATTATTATCAACACCTGAAAATAAATTAAGCTGCAGTTCACTTGCTATATCAGCAGGAGTTTTAATCTCATTATTTTTAGAAGCTATATTCATATTTGCTCCATGCTTAAGCAGTAGTTTAACACGAGCTATACTGCCTTTTTTTAGGGCTAAGTGCAGGGGAGTCAAACCATCATGGTTAAAGCAATTAACATCTGCTCCCATATCTATAAGCTCGGTAATTTCTGATCTAGATGGACTTTCCAAGATAAACTTGCATAGTAGTTCGTTCATCAAGTTGGTAGAGATTTGATCTCTATTTGCTCCAGCCTTTAGTAATAATTTAGCAACCCCAAGATTTTCCTTTTTTAACGCTAAGCATAGAGGCGACCAACCACACGAATCAATATGATTGACATCAAGGCCTGCTTTGATGAGGATCTTAAGCTTATTGATACTGGTACCAATATTTTCTAAAATTAGTTTATTTAAATAGTCTTTGTCGTTAATTATGTCCGCTGTAGTCTTTTTCTCATTATTCTGTGAGATAGCGTCCTTATTGGCTCCATTCCTAATGAGGAGGTTAGCAATTTCGATATTTTCTTGCCTTAATGCTATGTGCAGGAGGGGGAAGCCATCTTGATTAACGTCATTCACATTGGCGCCCAGTTCGATCAATTTGGTAATTTGTACGATTGAATTATTTTCCCCAATAGCTTTGCATAGCATAGCATTTAGCTGAGTAAGTGGAGTGATAGCCACATCATTTTTAGAAATTATCTCTTTATCCGCGCCATTCTGGATTAGCACCTTTGCTAATTCAACCTTATTTTCCTTTAAAGCAAGGTGCAGAGGGGACCACCCGTTTTCGTCAATTAAGTTTATATTTGCTCCAATTCTCACCAAACCGCTTAATACGTTTATACTGGATGCCGGGCTTAAAATAAACTTATGTAGTAAAGTTTGCTCATTTATAATATCAGCTGGAGTTTGCTTTGAGCTGTTTTGAGATTGCACGGGTTTTGCGCCCATATTGAATAACTCTACTGCTAACTCTGTGTTACCACTAATCAGCGCTAAATGCAATGGTGTCCAGCCTTCATTATTAATGTTATTCACATTAGCCCCCATAAACTGGAGAATAGAAACCATGGCTGGATCTTTTATAGTACTAAGGGCAAGACTGGCTAGATCAATTGGTGTTATAGCTTCATCATTTTTAGAAACTATCTCTTTGCTTGCTCCCCTTTGAATTAGCTCAAAAGCTAGTGTAATTTTATGCTGTTTGAGAGCTAGGTGCAGGCAGGTCCAGCCATCTTTGTCTATGTGGTCTAAGTTTATAGCTATATCTATAAGGGGTATAATTTCGATGATTTTATCCGCCATAATTGCTTTATTAAGCGTATCATTAATTAGTTCATCGATAGTTGTTCCATCTGGTAAGGGGATTTTTTCGGCTCCCTCATCAATTAATTCTTTAGTTAATGCAAATTGGCCATGGCGGATAGTGTAAGACAGGAAAGTTTGCCCTTCCGCATCAACATAATTGAGGCCAAGAACCTGTTTTGCTAAAGCAAAAATTTGTTTGCTTTTAGTAGCTTCTATCTCAGAATTACTTACTACATGGTTACGAAACATTTCGTACAGCATCTCACCAGCAGTCTTCTTATCGTTCTGAACAGATACTATATTGGTTTTTGCTCCAGCATCAATTAATCTTTTAGCCACATAGATTAGGCCTTTTTGAAGCGCAATATGCAGTAACGTCCGGCCAGTATCATCTATAAAATCTACATTTGCTCCCGCATGAATTAATTGATTAGCCTTTAAGGTTCTCGACGCCGTGATAGCTTCAAGTAGTTGCTGCCCCAGACTTGAGATTTGTTCATTGTTTTCACTCTTTTCCGACTTCATTATTCTCTATTCCCTTAAATAATTTTAAATATAAATATAAAGAAAAGATTACTTATTGTCAATAATAGTTATTGATTCGCATTTTTTTACTATGGATGGGGACTAAAGGATAGGGAGGTCAAATCTCTATTGCCCGATCATGTATTTCATTTCTTGATGATTATTCTTTGATTTTTGTGGGGGTGTAAACGCTAAACTCACTAACCTGTTATACTACGTTAGTTTATAAAACTAGCCGGAGCTCTGAGCTGATTAGCTTACTTAAGACTTAATATAAAGGTAAACTTTGCCCCAATATTGCCACCACTTTCGACTTTGATTGTACCATCATGGGCTTCAATTGCTGCTTTACATAGAGCTAGGCCCACCCCACGTCCTTCGGCCTTAGACTCGGTCTTTATACCCATTTTAAATGGCGTGAAAATATCGAATAATTCTTCTTTTGGGATGCCTATACCTTCGTCCTTGATCGCAAACTCAACCATATTGCTACCTTTATGCAATAAACTGACTTTAATTGTACCTTTTTGACTGTAGGTAATTGCGTTAATTACTAAGTTATCGACAGTTTGACGAATATAGTTCGGATCAACTGCAATCAAGATATCGGGCTCAATGCTCATATCAAAGTCAATTTTTTTACCTTGCAGATAGATCTTACGGCAATTATTAACTCGATCTTCCACTAATTCGCTTAAGTTTACCATCTTTTTTTGCAGCTGTATTTTGGATACAGAAAGCATCGAAAGATCAAGCATGTTTAATATCATAGTTGATAAGCGGTTTGAGTTTGTAAGTACCTCGTCTGAAAGCATCTTTAACTGATCTTTGTTATATGTCTCCAGCCCACCAGAGAGCATTTCAGCAAAGTTCATTACATTACCAACTGGCAAACGTAGTTCATGATTAACGTTGTTGAGTATTTTTTGCGCGGTGGCTCCTAGTCGTTCAATCTCAACTGCCTGGTCAGCAACTCTCTGGGAATAGTGAACTACTGTCTTATCAAGATCATTGACCACTACTTCAAGCTCTTCAACCTTATGCTCAGTTGCTTCAACATATTCTTGCTTTGGTTTAAGGAAGATGACCAGTAAACTACTTAGCATTAATAACAAATAAATGATCTTAAATTCTAATGGTTGGGCATTCGTATAGGTTAATGTATAAGGTACGGTATAAGTTTTGAATAAAAACAATGTTGTAAGTACACCAGTAGTAAGTGTAAATAATGCCCAACGCCAACTTACTAGGGTCGAAATTAACATTATATTTGCCATAAATACCATCAATTGTATTTCCCAAAATTCACTGATCAAAACCATTAGAAAGCTAAAGCAAATCAGTCCAAAGAACATAATACAGTTCCAAACTATACTTAGAGCTTTCGACTTGCGCCAAACTGGTAGCCATAAAGGATAACTCATTAAAGCACTGGTGGAACAAAGAATAATTGGATAGAAAATATCAAGCAAATAGGCATAATGCTCACTAGCTTCCTTAGTTATAGTAGTGACGCTAGCAAAAGCAGAAATCATAACAAACAATCCTAAAAAGAACATAATCCCATCTCCTTTGGGTGTATTTCTTGTGCATACTTCAATAAAACTAAATGACTTTATTTGTTGCCAGAGCTTTTGGTGTTGCTGCTTTCTTGCCTCTTTTCTTTCAAGCAATGGGCTTGGGTCTTTTATTCCTACCCAACCACCGTTCTGTTTTAGTAGATAATGCGAAGCAAATAAGAAAACGATATTAGCGAAGATGCCTGGAATCAGGACACCAACACCATTTATTTTAAAAAATGCTTCCCAGGTTATTGCAGTAAAAAAACCGCCTCCCATGCCAATTAGAACTGCTTTCGTACTACTTCTGAAACCTAGTATCGCCAAAATAAAAGGCACTGATACAACTGGCATATAAAACATACTAGCCCAAATAAACAGCTCTATGAAACTTCCCTCACGCATAGCAAACAATATAGATATGGATCCAATTAGCATTGCACCAATACGTGTAGCAAATAATTCGTCCCTAATAAAAAAAGGTATATTAAGAGATTCCCGTAAATCGTGTGCAATTAAAACGGCACTTGAGTTAATATATGAGTCGACGGTAGACATCACCATTGCCAGGATGCCAATCAAAATAATTCCTTTGAATCCAGCAAACGAATTAGAATTAGTAAGAATGAATTTAAAAATCTCGTTTTCTGGCATGTTGGGATGAGAAGAAAGGGCTAAGATCCCAATCCATGATAAAATTGCTATAAGCAACAAACATACAAAAGAAGCCATAAGAAAAGAACTGCCAACTTGCTTTACATTTCTTGCCATGGCAACTCTTTGAAAAATTGCTGGATCGAATGAGGGGATAGCTGCCCATAGGAATAAGGTTATATAGTAATAGAGATGTGGATTTGAAAAACTAAAAATTACTTTATGATCAAATACTGGATTAGTCGTCAGAGTATCTATGATGACTTGATTATTCTCAATACTACCTAGAAGGTAATAGCTAATAACGGGTATCACTACGCCAAAAGTAGCAAACTGCACTATATCTGTCAACGTAACTGACTTAATACCTCCTAATGAAGAATAAGAAGTAATTAGAATTCCTGCTGAAATTACTCCATAAACAGGTTTTAATCCAAGAGCATATTCAAAGAGCATTCCTGCTATTTTCAGCTGCACAGCAATAATTCCCGCAACACCAATAAAACCAGAGATGGAGGTAATGATACGTACATTATTGCCATATAAGCCGCCCATAGCCTCTGCTATTGAAAGACTACCCAGGAATTCTGCCATCCGCGGCGCAAATAATCTTCCTATAAGAAAGAGACTCAAAACTTCTCCCACTAAGGCAGTATAAATAAAACCTATTCCACTAGCGTAAGCCTCAGAGACAATAGTAAAAAAATATTCTCCACTAGCAAACGTGGCTACTATTGTTGCAACTAATGTTGCGGTACTAAAATTTTTATCGCCAATTGCATAGCCACGTAGAGTGTCAACTCCGCGACTTGCCCATAGTCCAAATATTAAGTTACCTGCTAAAAAAGCGATAAAAATAGCTACATCAATACTAAAATTCATGATTTTTAACCTTAAGTTGCAACAGTAAGTTATTATTCAAAATAAACCAGCTCCGAAAAATGCGCAAGTATTATTACCTTTCTCCCAGGCTTAATACAAAGGTAAATTTTGCTCCAATATTACCGCTACTCTCGACTTTGATCGCGCCATCATGGGCTTCAATCGCTGCTTTACATAGAGCTAAGCCAACCCCACGACCTTCAGCCTTAGACTCGGTTTTCATGCCCATCTTAAATGGTGTAAAAATATCAAACAACTCTTCTTTTGGGATGCCTATACCTTGATCCTTGATCGCAAACTCAACCATGTTACCTTTGCGCAATAAACTGACTTCAATTGTACCTTTTTCACTGTAAGTAATTGCGTTAATTACCAAGTTGTCGACAGTTTGACGAATGTAGTTAGGATCAACTGAAATGAGGATATTAGGTTCAATGATCATCTGAAAATCAATTTTCTTACTTTGGAGATAAATCTTACGGCAATTATTAACTCTATCTTCTACCAATTCACTTAAATTCACATTCTTTTTTTGCAGCTCTATTTTGGATACAGAAAGCATAGAAAGATCAAGCATGTTTAATATCATGGTTGATAAACGATTTGAGTTAGTAAGCACTTCCTTAGAAAGGGCATGTAGCTGAGCTTTAGTGTATGTTTCTAGCCCTCGGGAGAGTATTTCAGCAAAATTCATTACATTACCCACTGGCAAACGTAACTCATGATTAACATTATTGAGTATTTTTTGTGCCGTAGCTCCTAGCCGTTCAATTTCAGCTGCCTGGTCAGCAACTCGCTGAGAATAGTGAATAACTGTTTTATCAAGATCGCTCACTGCTACCTCTAGTTTTCCTACTTTATGCTCAGTTGCCTCTACATATTCTTGCTTTGGTTTGAGAAAGATTATTAAGGCGCTACTGACCATTAGTAATAAATAGATGATTTGAAATTGTGATGAGCTTGATTCCTTAGAGAGGTCTATATTGATATAAGTCTGATAACAAAAAGTTGTTAGTATTATACCGGTAGTAATAGTAAATAATGCCCAACGCCAGCTTGTAAATGATGATATTATAAGAATATTTATCATAAATACCATCAACTGTATTTTAGCAAAATCACTAATTAAAACCATTAGAAAGCTAAAGCAGATTAATCCAATAATCATGACTAAGTTCCAGATAATACTAATTGCTCTTGTCTTCCTCCACATAGGCAGCCAGATAGGATAGCTAGTTAGAGCACTCGCAGAGCAGAGCGTAGCGGGGTAGATAAAATTGACTATATGTGCATATTGAAATTCATGTACCTTGGTTAAAGAATATGTGCTAGCAAACCCCGAAATCATAACAAAGAGGCCAAGAAAAGCAATGAGTCCATCCCCTTTGGGAGTGTTTTTTACCAAGATATTTAGTAAATTAAATGATTTAACATCTGAGATTAGTTTCTGATATTTTAGTTTACGCTCGGCTCTTGCATTTATTAAAGGAGTCATGTCCTTGATGCCGATCCAGCCTCCGCCTTGCTTTAGCAAATAATGGCTGCTGATTAGCGCTAGGAGGTTGGCTAGCATACCAAAACAAATACTATTTACGGCTTCAATTTCTAGTATGTAGTCCCATAATAAGACTGTTACAAGTCCTGCTATCATGCCCAAAATAACTGATTTGCCACTAGTCCTGAAACCCAAAATAGCCATGATAAATGGCGTTGAGACTATTGGCATATAAAATGATTCTGTGATAACCAGTAGCTCCAATAAACTTCCTTTGTGTAATGATAGAATTAATGATAGAGCTCCTATTAATAAGGAAGCAATACGGGCAGAAAATATTTCATTGCGTATAAATTTGATTTTTAATGGCTTGCAAACATCGTGTACCACAAGAACTGCCGTACTATTTATATAGGAATCGACAGTAGACATAATCATTGCCATTATGCCGGCCAGCAGAGCCCCTTTTACCCCAATAGAAGGAGAATTAAGAATAACATGCTTTACAACCTCATTGGGATCAATTGAAGGATCAATCGATAATGTTAGTACCGCTATCCAGTTGATTATTATTCCAAATAACAAACAAGTTATTGCCGCAATGATAAAAGCATTACGTACTTGAGTAGTATCTCTTGCAATAGCTATTCTTTGAAAAATTGCGGGGCTGAATCCTGGAACTATAAAGAGTAAAAAGAGAAATAGTTGTTTAATCGCCAATGGATTTGAAAAACCAAAAACTTCTTTATAATCAAATAAATGGTTGGTAGTGATAGTTTGGGTTACAATATCGAGTTCCTCAATACTAGTCATTAGTGCATAAGCTGCAATTGGTATGACCACAGCAAAAGTGAAAAATTGAATTACGTCAGTAAAAGTTACCGATTTTATCCCACCTAAGGAAGAATATATGGTCACTATAATTGTTGCTATTATAGTTCCCTGAACGCTTGGAATCCCGAGAGCATACTCAAAAATTGATCCAGCCAATTTTAATTGGATAGCTATCAACCCTGTTGACCCTATTGTTCCAGCTATGGCAGTGAGTACCCTTACTTTGTCGCCATATAAATTTCCCATTGCCTCTGCGATTGATAGATTGCCTAAAAATTCTCCCATCCTAGGGGCAAAAAACAACCCTATACATAAAAGATATAAAGGATCCCCAAGAGCAATCCATATAGAATACAACCCATTTTTGTAAGCCTCAGAGATGCTGCTATAAAAGAACTCACCACTAATCCAAGTAGCAACAATAGTAGCAACAAGAGTGGCGGTGCTAAAATTTCTGTCGCCTATGGCATATTGAGTTATAGTGTAGGTGCCACGACTAGACCGCAAGCCAACCACTATGGTTCCAACCAAGAATGTTACAAAAATGGTGATGTCAAGATCAAAACTCATCTATTACTCTCCAACCCTGAGTTAAAATTTTTTAAGATAAACTAGGTTAAAAATGTTTGCAAGCATATATTAATTAATTTGTGATAATATTTTCTTCTTGATTCCTTTAAGAAATGAGTGTATAGTCTGATTTAAGTTTTTTACTACTCTTTACATATGCTGCGGCTCTACATGAGAGCTTATTCTTAAGTTAACAGAGATGTCAGATTAGACAATATATCTAATCTATAGTCACTTGAATGAGAGTATACCGAAAGACACCTTAAAAAATTTAAGGTTTGTAAGACGATAACTCTTTTTGATAGGGCAACTTCATTTAGGAATGTAGCCAAGCATACTTACCAAAAAGAACAATAAACAAAAAAAGTTGTGATAAGTTTTGTTACTTATCGCATAGTATTTAAACAATGAAAATATTTTTCATTAAGGAATTTTTCCTTTTTAGAAAAATATTCTCGCAGACAAGAATTATTATATGGAAAATTTTTATACATTTGGACTACCAGAGCCTCTAGTTCAATCACTTGACAGGCTTAACTTTAAAACCCCAACACCAATTCAGGTTGCAACAATTCCAATTGCATTAAGCGGGAGAGACATATTAGGCTCCGCGCAAACCGGTACGGGCAAAACAGGAGCCTTCGGTATTCCGTTAATTGCTAAGCTATTATCAGATCAACGTAGCTCTGCTTTAGTACTAGCACCTACAAGAGAGCTTGCCGCTCAGGTTATGAGTGCACTACAAGATTTATTGGGCAGAAACTCTCCCATCAAAACGACACTACTTATTGGTGGCGATTCTATGATGAAACAATTACAGCAACTTAGGTCTAGACCAAGATTATTTGTTGGTACTCCGGGACGTATTAATGATCACCTAGAACGCGGCAATTTGAACTTTAGTCAAACTAACTTTCTAGTGCTGGATGAAACAGATAGAATGCTGGATATGGGATTCTCTATACAAATAGAGAGAATCATAAAGCACCTGCCGAAGCAACGTCAGACATTGCTATTTTCGGCGACTTTACCAAAAAATATTGTTAAGATAGCTGACTCATATTTGAATCAACCAGAGCGTATTTCAATGGGTTCTACTTCAGTTCCTGCTCCAAAAATAAAGCAGGATATAGTGCATCTTTCTGAAGAGGAAAAATATCCGCGCCTGTTAACTCAACTTCAGCAACGTTCTGGCTCAATTATTATCTTTGTCAAAACTAAATTTGGTGCAGAAAAAATGGCCAAAAGACTAAGGAGCGAGAATCATCAAACAGATGCAATTCATGGTGATTTACGCCATAGTAAGCGCGAAACAGTTATTAGAGGATTCAGAAATAGTAAATATCGTATTTTAGTGGCTACTGATATTGCCGCGCGTGGTTTAGATATTCCCCATATTGAGCATGTGATCAATTTTGATCTTCCTCAATGTCCTGAGGATTATATTCACCGGATCGGAAGAACAGCTAGAGCAGGTGCTGAAGGTGAAGCTCTATGTTTTGTTACCCCGGGCGATAGAATGAAGTGGAACGCGATTAATCGTCTAATAAATCCAGATGCTCCAGCTATGGAAGCTTCAAAAAGAAGTGGTAGTAAGAAAAATAGTTCTGAAAAAAGATCTTTTGGCTTTAAGAAACCATTTCGTAGCGGAGGTGGCAACGGTAATGGTGCTGGAAAAAGAAAGCCGAATGGTGGCAGAGTAAGAGCTGCTTAAGCCTGTTTAATACCACTGAAAACTATTGGATTATCTATTTTGCAATAAGGCCAGAGTAGTTTTGAGCCTTATTGCTTTTTTACTTTTATTATGAATCCTTGATAAAAATTTTTCTTGGATCAGAGGACTAAAGCCAGAAAGAGTTTAGTTTATTTACGATTGCAGGCCATATAATCTTGCCTTAAAATGCGCTGACTTCCTGCTATTTCCCGAATCTTCTTTTTTCTAACATATAAACAACAATTTTTATTGTGACCTCAAGCTTGGGGTATAGCTACAGTTTGGCTCACAGTAATGAATAAAATACTTGTATTGATGAATTAGAGGGATGATTTGTATATGAAAACAAATCATCACAGAAGCGAAGAAATTATATAAGATCCAAAAGAGTACTAAAGTGGGATTAAACTCGCCTATTTAATATCTTTCCATACTTTCTTTTTTACTATGAAGAAGAATATAGTGAAGATAGATAGAAAAATCATTACTTTCAGCCCCATTGATTTGCGATGTTCCATTTCCGGTTCTGCGGCCCATTGCAAGAAAATAGTAACATCCCTAGCCATCTGTTCAACGCTAGCGGGAGTGCCATCCATAAAAGTTACTTGACCTTCAGAGAGTGGAGCAGGCATTGCTATTTGCCCACCTTCAAAATAAGGGTTGTAATTCAGACCTGGCATCATTTTAATATGTTCTGGCGGTTCTTGATAACCAGTTAGCAACGAATATAGATAGTTGGCACCATCATGTCTTGCCTTCACTATCAAAGATAAATCTACAGGAAGAGCTCCATTGTTTGCTGCTCTTGCAGCCTCTGAATTGGGATAAGGTAATGCAAATCGATCAGATGGTGTAGCAGGGCGGTCAAACATTTCTCCTACATCGTTCGGTCCATCCTTAACATCTTTTTTGGCAGCTATCTCTTTTACCTCTGCGTCAGAAAATCCTAAATCCTTAAGGTTTCTGTAGTAAAGATGGTTTAGTCCATGACAAGCAGAACAAACTTCCATATATACTTGAGCTCCTCTTTGAGCTGCTTGCCTATCAAACGTTCCAAAAACCCCTTCAAATGGCCAAACTAGTTGTTTGTGTTCTTGTGTAACATTAGAGGCAATGGCATGTGGAGTTATAAAAAT
>CAMDSB010000027.1 GCA_945907105.1 Rickettsia typhi | reverse complement strand
ATAGATAAGCTTTGATACTTAGCAAAATAGTATATTAATACCACTAGCATTACACTAAGCAGGAGACATACATACTGCTGGCCTACGAATTTCATCGGTCTAGCACCAATTAATCCTTGTAACTTTCCAAAAGCAATTAATGACCCACTAAATGTCAGAGCGCCAATAGCAGCCCCCAAAGACATCTCTATCAGTGCTCCGACTGGGATCCCTCCTTTTTCGCCAATACCAAAATTCTGCGGTGAAATTAAAGCACCAAAGGCTACTAATACGGCTGCTAACCCTACCAATGAATGAAAGCCAGCAACAAGCTGTGGCATAGCGGTCATTGGTATTTTCTTGGCTATCACACCACCAACCCCAGCACCCAAAACTATAGTAATAATGAGAGCTGTTTTTTGAGCAAATGTAGGTAAATTAAAGGTAGCTATAAGTGCTATAGCCATACCTATCATACCGATATAGCTCCCTATTCTAGCCGACTTTGGTGAAGATAACCCTTTCAAAGCAAAAATGAAGCATATAGCTGAAACAAGGTAAGAAAATTCGATTAGTTGCATGGTCATATAAATTTATTTTTTTCTAGGATTTCTTCTTGAACATTTCAAGCATCCTTTGGGTTACTATAAATCCACCAAAGATATTAATTGCGGCTAAAAAAGTTGCAAAGAATCCAAAGACGGAAGCCATTCCAAAATTTACTGAACTTGCTGCAATAAGTGCACCAATAATTACAATACCAGAAATTGCATTTGTTACAGACATAAGCGGCGTGTGTAATGATGGAGTAACCTTCCAGACAACATAATATCCAATAAAGCAAGCAAGAGTAAAAATTGTTACTGCATAAACTAATGGATCAATATTACTATTTCCTTGAACAGCAATATTCTCTGCCATTTCTTCAAGCTTAATAGATAACTCAGTTGCTTTTGCTGAAATTTCTTTAGCATCATTTATAGCTAATGGCAATTTTTCTTTCATATATACCTACTCTCATAACAATTTTAATTTTAAATCAGACACTTGAATCTACTGATAAAAGTGTTACCAGACTTTAAATTTTTTGTTTATCATATTACCATCTATGCTAATGGTCATTTCTTCTACCAACTGGTCTTTAAAATTTATTTTCCTATCTTGCACGGCATAATCAAGAAAATTATATAGATTTTTTGCATATAATCTTGAACTATCACCTGCAATTTTTATTGCCAAGTTGTTCCAGGCAATAATTTTTACTCCTTTTTTTACTACTATTTTATCTTCAACAGAATCTTCAACATTCCCGCCAGAAGATGCAGCCATATCGACTATTACAGAACCAGGGCGCATTTTTGTCACCATTTCTTTGGTAATCAACAGTGGGGCTTTTTTACCTGGAATTTGTGCAGTAGTAATTACAATATCAAACTTATCTATTATTTGATTGAGGAATCTTTCTTGAATGGCAGCAAAATCCTTAGATACTTCTTTTGCATAACCAGTTTTATCTTCAGAATCAATCATTAGTTCAGAAGGATAGACAAACTTGGCACCTAAACTTTCAGCCTGCTCTTTGGTCGCCAGTCTTACGTCATAGGCCGAAACAATGGACCCAAGTCTTTTTGCTGTAGCAATTGCTTGGAGCCCCGCAACACCTATCCCAAGAATGAGGGTTTTTGCTGGGTTAATTGTCCCAGCAGCGGTCATCATCATTGGAAATGCGCGGTCAAAATAATAGCTGGCTTCAATTACTCCACGATAACCAGCCAAATTACTTTGTGAAGAAAGAACGTCCATTCCTTGTGCTTTTGTAACTCTTGGTACCAGCTCCATCGCAATAGTTGATAGCTTCTTTGCCGACGCTTTTTCTAAATATTCTATGTTTGAATATGGCGACAAGAGTCCTATTATCGTTGCCCCTTCTTTTGCCATATCTATTTCATTGAATTGATCGATAAGCGGTGTCGGCTGAACTTTAAGAATAATATCCGCATCTGACAATATCTCTAGTAAAACAGAAGAAACCACTGCACCAGCATTTTCATAATCAGAATCCAGATAATGTGCTCCAGCTCCCATTCCTCTTTCGACAAATACCCTATAACCTTTTTTTACGTATAGTTTAGCTATGTCAGGAGTAATCGCTGTTCGAAACTCGCCCCTTTCCCGTTCTCTAATTGCCGCAATTTTCATTGTATAATAATTTCAACTAAATTTATTCTTGAAGTTATACTACCCATTCCTTATCATGTGAACACCAATTTCATCCTAAAAAGCAGATTTTTATGCGCATTAACACAAGTAAGACACATTTAATACCATTTTCAATCATAAAATGTATTATGTTAATTTCATTACTAACATCAGCTCACTTTACAAATGCTAGTGATATTTCCGAAGAAATTAAATCCTACATAAGCAGCATTAAGTCAATTGCAGTTGAGTTCACTCAAGAGGATAGCACAGGTCGTCTTGCTCAAGGTATGCTTATTATCAATAAACCTTATAAATTCCGATGCAACTACTACGAACCTTTTCCAATTGTTATTGTCGGTAATAAAAATTACGTCTCTGTTTATGATTATGAAATGGGCCATCTTAGTAGAATCAAAGCGGATGAGAATATTTTTAACTTTCTGCTCGTTGATAAAGTAAGTTTTGATAACCAATTCGAAATTTTGTCAGCAAAAGAACTAAATAATAGCTACGTTTTGCGGTTGAAAAATCATGACCTAAACAAAATTAGTGAAATTTGGTTTGATAAAAAAAGTAGAAACATCCAAAAAATGCAAATATTTGAAGAGAATAACAGTATCACCCTTACATTTGGTCATACAATGCAAATTAGTAATATAGCAAGCACTCTATTTACGATGAAAGATCCAGACGTTTTTGGTACACCTGATAGATTCAATAAAGCTGAACTCGAGAAACAATTTAAGAAATTATAAGTCTAAATTAAAATATGGCTTGATCCAGTAGGCTAAAACCACTATCCTTATCCATGGCTAGTGCTGGGCGATTGCTTTGTTTAGTTGGTCAGATCCGAAAGGAAGCAGCCAGAGCATTTTGTAACCGGGTCAGTACTAGCTATAGTCAATTGACAAATCCCAACCCATTGGTTTCTTAAATCCATGTCAGAAGAAATTTTGAAATATATCCCTTTCGCTCGTAAATACAGATCAACGAATTTTTCTGAGTTGATAGGACAAGAAGTATTAGTCAAAACCCTTTCTTACTGCATTGCAAATAATCGTTTAGCATCAGCTTACTTGCTCACTGGTATTAGAGGGGTAGGCAAGACTTCATCAGCACGCATAATTGCAAAAACTGTAAATTGTACTGATCTAAAAAGTGATGGAGAACAAATTGCACCTTGCCTACAATGCAACAACTGCATAAGTTGTGCCAAACAAAACCATCCAGATATTATTGAAATAGATGCCGCCAGTAGAACTGGGGTTGACGATATCAGAGAAATAATTGAAAGTAGTGAATATAAACCGCTTTTAGGCGCCTACAAATTCTTCATTATAGATGAGATTCACATGCTTTCAAAGAGCGCATTTAATGCTCTACTTAAAGTAATTGAGGAGCCGCCACCCCATGTGATTTTCATTTTTGCTACAACAGAAGTACAAAAAATACCTCTTACTGTAGTTTCAAGATGCCAGAGATACGATCTTAGGAGGCTTTCTTACGAAGAGATTCAAACTTTACTCAAACAGATTGCTAAAAAAGAAAATATTCAGTTCGAAGAAGAAGCTTTGAAAATTATTGCAAGTAAATCTGAAGGGTCAGCTCGTGATGCCGTAGCCATGATTGATCAAGCAGCTTCGTATCTAAACCAACAAAGTAATTCAGGTTTAATTACCGCTGAACTTGTGGGTAAGATGCTTGGTCTACTACGGACAAATATCATCATTGAATTTACACAGTTGATTATTGCTAATGCCCCTGGTAGAGCACTCAATTTACTGAGTGAAATTTATGCACAAGCTAATAGTTTAGAGTATTTTATACAGGTCATGGCAGACTTTATGGCCGAACTTTGCAAATCAAAAGTTATTCCAAATTATCATAGCCCTTTATATCAAGATTACTCTAACGAATTATCTAGTATTCTAATTGGCACTCCACTCTCTAGGTTAACTACCTTGTGGCAAATATTTAGCAATGGATTACAAGAAATAAAACAATCGCATAATGAATTAATAACCTCAGAAATGCTTATTATCAAGGCTATTTATGCTTGTAACTTACCTCTTATTGAAGATATTATAGACGCTGAAAAAGTAATCTCTCCAACTCCCATAAAGCATGAAAATAATATCTTTAATTTCCTAAAATTTTGTCATATGCAAAAAGAAATGGAGATATATTATTTGCTATTAAATGAAGTAGAAATTATCAAATTCGAAGATCTGCAGATGCAAATTGCCTACCACAGTAGCGAGATCAGCGCGCAAATCAGAAAAATTGAACAATTGCTAAATGAATGGTCTGAGAATAAATGGAAACTTAGTTACGAAATTCGTCAAACCACTACTACTTTAAAAGACGTTATGCTAGAGAAAGTTAAGCTCTCCGAAGATTATCAAATAATAAAAAATAATTTTCCTGATGCAAATATATCAGATATAATACTGAAAACTAAAAATTAAAACTAATGAGGAAGTAATGGATATTAATCAGCTTATGAAGCAAGCTCAGGTTATGCAAAAAAAAATGAAAGAAATGCAGGAAGAAATTGCTTCAAAACAATATACTGGCAGGTCTGGCGGTGGATTAGTTACAGTGTCTATGAGTGGTAGCGGAGAGATGATTAAGGCATCTCTAGACCCATCTTTGTTAAAAGCTGAGGAGAAAGAAATGCTAGAAGATCTAATCGTAGCTGCTCATAACGATGCGAAAGCTAAAGCAGATGAAGATTCAAAAAACAACATGTCTAGTGCATTTGGCGATCTTGGGAAATTACCACCAGGCTTTGGATTTTAAGGATGTCATTTTAAATTCATTATGCGCAAACAATCTGGACTGGATCAACTTATTTATTTATTTTCTAAACTTCCAGGACTGGGTAATCGTTCTGCTAGAAGAATAGTATTACATTTATTACAAGATAAGGATTTACGCCTTCGGGGTTTGATTCAAGGCTTAAACGATGCCTCCGACCAACTTGCTAATTGCCAGCTTTGTGGAAATATTGACTATGCTAAACTTTGTAGTATTTGCTTGGATGAATCTAGGAATGACTCCATAATAGCAGTTGTAGAAACTGTGGCAGAGCTTTGGGCGATAGAACGAAGCGAAATATTTCGAGGTAGATACCACGTTCTGGGGGCAACTATTTCGGCATCCAGCAATCGCAATCCAAATGACTTAAGATTACCCCAGCTGCTTGAGAGGTGTGATAAAAACAAAACAGATGAACTGATAATCGCGACTAATTCTACCTTGGAAGGACAAACTACTGCCTACTTTATCACAGAGTATTTCAGCAATCGTCCGATTAATATTTCGCGGCTAGCAAGTGGTATTCCGATAGGTGGCGAACTTGATTACCTTGACGAAGGCACTTTATCTGCTGCACTTGAGAGCAGAAGAAAATTCAATTAATTAAGATTACTACTTACAATTTGAAAAAAATTGGGGCCCTGTTGCAAATAGCAAAAATCAGAATTAAAGCTCTGATTGCACTACTAATATATTGTAGAAAATTATGTTATTTATTCATAATAACATACTAGTCAATTACTGTTTGCAAAAGCGCCATCTCTCAAATAATTAATTAATTGACGAAACTAACCAAACTCATGAGCCAATCTATATCAAGGGTAAACGTAGTGATGCAGTAATCTTATCAAAGGAAGATTATGAGTCTATGCAAGAAACTTTATACTTACATTCTATACCTGGTTTGGTAGAAAAAATCATTTCAGCTAGCAAAGAACCAATAGAAAAGTGCATTAGCCATGAAGAAGCATGGAAGTAATATACTCTGATTTATACTAAAACGGCAATTAAGGACATACAAAGTTTAAAAGCAGATAAATTAGCTGATAAAGTTGCAGACTTATGCAGCTCTATACCATTATATAGTAAACAACTATCAGGTGATTTAAGGGGTAAACGCTCTATTAGAATTAACTTACAACACCGATTAGTATACGAAGTACTAGAGTCAGAAAAAATAATCAAAATATTAAGTATGTGGAGTCATTATGAATAAACCTCTACTGCACCTCTAAACAGACGCTTGCTTGGCTCTATCCACTTGATTGTGTAAATGTATTAAAAATGTACTAAAGAACAACACTGCCCTATACATCTATATCCATTAGCATTTCCCCTAAATCACGATAACTAATTCCATATTTACAATACCATCTTACTGCCCAAATAATTATATAGTATTTGAAATGTCGGTGTTTGAAATGTCGGTGTTTGAAGATGTCCATAAATCTACTCTTTATCTTGAATTGATATTGACTAGTTTATTTCTATATGTGCTATTTGCAACAGCGGCGGTCTGCCATACTGTTTTATTATTCAATTTAAAATTAACATTGCCTATGAAAGCGCCACCACATTTCTATAAATAATATTTAAACCACATAATACTAACCAGATTTTTTGTGTAAATTTTGCTCAGCCTCTCTTAGCTCATAAGAAACCTGCAAATTCATCCAAAATTTTGGCGTTGTTTTAAAATATCTTGCTAACTTTAATGCAGTATCAGCTGTTATCCCACGTCTTTCTAGAACAATATCATTAATTCTAAGCGGGCACTTCCAAAAAATTAGCCAACTTTCTAGAACTTAGCTCTAGTGGTTTCATAAATTCTTCTCGTAAAATTTCTTCAGGGTGAATATTGCAACTCATTTCAAATCTCCTTATTTAAGGATAATCTACTATTTCTACATCCATTGCTTGCATGTTTTCCCATTTAAAACAAACTCGCCATTGATTATTAATGCGTATGCTATATTGGCCTAAGCGATCACATTTTAATGCTTCCAGTCTATTGTTCGGTGGCACTTCCAGAGCACTTATGACCTCAGCATTATCAATTTGCCATACTTTGCGCAAAGCTATTCTGTGGATAGAAGTTGGTAGCTTTTTATTTTTTCCTAGCAGCCACACCTCTTCTGTATGACGGCATTTAAAATTCACTATCATTTTCTATATTAATCATTATTGATTACAATATACTACGTATCGTTACACGTTACACGAAATATAGCTATTAGGATTTTATTTTCTATATATTGGTGTAATTAAAAATAATACTCAATTTAATCCATATTTAGTGCTTGACGGTTAACACAGTATCAGCACCGTTTATATCTTGTTATTTTTTAAAACTTTCAATTATCATATCACCGGATTTTAGGCAATGCCTCTATTTTATTAAAAAAGCTTGACAGATATAGAAAAAATAAAATAATAAATATCAAGTTTTTTATTAATTTATTTTAAGTATTCAAAAATAGGAGCAAGAATAATGCAATTAGAAGGGCAAGCAATAGAACAGAGACAAGAAAGTACAATGCGTATAGTATGCAAATTAATTGTTGAAACATGCAATCCATTGGCATTTATAGGATGGGTACAAAATAGCGTATCAAATACTAGTGTATTATCCACAATTGGGGAGTGTCTGAAAGTAATGTGTTGCCCCGCTTCACTAGCGCTACCTACAATGGAGGAAATAGAGGCTACCCAAGTTCATGTAAACGGATTACGTGCTAATCTATCTGCTACAGAAACTCGTGTGGAAGAATTACGGGCTAATCTAGCTAATGATCATAATGGTGATGCTCTACAAACTTATAAAGAAGCTTTGAGAGCTTATGAAAGTGCTGTGACAGATGTTTATAATGTTAGGTTAAATTATTTTGGTTATACACCAGACCTTGAGCGTTATATACAAACTTATAACCAAGATAGGCAAGTTTTATTAGATGAAATACACGCTTATGAGGATACTATACCAGTAGTTGGAGCAGCAGCTGAATACGTATAATTGATTAACCATTGTCACACGGAGAATTTATGAAGGGCTATTATTCTAGTTAGAAACTAACAATGTAATATTCCCTTATAGAGCACAAAGATTTCCATTATCGATAATCACTGTAAGGAGATATCATCGGTTCAACATGCGCTGTTGCATGGTCTAATAAACTAAATATATTCAATTAAAGGATAAAGCCTAGATTTATGAATATCTTTAAATACCATCATTTTAAATACGACATAATCATTTGGGCAATAAGATTAGACTTCTTTCATAACCCATAAATAAATAGAGAATTTTTAGGAAAAATACAACTGAGCACCACAATTGTAAACAATAGGTTTTTATCTCTCTTCGAGCATTATAAATTGGTTCTATAACCTGTGCGCTAGATGATTACACCCATGTAATTTATATGTTTTATATCAGGCTCGAGTAATTTTATAGTTGGAATCACTATAAAATCCTTGCAATAGGTTACTATTCAAAGGTAAAATGATCGCATTATACTTTAGACTTGTGGGAGAAATATAGTGGGTAAAGACTTTGAGCGAACAGGTTTTTTATTTGGCGCTAATTCTGTGTTTATTGAAGAATTATATCAACAATATCTAAACGATCCTTCTTCTGTTGATCAAAGTTGGGTTGGTTTTTTTAATGAGCAACATGAAGCAGTTCCTTTCAAAAGTACATCAAAAATTATAATCAAGAACTTACCAAAACAAACTTCTGCTTCTACTAGTTCTACCAACGTTACTGATATAGAAAATAAGCTTCGTGCCAAATTCATGATTACCGCTTACCGCGAGCATGGGCACTATCTGGCAAATCTTGATCCACTTGGCCTTGAGACAAAAAAAACTCATGCTGAACTTGAACTAAATATAGAAAATTTTGGATTCTCGCAAGACAACCTATCACACAACGTAGATGTTACAGATGAGCTTAGCGACCTGACAAGCTGCTCCGTCGGAGAACTAAAAGAGATTCTTGAAAAGACTTACTCAGGTAATTTAGCTGCAGAATTTGCTCATGTAGAAAATAGCGAAGAAAGAAAATGGTTGTATGACCAGCTTGAAAAAGCCAACACTCACCATATATTTAACTCAGATGAGAAAAAAAAATTCTTAAAAGATCTTGTCGAGGTTGAAGGTTTTGAGCAATATCTTCATACCAAATTCCCAGGAGCTAAGCGCTTCTCAATAGAAGGCGGCGATGCTTCAATAGTATGCTTAGACACTGTCATAGAGGAGTCAGCAATCTCTGGGGCCGAAGAGGCCGTACTTGGTCTTGCACATCGCGGCAGACTCTCTACGCTGACAAAAGTTATGCATAAACCCTATCGCGCGGTGCTTTCTGAATTTGCTGGTAGTAGTGCTTTTCCAGATGATTTAGATATATCGGGTGACGTAAAATATCATATGGGTTATTCATCTGATAGGGTAATAAAAAGCGGCCAAACAATTCATTTATCTCTAACTCCAAACCCTTCTCATCTTGAAGCTGTAAATCCAGTAGTCGCAGGTAAAGTTAGAGCTAAACAAGATTGCAAAGGCAGGGATCGCAAGAAGGTTGTTGGTATTTTAGTCCATGGCGACACAGCTTTCTGTGGTCAAGGAGTTGTTGCTGAGAGCTTAGTAATGTCTGGACTCAAGGCTTATGAAGTTGGTGGAATTTTTCACCTAGTTATCAATAATCAGATTGGCTTTACAGCAAATGCTGAAGACGCGAGGCCTGGAAGATATTGCACTGAAGTTGCCAAAATGGTCGGCGCACCAATCATTCACGTTAATGGCGATGATATTGAATCCGTAGTAATGGCAACTAAGTTAGCTTGTAATTACCGCAACACGTTTCGTAAAGATGTAGTTGTTGATATTATATGCTATCGTAAATATGGTCACAATGAAGGTGACGAGCCGATGTATACACAAGCCTTTATGTATAATGTTATTAAAAACAAAAAAACTCCAGCAGCTATATATTCTGATCAACTTGTTACCGAGTCGATTATTGACGACAGTTATTACCTAGTATTAAAAAAAGAGTTTAAAGAATTTTTGGATGAGGAATTTAATCAAGTAAAAAACTATAAGCCTAAAGCTCAATGGCTCGAAGGGCAGTGGAATGGTTTTGAACGAAATAATAAAAAAGACTCATTAAATACTGGGATAGACATTACTAAGTTAAAACAATTGGTTAGAAATTTATGTACCATACCGGCATCGTTTCCACTCAACAATAAGCTTGAAAAACTCTTTGCTTCTAGAGTTGAGACAGTTAATAACAACGAGCCAATTGATTGGGCGACTGCTGAGCAACTTGCTTTCGCAACTTTATTAGAAGAAAATATCCCGATTAGACTAACTGGCCAAGATGCTGGAAGAGGAACGTTTTCGCATAGACACTCTGTGCTGCATTCGCAAGTAGACAAATCCATATACGAACCACTAAATAATATCTCAAAAGATCAAGCCTTTTTTGAAGTAGCAGATAGTAACTTATCGGAATATGGTGTTCTAGGGTTTGAATATGGTTACTCGCTAGTGACCCCAAATCATTTAGTAATTTGGGAAGCTCAATTTGGTGATTTCTGTAATGGTGCTCAAATAATGTTTGACCAATTTATTTGTTCATCTGAAACTAAATGGCTAAGAATGAGTGGCCTGGTCTGTTTGCTACCAAATGCTATGGAAGGGCAAGGTCCTGAACATAGTTCGGCAAGGATAGAACGATTTTTGCAATTGTGCGCGGAAGATAATATGCAAGTTGTTTACCCAACAACTCCGGCTTCAATTTTTCATCTACTGCGCAGACAAATACTAAGGAGTTTCAGAAAACCTCTAATAGTTATGTCCCCAAAATCATTACTACGTCATAAACTTGCTGTATCAAACCTATCTGAGCTAGATGCTAATACAGCTTTTGTTCCGGTAATTGATGAGATTGATACTGATGTTAAAGCTAATAATGTTAAAAAAGTTATCTTCTGCGCTGGCAAGGTCTATTATGATTTACTAGAAGAAAGAAGAGAAAAGAAAATCAAACATATAGCAATCATTCGCCTTGAACAGTTATACCCATTTACAGAAAATTTAGTTGCAAAAATTGTTTCTAAATATGCCCAAGCTAATGATTTTGTTTGGTGTCAGGAAGAGCCAAAAAATATGGGAGCCTGGAATTTCATAAGACCACTACTGGATTCTGTATTACATGAAGCTGGTATAAAAAAAACTATTAGTTTTGTTGGTAGAGTCGAAGCCGCCTCTCCTGCTGTTGGCTATCTTTATGCCCACAACAAACAGCAAGAGTCAT
The DNA here is from genome assembly GCA_945907105.1 of Rickettsia typhi. Lineage (GTDB taxonomy): Bacteria > Pseudomonadota > Alphaproteobacteria > Rickettsiales > Rickettsiaceae > Megaera_A. The sequence goes on along the minus strand of CAMDSB010000027.1, from coordinate 4,353 downwards.
TAATCAACGAGGCATTGCAAATTAATAAGCCTACTTAATTTGCTTTAGACTATTATAATTATGGCTAAAGAAGTATTATTTTGTGTAAGTGGAAATATTTCAGGATACAAGAGTAAATAAAATTTGAGTTTTGGAGAGTATAAGTTATGAGTGTTCAAATTATAGTACCGGCATTAGGAGAATCCGTTTCCGAAGCAACAATAGCTAAATGGCATAAAAAACCTGGCGACGCTGTAAAAGTAGACGAGCTTTTGCTTGAACTGGAAACCGAAAAAGTTACGCTAGAAGTAAGTGCTTCAGCCGAAGGTATACTTGAATCTATTGACAAGAAAGAAGATGAAATTGTCACCGTTGGCCAAGTTGTTGGCAAGATCAAAGCTGGGACTATCGCAGCAGGCAAGTCAGAATCAGCTCCTGTCTCAGTCGCTTCCTCTTTACCAGCACCCCACCCTATTCCTGTGCCAAACAAACAGGTGGATGTAATTAGTACAATGCCACCTTCAGTGCAAAAACTTATAGCTGAGAATAATCTTAATCCAACCCATATTGCTGGCACAGGTAAAGATGGTAGAATTAATAAGGGAGACGTGCTTAATGTTTTAAATAACACCCTTGCCCCACTAAATTCTGCTGAGTTAACGCAAATCAATAGTGACGACAAGCCAGTTGAGCGTATCCGTATGTCTCGCTTACGCAAAACTATTGCTCAGCGTTTAAAAGATTCACAAAATACCGCCGCTATATTAAGCACCTTCAATGAAATCGATATGAGCAAAGTAATTGCTCTTCGCGCACGGTACAAAGATTCGTTCCAAGAAAAACACGGGGTTAAGCTTGGCTTCATGTCATTTTTTGTCAAAGCCGTGGTCAATGCACTCAAAGAAGTTCCATCGGTTAATGCTGAAATGGAAGGTGACGACATTATTTATAAGCATTACTACGACATAGGAGTGGCTGTTGGCACCGAGCAAGGGCTTGTTGTACCGGTGCTGCGAAATGCAAATAGACTGAAGTTTTCCGAAATAGAAAAAGGAATTGTATCTTTAGCTGTAAAAGCCAGAGATGGTAAGCTTTCAATGTCTGATCTTACAGGCGGGACATTTTCAATTACCAATGGTGGTGTGTATGGCTCACTATTATCTACTCCAATTATCAATCCCCCTCAAACAGGAATTATTGGCCTGCACAACACACAAGAGAGACCTGTGGCTATAAATGGTAAGGTAGAAATCCGCCCGATGATGTATATTGCTCTTTCTTATGATCATAGGGTAATCGATGGTAAAGACGCAGTTACTTTCTTGGTCAAAGTAAAGCAAGCTATCGAGGATCCGGAGCGTCTATTGCTTGACCTTTAATGAAAATTCAAATTATCTCGGTAGGAAAACTATCAGGTGAGCTTGCTTTCATAGCTGATAAGTATAAAAAAATGATCAGTTGGCAAATCAAGGATACGGAACTCCCGCATTCAAAAAAATCTTCATCCACCGAAATCAAAGAAGATGAAGCTCGGCAAATCAAAGGTAAAATTACCGATGGATCATACATAATAGTCTTGGATCTCAGTGGTAAGCAAATCAGCAGCGAGGGGTTTAGCGCTCTGTTTGCTAAACAAATGATGCTTGGTAAATCAATAGATTTCATTATTGGCGGCGCGTTTGGCCTTGATGAATCTATAGTTAAAACAGCCCATACAAAGCTATGCTTATCTGAAATGACCTTCCCCCACCAACTTGTTAAAGTGATGCTACTGGAACAAATATACCGCGCTCAAACTATTTTGGATAATCATCCTTATCATAAGTAATTTTTTAGTAGTTTGTTATATAAATTTATTATTACTAAATAGTATTTTGACTTATAAAAAGTTAGCGTTATATTGATAATATTATTAAAATAACATACGTTTATGAAAAGACAAAAACCTACTATTAACGAAGAAAAAGGATTTATACCCTCTAAAAAATCCAAAAAAGAAATATCTTCTTCCTACACATACATAATAAATGGTGCTAATACTGATGCTCTTAGGCCATCAATAGAAGAGGATTACCTTTTCAATCCCAGTTACCTTGAAAAAGTTACCACTTTAGAAGTTATTGGAGATCCAATAAAAGGATTTGATCATACAAAACTAGAATCTAGTTTTGAAAGAGTACCTACCCAATCAAGTATCAATATCATTTTTTCTATGCACGGAGAAGTAATATCCGGCAAATATATGCTAACAACTAGAGGAGCAGGTGAAATAACGTATCAGAAGGGCTTAGGTACTATAAGTGCGGCGGAAGATACTGAAGCTGGTGAAGTTATTACTGAACTGGTAAAGGCAACAAATTATACTCCTTTGAACCTATTCATCTTTAGCTGTTATGGAGCTAATCTGCAACAATTCTTGCCACTGTTACCCCAAAAATCAATGATAATAACTCTTTCAGACTCGGACAAGCCAACATCCGCTTTTGATTTATGTAACAAAACCATGAAAGCTACGTATGATGAATTACCCCAAGAGTTTAGTATATTTGATTTATTGTATATATACTGTATTAGTCAAACTTATATGGCTAATACTCCTATTATAGGATTTTTTGATAAAGCTGGCCTACCTAAGCATTTAAAGCTCAGTCATTTTGTTCCTAAAATAATAGAACTTAGAGAAAAACCATCTGCTTTTCTAGCAAAACTATGCGCACTTAACGGTGTTACTAATGCACATTTAGAAAATTTATATGTCCAATTAAACCATGAAGGAGCCATTGCAGCTTTAAAACCTCCTAAAAATTTAATTATGGAAATAATATCTGCTATTGCTGATGAGTTGAACAAGATATTTAAACAAATCGGTATTAAGGATCCTATCTCAAAGTATCACTTTATCTCTTCCAGCAATATGTTTATTGATAATGGACTTAAGGGTAAAAATTATAATGAAGATATAACCAAACTATTGTCGCTTGCTGGAGAGCCTCTAAAGTGGATAAAACAAGAATGGGCACAGAAATACTATTTTAATCATGAAGCCTTTCTTCAGAAAGTAACTTTCAAAGTTAGCGATTATAGGCAGCTAGTGGAACAATTTTTTCAGCAGGAAAGTGCCCGCCTCCTTTTGCCCACCACAACAAATCCAGAGGAAGAAAAATGGCATAAGACTGTTGTCGAAAGGTTTGACAGTGATATTAGTGAGTTCGACTATAATTTTCCTACATCACTTACTTGCGTTTCCCCAAATAGTGACTATACCCCCTCAAGCATTCCTTCATATAGCTTAATTATGGCAAAATCAGTAGATGCTGCAAAACGTCATATACAGATACAAACACCAGTTCAAGAGTCACTATTGTTACCTTATCCTGACGACTTCGACATAACTGGAAGATTGCCAAGCAGTAACGATAGTCCAGGTCTTGCACCAACAGACTTATCAGGCGCTTATGAAGAGTATATAGAATTTTAGGTAACCATTCCGGACCTAAAACACCACTAATTTTACAGCGCTCTCACAGAAACATGGAGTTGAGTTTTTCTAGTGGGCCCGAGCCTATTAGGAGGCAAAAGTAGTTTATCAAAGAATCCACAGTCAGATTTATGCCCTCTATGTAAAACCAACGGAAGACTCAAAGATCCAGTGTTACGGATTTTTGATTATAAATGCGATGCTTGTATGTTGCTTGATACTATAAACGAATAAAAAGCATGAAGATTGAAAATTTTTAGTAAGATTAAAAGATGTAGCTTACTAAATATGGATGACCGTTATTATTAAATCAATAAACTTGGTAACAAATTGGGTTATTGTATTGAGATCAAATTTGAATAATAGAATGAATAATAAAAATATTATAGCAACTAATAAATTAAACTTTAAATTTAGCCATACTACTTGGTCAACTCCATGGGTATCTTCCATTTTTTTCTGGTTTTCTATTCCCGGATAACCAGGGGAATGTAGAATATGGAACTTTTCTTCCTCAACAGTCTTTATGCTTTGGGAGTGGGGGCTACTACTGGATTTTTTTATGCTATTTTTTTTACTCATTAAGTATATTGTATATAAGATTTGAGATAATGCAAATGTTTAAAAAAGGAAGATTTGACTTGTGGAATAGGGTCAAGGCATTCAAGGCGAAATTCGAATTATTACTAATAATCTATTGGATTTTAAAAAAATATATAGGGATTTAGAAAAACTCACGCCATATTTCTATTTGCAACATGTATCTTAAAGTTGCAAGCGAAGTTAGAGCTTGCAAAAATGCCTTCAGAGGAGTTAGCTTACTTCTGAAGGCAGAAAGAGGTGACTCTGTATTTGCAACTAGATACCAAATCTGTGGCGCTGATTAGAGCCCTCTT
>CAMDSB010000026.1 GCA_945907105.1 Rickettsia typhi | reverse complement strand
CCTATAGAAATTCGCCAACAATATAGTAAAATTATAGAATTTATATATCATTCAGTATTATTGTCATCTTCTGCCTTTTTAACTTATCCAATTTGGCCTTCAACTTTTAGAAGCGATAAATTTATTTCAGTATTTTGGATTATTGGATTGTTTTATATCTTAGCTTTTGTCGGAGGTTTGCAAGTAATTATAAGTAATTTTGGTCAATTTCAGCTAATGATCTTTTTGCTCAGTATGGTGGTTCTTGCTATGCTTGTCCGTTGGCACGTAGCTTTATTTTTAATAGTTAGCGGAATAGTAACAAGTGTATACTTCTTTAAGTGGTATACTGGCATTGAGAATCTTGATACTAATTTAGGTACTTTGCAGTTTAAGGTAACTTATTTATTGCTGTTAGTGGGAGGAATTCTTATAGCCTTTTTTAAACCTCAACAGGAGCACCTAAAAGCTACGGAAGAGAAGGCGGCTCATTGGGAAGAGAAAGCCGAAGAGCTTGATGTCGCAAACAAAGAATCCTGGCGTCTATGTGACAGCATTATTGATAAAATGACTGTTATCGAGCGGGAATTTCAGGAAAAAGAGGCTAAAGAGGGGATTCTAAAGGAGAAAGAACTTTATTTGCAAGAACAAATTCGACTAATGAAAATTGAGATGCTAAAGAATAAAGACATGAAAAATGAGTTCATTCGTAATCTGCCGCATGAAACCAATACTCCACTAACTGTAGTTTTAAGCCTATGTGATGTCTTATATTCATATTATGATAATTTAGATGCGAATAAAATCAAGGGTGTTATTAAAGATATAATCAATAGTGGCGATCGCCTAAAGACCTATGTTCATGGTATGACTGATTTATCAAAACTATCTACTCTTACTTATGAGTTGAATAAACAGCCGCTTAATTTAAGCAAATTAGTTAGAGAGCGTACGATGCTTTATAAGAAAATATTCTCAGACGAAACTCCAACAGAATTTAAGCTTAACATCGCAGATGGTATAGTAGCTTCTTGTGATAAGTATTATATGACTCAAGCCATTGACAATTTAATTAGCAATGCGGCAATTTACGGCAAAGGCAAACCTATCACTATAAATTTAGGCGAGGTGCCTGGTAATAATGTACGGTTTGAAATTATTGATCAAGGAATTGGTATTCCACAAGATGAGTTAATTACTATATTCAATACATTCACAGTAAGCTCAAAAACTAAAACGCCAGCTGGAGGACGAGGTATTGGGTTGGCTTTGATTGAAAAAATTATCAAGATCCATGACGGAAAGATCTGGGCTGAGAGTGACAACTATTCAGGGTCAAGCTTTTACTTCACTGTGCCAATAAGCTAGGGTCAAGCATCTTGTTTACGAAGAATCTAATATGGTCTATAAGTTTCATTAAACACACAAACAATTTTCTTACCAGCTCTTAGGGTAAGTTTCTTAAATACTTGCTCTACGACGACCAAATTGCTGTTATTAGGATCTAAACGAAAATTAACCATTGATTCCATAAGCTCTTCATCTACAGCAAATATCGCTGGGATTTCATTGTTTTTGTCCCTGAATTGTAGATAGGTGAATTCGCCGTCATCAAAGATCTTAATAGGGGCGATTTCTTCATTGCCGCTTATAGAGTAATAGAAATTAAAATTCTCTGGATGATTTAGATCAGGTCCTTTGCTAGAACTTTTAGCAAAAGTCCGAAGATGATCCTCTTCTTCCTCATCAGGATATATAAATTTTACATTAAACACCATGCCAGGATCCCGAATATCTGTTGTTTCCTCAGCATATAGTTCAAAGAAATAGGTGCGTTTATTAGTAATTAAAGTGAGGTTAGTGGTTGCTTCTGGTTCCATGGGTTTGATAAATATCCTATGACCTGCTGGAACTATTTGCCATGAAGTTGTGTCTCCCATAGAAATACTTACAACTTCTTCGTTGCTAGCTAGTTCAATACTGGCTTGATAACCGTAATATCCAGTAAATTTAAATACATCATCAGGATTATATACCATGACTCTGATCCTACTATCGACAGGAGTTGGTCTTGATTCTCTGATTGCAAAGGCATTAGAGGCCGTAAAAAATGTCACTAAAAGCGTGATAATACCAAATCCAATTTTTAAACGAGATAACAAATTTTGCTGATTACCAATATGCTGGTTTACACTTATATGATGCGCAAAATTAGCATGAAATGGTATTCCAGGTAATATCTCTGCCGAGTCATTTGTTTCTAGGATCTGCAGGTTATTTAATCTGAGATTTTTTACAAAACTAAAATTAGAAATTAATGAAGCACTAAAGTTATTTAATTTTGAAATTGGTATAATTAAATTTTTCATGATTTATTCGTTTTTTTATCCTTTAATAGTTTTAGCTGATAATCTATTATTGTGAAGTTAAATCGTGCCCCTGATGGTAAGTTTGTATTAATATCATCTACTTCTAAATCAATTGTGGCTTGCCAAATTGCATCTTCGATAACTTCATTGGCTGCATTTTCTGCTATTGAATTAAACTCAATCAAGGCTTTATTAGGGCTAGGGTATTGTGCTGAAATGATAGTAATTTTCCTCTTTGCACCTTTTTGATAGCGCATTATAGGTGAAGATGGGTTATCAATGTTCATATAATTATAAAATCGACGAAAGACTATACGTGTTGAATTATTTTTTATGTAAACAAATTGCTTTTTTAGATTATCATAGTTATAGCTTTCTCTTTTTAAAACATAGTTCCTGATTAGAACATCAATGATTGAGGCTAGCGGACTATTTTCTATTTGATTGGCTCTAGTTATTTGTGCAGATTTATTAGCTGAAGTATCAGCGGTAATAGAATATTTTACCTGTATTACAGAAGGAAATAGAGAATTAATATTAATTACAACCCCTATAAATAAGGCGCAAATTACTGCACTAAGGATTAATATAAACGATCTTTGAGAGAAAGGATGAATGTATTTGTACTTATACCATTCCTTTGCATCAGCGAAATACTCCCCAGATTTAATGTAATCTTGTAATGATTTATATATGGGTTCCATTAAACCTTTAATTTTTTAAAAGTAAAAATTATTTACTCATTGATTGTATAACTTCTAGATGAAAATTATAGATATTTTTTCACCAAACCATCAGATAAGAGAACAAATATAGTACATGTGGCATACCGAACATACATTAAGAGCTAAATCGCCTAAGTTATGAATAAGAAGTAAAAATTAGAACTGAAAAAATTACTGCGTCCATGGGAAGATTGCTGTTAGTAGAAAATAACTTGCAAGGAGTAATAATATGTATGAAGTATACGCCAGTTTTTCACATATAAATTAATGAAAACACATAACAACACTACCTATTTTATAAAATCGATAAGCAGTGTTGCTGTAGCCTTTTGGACCTGTTTATAATAAAGCAGATTTTAGTGGTAGCTAAATAGAAATTTAGTTAGCAAAAGCACAAAGTGCTTATTTTTTGCCATGTCCATCGTGCTTACCACCATGATCCTTATCCCCATGATCGTCGCCATGATGTTTGTCACCATGCTCCTCACCATGATGTTTACCGCCATGCTCATGGCCGTGATCTTTTGCAGCTTTTTCTACCATGGTTGGTACTGCTGGTGCAGCTTTTTTTGCTGGTTCTCCTTGAGCTGTTGTCATACCTAGTGCTATTACAACACAACTTATTCCTAGTGCTAGCTTAGATTTTTTCATACAAGTGATCCTTTAAATAATTAATAAACATGTTGTCAGCTTATTGCTAACCTTATGGATTGTAATTTTTAATTATTTAATATTCCATTAAATAGTCAAAAATCAAAGTATTTTTTTTGATTCATTGAGAAAAATGCTTAATCTACTTGATATAACTGATAAGAGTAAAGTTTTAGTACAAAATCTAGTTCGCAGGACGTGCTCGAAACCTTTAGAGTTCATAACCAAGATAAGCATAATTGCAACAAATGGTAGCGCTTTAAGTAATAAATTAATTTTTTAAGAATGGATTTTGTTTTTTTTAAGCACAAATCAGGTATTGTTAACATTACAATAAGTTGAATTTAATAGTTGCTATTTCAAGTGAATTTGCATTTTAGATAATTTAAGAATTATGTCACAATTTATAAAGAGTTTTTGTATAGCTATTATTGTTTTAGGAACAATATCTTCTTGTACACCCAGTGCACCTTATGAGATAAAAAGCCCTTGCGTATCCTCTGAAGAGATCGGTTCTTTTACGATTATGCCATGTGTTCGTAGGCCGGTTAATTTGGATTATGCTATTACATAAAGAAATCCATGGTACTAGCTTGACTTTTGCAGTGTAAGTAAATGCCAAATGGTAATTGAATGCCTGATAAGCAAACCAAAAAATCTTCAGACGAGTTAGCAGAGCCTATTTTAGCATCTTCTGCTAAAGTAGAAAATAATGCTAAATCGAAGACCAAAAAAACTACAGTAATGAAATTTTTTCGCACTGTAAGGCAAGGTGCCCAGTCTACAAAAGATTATATTACCAATACTTCCATTTTTAAAAAAATAGTAGCTGCAAAAGATTATATCACCGAGAGCCACCTTTTTAAAATAGCGACAAGTAAGATTCTTTCTCACTTAGTAACTATTACATTTGGCGTTTTAGCGGTAGCTGGTGTTACAGCTACCGGCCCTTTTGGGCCTGTGGTTGTTGGAGTACTAGCTGGTGTGGCATTTGCTAGCGTAGCAGTGAGTTTAACAGTAGACATGCTGCAAGCTAGAAGTCTTAGGCGTCTTGAAAAAGAAAATAATGTACTAGTTAAAAATAGAGATGCGAAAGAGCAACAAGTACAGATATTAAAAGATTATCCCAAACTGGAAAATATATTAAAGGATCAATTACTTAAACCAGACTCAAGAGAAGGCAAAAAATCTGTAACTAAAAGGCTGGCGCAGAATAAGTCTGAAGGTAAAGTTATTGCTAAAGGTATAGGGAAAGCGCTTTTAATGCAAAGTATAGATATTTCGCTTTCCGTTGTAAGTGCTGTGGGGACAGCTGGTCTAAGCCTTGCTTTAAAAATTGGGGGCGTGGCCATGTCTCTTGTCTCTTTTGGAATAGAAGCGGAAGCGAAAGTAAGTGTTGATAAAATTCGTGATAACCTTAAGAAGCAAATAGACTCTGAACGTGATAAGCCAGATACTCCTGGTTATAATAATATCACCGATCTTAAAATACAGGTAAGAGAACAACGTATCCAAACTATGGCGCTTAAGGAACTAGTGAGAGATAAAAATTATTCCGCCATGTCGCCTGAGCAGATTAAAGCCACGTTTACCGGAATAAAAGAGAGGCTCGCTGCATCCGAAAAAACAATCGGTACTAGTAAAAATATTTTTGTCAGGGGAGCGAAAGCCATAGGGAGTATAATAAAAGATTTTGGCAGAGGACAAAGCCCCTATTCTAGAGTTAATAATCCTAAAGAAATTGTTGTCAAAACACCTGGTATGGAGGAGCAACCATCGCTAGTGAAAGACAAAACAAACACTCCTAATAAGGGTAAATTAATCAAAATAGTGGACAAATTAAGTCGGCAAACACAAGTAAGCAAACATGTTGTAAAACCGCTATCTTCTAAGGTAGTAACTCCGATAAGAAAATTAAGCAATCATCAAAAAAAGGTAAAAATAGCAAGTAAAATAAGGTGACTATCCAGGAATATATAGAATTTACTGAATGATCCTAGGAGGCGTTTCATGAGCTGGAGTTATTGTAGCATTTAATCGCGTAATTCAACTGTTTTTTTCAGGCTTGAGGAATAAAAAAATCTATCTCAAATAAGCTAAGTTGAGTTCCTTTTTATAACCAACATATTGTACAATTAACGTAATGGTGTATTTTATATATTCGATCATAATTAAATTGTACCCCCTGTCTATACTCACTACTGGATGAGGAATAATAATGATATTGTGTGGTATTTTAGAGGTAACCTCAAGTAACGCTCTGGGCAATTCGATTGAGTTTACTACAAGCCTCATAGATTGTAATCTATATTTTCTTAAGAATTCTGCAGTATCAGTTGAGTAATTAGCGGTGTTTACTGCTAGCTCGCTATCAAAAATAAATTGTTCTGGAGCTAAGTTATATGTTTTAAAAAAACTAAAAAACTCATTTTTTGGTTTATCGCTAGTAACAAAAACTAAAGGCGCATAGCCTAGTTTTAAAAGTTGAGTACCAGCATATAATTCTTGATCATTTGTACCAAATACAACTATTGCCTCGGTCATGTTTCGATTATAATTAGATACATTGGATGTAGCTTTAACGAAATAGAAAAAGTTCAAACACCAAGAAGTTAGCACAATGCTTGTTAACAAACTTATTATTCGTGTTATCTTCATCCAAACAAACTTTCAAATTCTTTTTTCAATAAATAATCAAAATCGACCAGTGATATTTTGATTCCAATATTAGATAATGAGGTTACAGGAAAATTACTAATCCCACAAGGAATTATACCAGAATACTTACTAAGATCAGTGTTTATGTTGATTGCTATACCATGGTAAGTTACCCATTTCTTAATCCTTACTCCAATAGCTGCTATTTTTGCTGGGGTATGATTTTGGTTAACCCATATACCAACTTTACCATCAAGGGTGTACGCCTTAATATCAAGCTTTTGTAATGTGTTAATGATCCATTGTTCGAGAAGGCGTATATATAATTTTAGGTCTGCTGATCGGTTTTCTCCACCTAAATTTAAGATGGGATAAATCACCCGTTGTCCCGGCCCGTGATAGGTAAATTTACCGCCTCTTCCTGTGTAGATAATAGGGATGTTTTCACAAGATAGTAGTTCATTTGCTTTGTAGCTAGTGCCAGCAGTATATACATCTTGATGTTCAAGTAAAAATACGGTTTCTTTTTCTTTATGTAGAATTACGTCAGAAACTCGTTGCTGCATTAAATCTAGCCCAATATTATAGTCAATTAACCCAGGTAAAGATATCCAGTCTAGATTAGGCATTATTTTCGACCAAATAATTTTTCTATGTCTTTAAGCTTAAGTTCAACATAGGTTTGTCTTCCATGGTTGCATTGTCCAGAAAAGGGCGTAGTTTCCATTTGGCGAAGTAACCCATTCATTTCTTCAGCGTTTAAGGTTCTCCCAGCTCTAATTGCATAGTGGCAAGCGTACGTCTCGGTGATTTGTTCAATTAACTCGGTAAGAGCAATGTTTTCACCCATAGATAGCAGGTGGTCAGCTAAATCATTGATTAATTGATTAATATTAATATCGCCGACTAAGCTTGGTATTTCCGAAACAATGATTGAATTCTCACCAAATTTTTCGATAGTTAAACCAAGATTCGCCAAAATTAATTTGTTTTCATTTAATAATTCTGCTCTTCGTGTGTCTGGTAATTCAACAATGTCTGGAATTAGTAATCTTTGTTTAATGAGACCATTTTTATCAATTTGTTCTTTTATCTTCTCGTAACCAATTCGTTCATGAGCTGCGTGCTGATCGGTGATAATAATGCTATCGGGTGTTTGAGATATTATATATGTTCCATGAAGCTGTGTTTTCGCTGCTCCTAAAGGGAAATTTAGAGCATGTTCTGATAAGGATTCTCCCGCGTTTGATTGAGGCTCGGTTTTTATAAGCATATTAATACTGTTAGCATCATTATCAAACACTGCTATAGGTGCTGAAAAATTTTGTACTCTAGTACTGCTAGGTAACTGGAATCTCCCGTGGGTATCAATATTTCTTTCACCAAAATTCTGGGGAGTTGATAAAGCAGGACGCATGTAGTTTAGCGCCACACTCGAAGCTATATTGGACACTTGATTACTACTACGCATAAGAGCATCTTTGATAGCTCTTATGACTAGGCTGCGTATTAAATTAGGATCATGAAATCTTACTTCGCTTTTTGCAGGGTGCACGTTCACATCAACAAAATGTGGATCAACCTTAATAAACAGGACTGAAACAGGATGACGACTTCTTGCCAAATAATCTTGATAGGATACTTTTAAAGCAATATTAAGTATCTTATCTTTTACTGGCCGATTATTAATAAAAAGAAATTGATCATCAGAAGTTGCTCGATTATAGGTAGGTAGGGAGGAGTATCCATATATTTCGATATCATCTCTGACAAGCGAAACCTCTGCTGCATTTTCGGTGAATTCTTTGCCAAGAATTTGTTCTGTTCTATTATTAATTGAGTTGGTATCATCTGAACCTTTGACATCGATAATATCTCGGCCGTCATGCGAAAGAATGAATGATATAGTAGGATGAGATAAGGCTATTTTCTTTACCACTAGCACGATTGAGGCAAGTTCTGTTTTGTCTGATCTTAAGAATTTCAACCTTGCCGGAGTGGCAAAAAATAAATCACGAACCTCGATAATTGTTCCTTCATTGATATTAGCAAGTATCGTTGGTTCAACTTTGCCACCAATAATACTTAAAGAGTAGGCTGAAGTGCTCCCAAATTTTCTGGAAGTTATTTTAAATTTACTAATAGCTCCAATTGAAGGTAGAGCTTCGCCACGAAAACCAAAGCTGTTTATATTTAGTAAATCATCTTCATCGAGTTTAGAAGTAGCATGACGTAAAATAGCCAGCTCTAACTCATCTTTAGTCATGCCAAAGCCATTATCTTTGATAACAATAAGATTTTTTCCAGAACATTCTAACGTGACACTGATTTTTGTAGCACCAGCATCAATAGCATTTTCTACCAGTTCTTTTACTACAGAAGATGGTCTTTCAATAACTTCGCCAGCAGATATTTTATTTATGGTACTATTTGAAAGTATTTTTATTGTCATTATAGTTAGTCTTCACTTTAAAATTATGTGCAGTGTTGCTTGTTGCTTTCCCATTATATATAGGCTTAGACCCCACCTGGTGCCTAGCACTGAATTCAAATTGAATGGTTACAGATTATTTACTATTCTTTTATTTAAGTAATGCAGAGACCAGAATATCATTATTACTGTACAAATGAAATAAGCAATTGGTAGCCATATAATATTAGTTTTATGATAGATAAAAGTTGATAAAAATGCTGTAGGCGCGGATATAACAACTGAACCTATAGCGTGACTTAGAGCAAATAACCTATATCTTATAGCGATCGGTATCGATTGTTTAAAAATAGCGGCAGCGGGCATTGTTATAAAAGGCATTAGGGCCGCAATGCTAATAAAAACCCATTCATTTAGTATCCTGTCATTTAGATATATACATAATAAAATTGAACAAGCAAGTACGGCAAACACAGCAAATAATGCCACGATATATGGGCCTATTTTGTCTGCTATATATCCACCAATAACACTAAATACCATATAAGCAACTATTGCTAATGAAATTGTTTTCTGCATGGATGAACGATCAACTGTGCCAATAATTTCAAAATTATAAGTACCAAAGAATACTACTAAGAATTGATTCGTACCACCTATGCTTCCTGCAAGAATTATGCATAGCAAAAATAATTGCCAATTAGTTTTAATAATTTTGGTTAAAGATAAGTTCTGAAATTCAGAAAAACTATCATTCTCATGCATTAATGTACTATCCGAAAAATTAGTAATTTTCATAGCAAGCAGTGCAATGATACCTAAGATACTGCCCACAAGAAAAGCAAATTTCCAACTATAGCCAGGTAAATAATTCTGGGTAAAAAACCATGCGGATAAGGATGCGGTAAGTGATCCGGCTTGCGTGAAAAGTGTAGTGATACCAACGCCAAGACATCTTCTTGATACGTGGATATGCTCATAGATATAAATGCGTACGCCATCAGAGCCAGAAGTAACAAATGCACAAATAGACATTCTGCATAAAAGCAAAATAAACGCTGACAGAAGACCTGTTGATTCATAAGATGGAGCAATAAAGAGTATAAATGAAGCTGCAGATGTGCCAACTAAACTCACTTTAAAACTATTTGAACGACCTTTTAAATCGCCCATTTTACCAAAAATTATAGCTCCTAGTGGTTTTGCGATCATTGCAATCGCCATCAAAAGATAGGTGTTGAGAAGTTGAGTAACCACTTCATCTGCCGGAAAGAAATTTGCAGCAATATTGGCTGCCATAAAACCAAACAAATGGTAATCGTAATATTGCACGAATACAGTAAAGACTGAAATTATAAAACTTTTTCTATTCAAAAGTGGTAGCTCAAAATATAAGTTAATGAGTAAGTGTAAATGTTTTGTTGCAATATGGACATACAACTCTACCAACTTTTGGACTGATTTCAAGATATACTTTTGGGTGATCGTACGGTGCGTCCTTTCCTTTGCAAGACACAGTGGTTGAATTTGTTTTTTCTATTTCAATAAGTTGCATCTTTTAATCTTTTTTATATTAGCAATAATAGATTATTATACCTTAATATAGGTTATTTTTAAAAAATAAAAATGGTTTTAGGTTATATGAAAGAGAAAGTAGTTATAATTACGGGTTCAACAAGTGGTATTGGCCTTGGTATTGCCAAGAAATTTGCGAGTAGCGGAGCAAAAATTGTAATAAATGGCTTTGCACAAAAACCGCAAGTTGATAGTATAATTAAAGATCTAAAATCACTTGGAGCTGTTGATGTTTTGTTCGACTCTGCTGATTTATCAAAACCAGCAGAAATCGATACTATGTTTAAAAATATTATAAACCACTTTCAAACTATTGATATTTTAATTAATAATGCTGGAATTCAGTTTGTTTCTCCGATTGAAGACTTTCCTCCAGAAAAATGGGAAGCAATAATCAGAGTAGATTTGATAGCATCATTTTATACAATAAAGTATGCAATACCTCATATGAAAAAGAATAAATGGGGCAGGATTATTAATATAGCTTCAGCGCATGCACTAGTAGCATCGCCCTTTAAATCCGCTTATGTTGCAGCAAAACATGGAATTCTGGGCTTAACCAAAACAGCAGCGCTAGAAGTTGCAAAAGATGGTATTACTGTTAATGCAATATCTCCGGGATATGTCAAAACACCTCTGGTGCTAGGTCAAATAGCTGACACGGCTAAGGCACGAGGTATGACAGAAGAAGAGGTGACAGACAAAATTATTCTAGGCTCTCAGGCAACTAAAAAATTTGTTGAAATTGAAGAAATAGCGTCATTAGCATATTATTTATGTAGTACTGAAGCTGCTTCAATAACTGGAACTTCCCTTTCAATGGATGGTGGTTGGACATCTCAGTAGAGTTGGAACCTGGGCCATATAGATAGAATTACCTTTACTTTAAGGTATACTAATAATATTTTAATAATAATCTGGAAAACAGTATTATCGAAAATTTGTTCCTCGGGACTCTGATCTGTTGAATAAGATTCGTTGAATGTTTTATCTAGCCGAGTTTCAAGTGGAAGAAAGGAAAATATCTCATTCTAAAGCAGCATAACTTCTAGAAAATTAAGATTAAGCTTTGACATAGTAGTCAATGCAAATATCAAATTGGTATAATATGACGGGATTTTTTAGCAAACTAAAATCTGCGCTTAGTAAAACTTCTAGCAAGATTGGAAGTGGTATTGAGCATTTATTTATCAAGAAAAAGATAGATGATAATACTCTTGAAGAGATTGAAGATTTGTTGTTAATGGCTGATATTGGCACTAGCGTATCACGTTTAATTATAGAGGCTCTCAGGAGGCATAAATTCGATAAAGAAGTAACTTCTGAAGAGATAAAAAATGAT
Source organism: Rickettsia typhi (assembly GCA_945907105.1). Classification (GTDB taxonomy): domain Bacteria; phylum Pseudomonadota; class Alphaproteobacteria; order Rickettsiales; family Rickettsiaceae; genus Megaera_A. The sequence continues at coordinate 4,690 of CAMDSB010000026.1, read as the reverse complement.
TTAAGTAAAATCATTGAAGAGATTTTAAGTCAGCAGGATCATAGTTTTAAGCTAGAAGATGATAAATTGAATATTATACTAGTTTGTGGTGTTAATGGTAATGGAAAAACGACCACAATTGGTAAAATGGCTGCTAATAATGTGGCTCAAGGGAAAAAAGTTGCCATCGCTGCTTGTGATACATTTAGAGCCGCTGCTGTTGAACAAATTGAGAAATGGGCGCACAGATCAGGAGCAATCTTATATAAAGGTGAGAATAAGGTTGATCCTGCAAGCGTTGCTCATATGGCGGTTAAGGAATCCTTAATCAATGGTACGGATGTTTTATTTATTGATACTGCCGGCCGACTCCACAATCACAAAAACTTGATGGAAGAGTTGATAAAAATCATTCGTGTAATTAAAAAAATAGATGAAAATGCCCCTCATCACTCTTTATTAGTTATTGATGGTACTACAGGACAAAATGCCGCAACACAAGTCGAGCAATTTAAGCTTATGACCAATATTTCAGGCTTAGTTATTACTAAGCTAGATGGTACAGCAAAAGCTGGTGCTGTTGTAGGTATAGTGAAGAGATTTTCCTTGCCAGTGCATTTCATAGGCATTGGTGAATTGATAGATGATTTGAAACCATTCTCGCCTAGAGACTTTGCAAGAGCGCTTGTTGGGTTAGAAAATAATGCTTCGTGAGTATTGTTGTTAAACAAATTTTACCGTAATGTTAAATATTAAGATATTTCCAGCAATGATTACCAGAAATATCTTAATTAAACGCAAGAGAAAAAATTATTCCTGGGCTGATGATGAGCCTGAAAGATCAATTTGATCATCCTGCACTAAGTCTGATGTCTTGTCTTCACTATGCAATAACTCGGATAGCTCCGTAATAATAGGATCACTCTTTTCTTTAATTTCTTGAATTGATTCAGAGATAACAGGGGCTTTAAATTTAATAAGCCCACTGATGGCTCCTGCGCCACTTTTAGCGAGTAATTCAGCTGTTTTATTCGGTAATCCTGTACGTGTGCCGCTAAAATTACTACTTGAAAAGTCTGTATCAATGTCCTCTATATGTATCTTTTGTTCCCTTGTATGTATTTTACTTCCGTCACTTTTTTCTTCATCAGTTGCCTTATTTAATATATCAACACTTGTTTTATCATTACTTGCTGACACTAATGTTCTATTTACATGAACTACAGTTGCTACTGAAGTTATTCCCGAAATAAGTGATATCACGCCAGCTACAATTGCTATAACTAATACTTCAACACCCATAACATACCTTTGATTAAATTAAGTTTATCGCCCCATCTAAGGAGAAACTAGTAGCCACTCCTTAATTACTATTAAATCATTAATGCATTAAAAATATATTAATAAAATTAGAATAAGAATAAATATTTTTACTATTACTTAACTATTAAAAATACAAAAGTTAGATAATGATATGAATTTAGGTAGGCAGTAGAGCATATGAATAAATGGAAAAGAAAAAGCAGGTAGATTTAAGAAATAAGGTAATAAGATTGTTTTTTTTAAATTACGCTACCTCAAATTGATTATCTAGATAGAACGTAAGTAGTATTTAAGAGAGGACTTATTCATAGAGTAAGATTACTAGTCAATCTTTATAAAGCAATTCTGTAAAGTAGTACTATACTTTAACGGGCATTATAACAAAACAATCTTTTGAATTCGAGTTTGTTTTAATTAAAACCGGAGAAAAGGAGTCTTTAAAGAGTATTTCAACTTGATCTGAGTGTATTGCACCCAACACATCACTTATATATCTTGGATTAAAGCCAATAGAAACTTCTGACCCAGTATAATTACAAGAGTCATCCTTTTCTAAAGAATAGCGCAATATTTCGCTTGCAGCTCCTTTTGCTTCACCGGAAGCTGTTATTTCCATAGACTCGTCACCAATAAATAGCTTTACCGCTCTAAATTTATCTACTGTAACTGTTGCTACTCTGTCAATTGAGCTTGCTAAAAGCTTGGCATTAACAGTAAGTTTACTTTGATTATCAGCTGGAATAAATGATGAGTATTCAGGAAAGGTACCATCAATAAGTTTTGAAATCAAAACCAGGTTATTACATTTGAACTTTATTTTGGTACTGGATAAAAAGACTTCGATGTTAGACTGGGTATTTTTGGAGTCTTTTAGGATTTTAAGTAGCTCAATAACTGTTTTTCGTGGGACTATAACTCCAAAATTATCAGTCTTCTTATCTAGCAAGACAGAAGCTATAGAAAGTCTGTGCCCATCGGTAGAAACGCCAAAAAATTCATCTCCTTTAACGTGCATATATATGCCATTCAAATTATACCTAGTCTCTTCGGTGGACATAGAAAAATTGGTGTATTCAATTATTTTTGCCAGTTCAGAGGAAAGGATTCTAAGACTAACGCTAGAATCTATATCCTCCATTGCAGGAAAAGCGACTGCTGGAAGCGTCAATAGTTCAAAACGACAATTGGTGCCCGTTATTTCAATTTTATTAGAATCAGCTACTTGTCTTATTTTAATTTTAGGGTCTGGTATTTTTCTAACTATATCTGAAAGTATTTGTGTGGAAACCGTAGTTTCTCCCATGCAGAGAACCTCAGCTCCAATTTCTTGGTTCAAATATAAGTCCATATCTGTAGCTCCGATCTCAAGTATACCAGATTTTGCTACCAGCTTTATATTATTAAGTTCTTGTAAAACGTTTCTTTTTTCTACGATTGAATTCGCAAAGCTTAAAGCGTGAACTAGATCTTTTGTTTGAACTAGTATTTCAAGATTCATTTTTTTTATATCTTCTGACATATATTCTAAATTTTCAAAATAAATTAACTTTGCAATATTCTAGAAAGAAGATTAACTTCTTCTCTAAAATCAGGGTCTGACGTCATGAGGGTTTCTATCTTTTTTATAGCATGCATCACTGTTGTATGATCTTTCTTGCCAAATTTAGATCCAATATCAGCAAGACTTTTTGGGGTCAACGTTTTTGATAAATACATAGCTATTTGTCTTGGCCTTGCTATAGAACGAAGTCTGCTTGAAGATGACATGTCAGAGACTTTGATATTATATCTATTAGCTACTTTTTTATGTATATCTTCAACTGTTATTGTGCGCTCATTAGAGCGTAGCAAGTCTCTTAAAATATCCTGAGTACTTTCCAGAGTTATTTCGCGCCCAACAAGTGTGGAATGTGCAATAACTTTATTAAGAGCTCCTTCTAATTCCCTAACATTTGATGTTATTTTCGATGCTAAGAAATCAATCACAGGCTTAGAGATTTTAATATCCATTTTTTCTAGTTTTGATTCTAAAATACCCACCCGAAGCTCGTATGTTGTGCTGTGAACATCGGCAACTAATCCCCAACCAAGTCTAGATTTTATTCTATCTTCAACGTTATCCAGATCAGTGGGAGAACGATCGCAAGAAATAACCATTTGTTTGTTATTGTCGATAATTGCATTAAATGTATGGAAAAATTCTTCTTGAGTACTCTCTTTTCCACAAATAAATTGTATGTCATCTATCATTAAAACATCAACAGAACGAAACTCTTCTTTAAAAGACATAATATCTTTATTACGCAGCGCTTTGATAAAACGATACATAAATTTTTCAGCCGACATGTAAAGGACTTTTCTATTCGGGTTTTTTTTATTTGCATGCCATGCAATGGCGTGCATTAGGTGAGTTTTTCCGAGGCCAACGCCTCCATATAAAAATAACGGATTTGATTTCGAAATTGCTTCGTCCGATTCAGCAACAGCTAAAGAAGCTGCGTATGCCAGTTCATTCGGTGGACCAACAACAAAATTGTCGAAAGTAAAGCGAGGATCTAAGGAAGCTGTGGTATCATCCTTAATTTCATTTTGATCAATCAATGAAAAGGTATTAGAGGAAACAACTATAACGTCAGATTTAGGTAATTCTTTAGTGATTATATCCACTGATTTTACCTTAGTGTCATGATGAACTAAGAGCTTTGATATGATATCAAAATAATTAGATTTGATCCAATCTCTAATAAAATTACTTGGTGCTGAAAGTATTATTTCACTTTCACCAATAGCTTCAAAGAAACTTATTTTACTAAACCAACTTTTATAAAGATCTTCGCCATAATGTGAAACTAAATCGCGACTTACGCTTTTCCATAAGTCGGCATAATAATCACCATCTTTATATTGTGGTATAATTCGATCCAACTGCTTCATCTTTACACTAGTCTCTTGAGATAAAATATATATATTTTTAAGTAATAACGGAGGAAGCGTATCTTAGGCTTCGACTTGGATTGCTAGCGTTTTAAGTTGCAATTATATTAAACCGCTTGCTTTTTAACTGCTTAGGACAATAATATTACCATATTTTTTTTTTGCAAGGTGATAAATCATGAATATCAAAAACAGAGATCAATTTATCAAAAAATTGCTTTATCAAAGTTGTAATCGAGGCTGCAAAGAAACGGACTTAATTATTGGCCATTTTGCCAAGAAAAATATAGAAAAAATGACTGATAACGAACTAAAAATTTTTGAACATATTCTAGAACAAAATGATGCTGATTTATATGATTGGTACGTAAAGAAGAAGCCTGTTCCTGAAGAGAATTTCTCCACAATTATGACTAAAATACTAAATTTTGATCCATCTGCACAATGAAAAAAC
>CAMDSB010000025.1 GCA_945907105.1 Rickettsia typhi | reverse complement strand
AAATTACTAATCAGAATTATAACTATTATTGGCAATAAACTTGCTAAAAATGGAGAAAATCCACTGTAAGCAAGAATGCGAAGAGCTATTTCAAGAAAGAAATAAGAGCCAATACCCACAAGTAAAGCTAATACTAAGGTGGTTGAGTTGGACTTATCTCTAGTGTTCAGGCTTATGAACCAACATGCCACTAAAGATAAAGCAACCATTGCTAGTGGCTTTAATAGCTGCTTATAATAATATAGTTGGTAACGTGTAACAGCCAGTCCAGATTCTAAAAATTTATTAATTGAATTTTTTAAGTTCCAGAGCGGAATCATTTGGGGCGGATTGAATTGCAAGATCAGTTTCTTTATGGACAGATTAGTTGGCAACTCAACTTTAGCAACGGTTGATGTACGCCCATGTGATATAATGGTTGCTTCGGAGAGAATAAATGTTCCTGATTCCAGAATAGCTTTAGCAGAGTCAATTTGTTGAATAAGATTATTTTGTGCGTCAACCACTAATACCGTTACGCGGTTAAGAGTATTGCTATTTACCATTATCGATTTTGCATGGATTATTCTGTTATTACCCAAGTATTTTTCATAAAAGAAAGCTCCTGTTGGAGAGATAATGAAATTACCAGAGGTTACCCCTGTAACGGTTGCTTCTAGTTTCGTGTATTTTGTTAATCCATATACTCCCATAGGATTGATGAAAGTTACCACGATAATGCCAAAAAAGAAAGTAGCCATAACTGGCATAAGGAATATTCTCCACGGAGCTATTCCATTGCTTAACATAATAATTAATTCGTTGTTCTTTCTAAGGTTTTGAATAAATAACAATGTTGTTATGAAGCATGTCATAACACTAACTTCGTTAAAAAGATAAGGCACTTTGTATAAAACTAGTAACCAGAAATCCCTTGGGGAAATAGTAACAGATTTAAATTTTTGCAAAATATCAAATGCGTTTGAGATAAATAATATACTCAAGATTATTGTGGATGTAATTAATAACTGTTTCCAAAACAGTATTACTAAGTACTTTGCAAGCGTAGGATATCGTAACATGTGTTATAAATTATATGATTGACGCTTTTTTTACTATACATACTTTTTTCATTTGTATCTTTTATAATTTTATTTAAGTTATGTTTTTTCTTGAAATTAGAGAAAATATAAATCTTTAAAAAAGAGCCGATTCATAGATTAGAGTATCATTTTTTCTAGTAAAGAATTAGCTCCAAGCCGGTCTCTTAGTACTTCAAAATCGACAATATCAGAGTCCTGATCTTGAGCAGCGCATGAAAAGATATAGCCTCGCTCATCGTCAACTTTTTGAAGGCACTGACCACAAATTCCTTTCATCATGCATTGCATTGGCGAATTAAGACTACATATCATTCTGGCACTACCAAACAGCTCTATTTTTTTTGCCGCAACTGTTTGCATCATTGTGTTTGAGCCAATACAAATTACATGCTCAATTTTAGCTAATGAGCCAGTATTTTTACCATATCTAATAGCATCGATAATATTACCCTTTATGGAAAAGTCATGCTCTCGTGATTTGCTCAAAATATCTTCCTGACAAGCCCAGAATACTTGATGAGCAACTTGTTCTATTTTTTCATGATAGAATCGATCTTGCAGCTTTTTATAGCCAGCAAAATATGTAACATTACAATTATTTGCCTTTAAGGCTTGGCCAACGGCGAGTAATACTGCATTACCAAGACCTCCGCCAACTAAAGCCACATTTTTGTTTTTAACAATTTTTGTAGGAGTTCCACTTGGTCCCATCAGGATAATTTCATCTTGTTCCTTAAGGTTGCGGCATAGCTTACTGGATGCTCCCATTTCAAGGATAATAAGTGATATAGTATTTTCTTGACGATCAATATAGGCTCCAGTTAGGGCAAGTGGTTCCATTAGTTTGTTGATGTCGCTTGAGTAATTCTGTAACTTAAAAAATTGTCCTGGTTTGAAATTTTGTACTGCCAGCGGTGAATGCACTATTAATTCAACAATATCTTTGGATAATATATTGACCTTGACAATAGTGCTCTTTAAGTCAACGCTTTGATCAGTATAGTGTTTAGGTTTGTGCCTTGACATAGTTTGGCTGATTGTTTTGTAAGCATTTTTAGCGCTAGCAAGAGCACGAACAACACTGCCAGCATATTTGGGATTACAATCTCCGAATCTACTTATACCATGTTTGTTATAATCAATATCTTGGAATTCATTATTATCTGTACCAATTGCAATGAGTACTGATTTGGCTGAAATTACTGTTCCGTTAGTAAACTCTATAGATTTCGTATAGCCGAATTCATCAGTACTGATTGCTTTTGGAGAAATATTTTCTTTAAATTTTATGCCTAAGGCTAGCGCATGCTCTATTTCTTCTGGGTTTAATTTGTACGCCGGCGATTCTTTGATTGATTTACGATAACAAATAGTAATCCCGCCAAGGCTTTGCATTATTCGTAATTTCTCGGCATCGTTTACTGCTTTTCTAAATAGTTGTGCATGGTTGATAAACTCTTCAGCAATCCTTAGGTCGTCTGGGTTTAGATTTTTTAGAGGAGCTTCTGACCTCTCCCAATTTACTAAGAAGTTTTCTACCATCACCGGATAATAATGCATAAGTTCAGTTGCACTATCAATGGCAGTCAACCCGCAACCTATCACTACAAATGGAGCTCGTACTAGCAATTTTGCATTACTGTCTTTGTGGTAAGCTACTCCTTGTTGTAGATTCATTAAAAAATCTGCTGCGCTCCGAACCCCTTTAGCAAAATAGCCAGGCAAATTATCATAGCGAGGCTTACCCGTGCCTATGCATAGAGCAATATGGTCAAACCCACGCTCAAAAGCTTGCTCGACCGTAAGGTTGCTACCAAGCCTTATTCCGCCACGTATATTAAAATTCTCTCGCCTTTCTAGAATGAGCCTGACGAGGGTTAAGTTATTTTTATCCCACCTATTAGTAATGCCATACTCCATTACCCCACCAAATCCTTGAGGTAATTTAGTTGACAGAGCTATGGTCATTTCTTGCCAGTACTTTATTGGTTTTTTTATATCAAAATGAAGGGGAGATATTTTGAGCCCATCTATAGCTGTTACTTTATGGCCCTCATTTAATAAATAGTGAGATAAAGCAAATCCAGCTGGCCCCATCCCAGTAATTAGTACGCTATAGCCACTTAAAGAGAGCGGGAGTGGAGCATCAATATTTAGCGGATTCCATTTAGTCAGTAACAGGTAAATTTCTGCCCCCCAAGGTAATCCCAGTACCTGCTCGAGAATGTTTGACTCGACTAGTGGAATGTTTACTGGGTCTTGTTTTTGGAATATACAGGCTTTCATACAATCATTGCAAATACGGTGACCTGTGGCAGCAACTAGAGGGTTATCAATGACAATTACTGATAAGGCAGCAATACTCAATCCCTGGCTTTTTAGCAGATTCATTTCAGAGATTTTTTGTTTCAAAGGGCAACCAGTTTTTTCAGGCTCAAGCCCTTTTGAACAGGAATCTTTTTTTTGCTTATGACAATATATACAATATTTAGCCATAGCATAGGCTTTACCTAGAGAATTGGAATGGTCGCGATGGTTAAAGCCTAAATAAATTTCTCTACTTAAGAGATCTATCTTATGTTTGCTAAGATGATTATTTACGTCCACCGCCTTTGGTAGATCAAACAATGTTAAAGAGCTACCAAGCGCTACCATAAATGCACAATATTGTGCTGCTATGGTTAATTCATTTTGGTGAGTATCAGGATCCTTCTGCCACTCCATAATGGATTTAGCAAGCGATAACTCGCTAATAGCACCAATTAGCTGCTTTATATTTGTAGTAATTTTTGCAAAATCAAGCCCTGCAAGGTTTTCTTTTGGATATTGCTTGACTGCGTATCGTTGAACAAATTTCCGTCTGCATTCATAAATTGGATCAAATTTTTCGTGTTTTTTCTTTAAGTCTTGAGTTTCTTTTTCGATGTTAAAAAGTTCTGCAATAAAATCATCGACAAAAGGAGCAAGTTGCAAAAAAAATTCAGAGTGAGCAATTGAATCAATAGTTCCGGATCCGATTAATCTATACCCTTTTAGTTTTGCAGCTAATTCATTATCCTGTTCTTGAATCCATTGCAAAAAAGTCTCGTCCAGTTTTTGAAGTCCAGACAGAGAGTTTAAATCTTTGAAGATAAAGCCAAACTTTAAAAGCATTACAAAGATGAATCAATCCAATCTTTAATTGAGTTCTTCGGAAGAGCCCCGACTTTGGTGGCAATTTGTTTTCCTCCTTTGAATATCACCATAGTTGGAATACTACGGATACCAAGAGACGATGGAGCTTCAGGATTTTCATCAATATTCATCTTGACTATTTTTATTTTATCCTTCATCTCAACAGATAGTTGCTCGATTATAGGACCAAGCATTTTGCATGGGCCGCACCATTCTGCCCAGAAATCTATCAGTACAGGTTCTTTTGAATCAATTACTTCTTTCTGGAAATCATTATCGGTAATTTCTTTTGCCATGAATATCTCTTATTTTTATGTTTAAAACTTTGTGCCAAACTTCTAGTTTAGTAAATACCAGCTATTGATGCTAGCTGCTAGTACTTTTGGGGCACCATCTTTATTTTTATTGAAATCAAGATCAACTGTTTTTTGATTTTTCTGAAAATTATTGCAATGATACATCTATAAAATTTAAATTTAAATGATAAATATGCGTAAAAAAATTGCAGAACTTATTTCAACGGTATTTTTCATTGGCAAAATCAAGTATGCCCCAGGCACTTTTGGATCGCTACCTGCGTTTCCACTGTGTTACATGATAATGTATTTTGTCCTAAATAACAAAATTGTTTTTCCAATTGAGGGTTTTAACTTTCAAGAGCAGCAAATAATAGCGTTATTTGTGCTGGAGCTGCTTGTAGTTATCGTTTTATTTATTGTGGGTACTTACTGTACCTCAATATATATTGAAGATAGGGAAGCCCAAGATCCCCGGGAGGTAGTCATTGATGAAGTAGTTGGCCAAATGCTAACAATTTTATTATGCTCTTTTTCGGTTGTTCTTACTTATGCTACCTCATTACCAGAACACTTTGACGCTACTCATATTGATATAGTTTTTTTGTTTGTCTTGCCCTTTGTTTTATTCAGGCTATTTGACGCGTTAAAGCCATGGCCGATCAATTGGCTCGATAAGAATATCAAAGGTGCAATGGGAGTTATGGTAGATGACATTGCTGCGGCGATATTTGCAAGCGTAGTGCAGTATGTGCTAGTATTTTTTATACTTGATTTTTATCCGCTTATAGCGAGCTCAAGCTAATTTATGATAGAACTAGTCAGAAAAATAAAATCTACAAGTAATGGCAAAACTATTTCTGTTGCAGAATCATGTACTGGAGGAATGCTTTCATCCTATCTGACATCGATTGCAGGTTCTTCTACATATTTTACTGCGGGTATTGTTAGCTATAGCAACGAGGCAAAGGTAAAATTATTATCGGTTTCTTTGCAATCTTTGACCGAGTATGGCGCCGTCTCTGAGCCTGTGGCCAAAGAAATGGCTCTGGCATGCAAGAAAATTACAAATAGTAATATTGCAGTGTCAATTACCGGTGTGGCTGGTCCCGAGGGAGGAACTTTAAGTAAACCAGTGGGTATGGTTTGTTTTGGCATTGTCAATGATAGTGAGGTACAAACTTACACTTATCACCTAAAAGGTGATAGGGAGCATATACGCCAAGAGGCTTGTAAAATTGCATTACAAATGACATTAGATTTATTGCAAACATAAATGAACTTTAGGTTGCATCGCGACCTGACCCATGATATAAAGAACATAAAAAACTCTGTATTTTTTATTTAGGAAATATAGTTTATGAAGGAGATATAGTTATGAGTGTGGAGAATGGAACTGAGGGAGATGTTTTGCAAAAGCTACTTTTTGTGCTTAGTTCAATGAATCCTTTGATAGTCGAAAAAGACCCTCAAGGAGATGGTATATACAAGGATAATACATTATTTTGCCTAGTAGCTGGCAATGATATTTATTTTAATCCTGGCAGATATCCCCATTTGTATCATATGGATAAAACCATAAGATTGCCTTTTAGAAGATTAAAGGATATTCGTCCTATATTAGAGGCTAAAATCGAAAAAGAAAGGAGAGATAAAATTCTTCAATGTGCCACTGAAAGCTATTGGTTAATGTCTGGAACTAAAAAATAAGTATTGATATTTTAACAAATTTTAGCTAACAATTCCATTAAATAAATTCACACCTATCTTGTTTTTGTATATAAAATCGACTATTCTTCCCCCATAATTTAAGAATAAAGACCATAGAAGTTGAGTTTATGTTGGACAAAATATTGGAATCGGCTTTAAAAAAGATCGATACTGCAAAAACTTCTCGTCAGTTACAAGATAGTAAAGTTGAATTTCTTGGTAAATCAAGTTTGATAAATCAAGAAATGAGTAAGCTTGGTAATGCGCTCCCAGAAGAGCGTAAGGAGTTGGGGCAGAAAATCAACCATGTCAGGGGGATGATACAAGTCGCGATAGATAAACAAGGGGAGGTTATACAGCAAGCGGAATTAGCACTTAGATTTGAATCTGAAAAGTTAGATCTGACAGTACCGGCAAGGCCAACAGCTGGCGGTAGTATTCATCCTGTAACTCAATGTATGGAAGAGCTAATACAAGTATTTGCCAAATATGGCTTCGACATAAAAGATGGTCCAAGTATTGAAGATGATTGGTATAATTTCACTGCGCTTAATATTGATGAAAATCATCCAGCGCGTCAGATGCATGATACATTTTACCTTAAGAAGACCAATGATAAGACTAAATTACTCAGGACGCATACTTCGCCCATTCAGGTGCGAACAATGCAAAATGAAAAACCCCCGTATCGGTTTATTGCGCCAGGTAGGACATATCGTTCTGATTCTGATTTAACTCATACGCCTATGTTTCACCAAATTGAAGGTATGGTAATCGATAAGAATATTCACATGGGACATTTGAAATATGTGATTATTGATTTTATCAGAAGCTTTTTTGAGCGCTCAGATATTGAAGTTCAGTTTAGACCGAGTTTTTTTCCATTTACTGAACCATCGGCTGAAGTTGATATCAGAATGAACAAAAATGACAAATGGCTTGAGGTGCTTGGTTGTGGCATGGTTCACCCTACTGTACTTAAGAATGTTGGTGTTGATCCAGAGGAATATCAAGGTTTTGCTTTTGGCCTTGGCGTAGAGCGTTTTGCAATGTTGAAATACGGTATTCGCGATTTACGTCAGTTTTTTGAAGGAGATATGCGTTGGCTTAATCATTATAATTTCCGAGCGCTTGATATACCAACACTTGCAGGAGGTTTAACAAGATGAGATTTACATTATCATGGTTAAAGAGATTTTTGGATACAGAAGCTTCGCTTGAGAAGATAGCTCATACTTTAACAATGACTGGTCTTGAAGTAGAGAATATCGAAGATAAAACTCAAGATTTGGCCTCTTTTGAGGTGGCTCAAATCGTGGAAACTACTGCGCATCCGGACGCAGATAAACTCCAGGTTTGTAAGGTTCAAACAAAATCTGCAATAGTTCAGATTGTTTGTGGAGCCACAAATGCTAGAGCTGGTATCAAAGTAGTGCTTGCTAAAGTTGGTACTCTAATACCCAATGGAAATTTTAAGATAAAAGAATCAAAAATACGAGGAGTTGATAGCTGTGGTATGATGTGTTCATACGAAGAGCTGCTTTTGAGTAAAGATAGCGATGGGATAATAGAACTAGATGATAATGCTGTAATAGGTGACCCTGTGGCTTCGTATCTTGGAGCAGATGATCCTGTCATTCACATCAATATCACGCCAAACAGAGCGGATGCTCTGGGTGTATATGGTATAGCTAGAGATCTTGCTGCATCAGGAATTGGTCGGTTAAAAACATTAGATATTCCATCAATAAACGAAACTTTTGACTCAAGCTATAGTCTAACAGTAAAAGATAGTAAGGCATGTCCATTATTTGCTTTTCGAGAGATAAAAGAGCTCAAAAACAAAGAATCACCCGTATGGTTAAAGAATTTACTGGAAAATATAGGTATTGGTTCTATTTCAGCTTTAGTAGATGTAACGAATTATATCACCTATAGTTTTGGCCAGCCAATGCATGCATATGATGCGGGTAAAATCGAAGGAGGGTTAACTATTGATACGTCAAGTTCAGATGTTTCCTTTGCTGCTTTGAACGGTAAGGAATATATTGTAAAGAATGGTGATATAGTAATTAAAGACAGTAAAGAAATTCAATGTTTAGGTGGGATTATTGGTGGTCAAAATAGTTCGTGCAATGAACATACAACTAGTATTTTGCTAGAGGTAGCCAATTTTGGTACTGATTATATAGCAAAAACTGGTCGACGTCTTATGGTCGACACTGACTCTAGATACCGTTTAGAGCGTAATGTTGATAGGGAATTCAGGCTGAAAGCTCTAGATCTAGCTACGCATTTGATTATGGATATTTGTGGGGGAGTAGCTTCAAAGGTGAAAGTGATAGGTGCTGCAACGCTGCCTATCAGGAAAATAAATTTCCCACTGGATTTTTTAAAATTGAAGACAAATATTAGTTTAGATATTAACCAGGTTTCGAGTATTTTAGAAAAATTAGGTTTTATATGTACTGATGAAGGTAGGTCAATTGAGATCACTATACCAAGTTGGCGCTATGACGTGTCGATTAAAGAGGATATCGTTGAAGAAATTGTTAGGATCTATGGCTACGATAATATTCCGGAAACCCCGCTGCCTTTTGTGAATACATCAAAAATCATTCCATCTGATCAAAGAAGATTATCAGATATCAAGCGTCTACTTGCGATCTGTGGTTATACGGAAGTTGTTACTTGGTCATTCATGGATAGTAACAAAGCTCAGTATTTTGCGCCTGTAAAGGAGGAGCTTACTTTGCAAAACCCAATCAGCTCAGATCTTGACTATATGCGGCCATCAATACTGCCTAATCTTTTAGCAAGTTGTCGTAATAACTTGAATAGGTCTTTTCATAATATATCCCTATTTGAAGTAGGGCCTATTTTCCAAGATACTAGCGATCGTGTGATCAATAATGCGTGTGCTATAAGAACTGGTCATACTGCAAGTAAGAATAGCCATGGTGATAGGAGAGTATATGATGTTTTTGATATTAAGGCAGATATAGCGAGGATTCTTAATTCCATAGGCCTTGATATCGATAAATGTCAGATCAAACCCTGGGCGCCATCATATTATCATCCAACAAGATGTGGTAGTGTTTGCCTTGGTAAAAACATTTTGGCTTATTTCGGGCAAATTCATCCAATGATTTTACAGAAATTTGATATTGACCCAGATATATTTGCTTTTGAGTTAAACATTAACGACCTACCTTTTAGCAAAGAAAGATATGGCAAAAGATCTGAATACATCACCTCAGACTATCAAATGATTACTAGAGATTATGCTTTTATAGTAGATCAATCCTTGCCTGTAGCTGATTTATTAAATTTTATCAGGGGCGTGGATAAGAAGCTAGTCAGAGCCGTCGAGTTATTCGATATTTATAGTGGAGAAAAGATAGAAGCGGGCAAAAAATCTGTCGCTTTGTCAGTTAATATTCAAGATGATAGCAAAACATTAACTGAAGTGGATATTGTTGAAATAAATAAGAAAATAATAAAAGGCATAGAGCAAAAATTTAGCGCCATCTTGAGAGATAGTTAACCTATAAACTATGGATAAGAGATAGCAGGTTTCTTTATATTGGTGCTATTGTTTACGAAACATAATATACATTATTGTTACAAATGCTAATATGTAGCAATAATATACTTTACCTATTACATCCAGCGGCGATACATTGGCTATTGCGCATACAAGAAGAATTTGGGCGCCGTAGGGTATGATTCCTTGTAATACGCAGGAAAAAATATCAAGCCAAGCAGCACTTTCGTGAGGTTTAATTCCATATTTTTTTGCTAATTCTTTTGCTATGGAGCCTGAGAAAATAATGGCAATGGTATTGTTGGCAAGTAAAATATCAAAAAGCGAGGCTAGTGCAGCGATTACCAATTCAGCAGAACGTTTGCCAGCATTTTTTGGAAGAAGGTTAGAGATTTTTTCTGCAAGTTCTTTTGGGTTATGGTTTGAAAGTCCAGAAAGTCCGCCAATTAGAATTGAAAGTAACATGATCTCGTTCATATCACTAAATCCGCTGGAGATGTCTTGAGCAAAAGCAAGAATGGTGTAGGAACCAAAGATTATACCAACTAGACCTGAAAAACATAATGCTATGGTCATCACTATAAACACGTTTATGCCTAACCCGGCTATGAACACCAGTAATATGTAAGGTGTAATTAATAGAAAGGAGTAATGTCGGTCTATAAGATCAATTTCTGAGTTATCCGTAAATAATAAAATGCAAATTGTTACAAAAGAAGCAACTAATGCAATTTTTATGTTTAGCTTTAGTTTTTCTTTTAAATTAGCATGTTGGGAAGAAACTGCAGCAATAGTTGTATCAGATATGACAGACATATTATCCCCAAACATTGCGCCGCCCACTAAAGTTGCCGCCCCAATTTCAATTGCAAATGCACCGTGCATGCTTAGCTCAGTGACCAGGCTGGCGAGTGCTGCAATTGTGCCCATAGAAGTGCCAATTGCAGTCGAAATCAAGGCGCTAGTTATAAAAACCCCAATTAATAAAAGATTTTCAGGAGCAACAGAAAGGGTAAAGTTTACCGTTGATTCAACGCTGCCTATAGATTTTGTAACGCTACTTAGAGCCCCAGCAAGCAGAAATATAATGCACATCGTGATGATGTCCGGATGCCTTGCTCCGCTAAGGAAGTTAGTCATGGTTCCTTTGGTATCGCTTTTATTCATCAGCCAAGCGATTATTATCGAAGGCAGGATTGCAGAAGTTGGAGGGACTTGATAAAATGCGTTCTCAATTCCTTGGATTGAGTAATACACTCCTGAGCCAAAAAATATTACTACAAATAGTAAGATAGGGAGAAAATTGGTAAATACTGCCATAATGGATACATCTTTTCAGTTAATACGAATTATTAAAAGTGAGAAACGAGTGTATCGATGACGTGCTTAACGGTACCTCGTGAAATCAGAGGTACATTCGGACTTGAGTAAAATTATGTTCAATTTGATATGTCATGGTCATCATTATATATTAGTGCAGAATTTCAGTCAAGTAGATTTCCATTTGTTCTTGTTGTATTCTTGGCATAGTGTGAGCATAATAAATTTTTCTATGATTTGTAAGACTGCTATGAAAGCGCTAGAAAAAAACATCATTAATTTATATGGCGAAAAAGGGCAACAATGGTTAGCCGATTTGCCGAATCTTATCGCGCAAGTAGGAACGGTTTATGGATTATCAAATTTAAACCCAGTTAAGGATTTAAGCTACAATTATGTATTTTCTGGATTTCGAGGCAATCAGCCTATTATTTTAAAATTGGGGCCGGATATTGACGGTTTAAAACAGGAAGCTAGAGCGCTTAAGGCGTTTTTGGGGTTCGGCGTTGTTAATGTGATTGCAGAAAAGGACGGGTTACTATTGCAGATACGTGTTATCTCAGGAATCTCACTCAAATCCTACTTTCCTACAAAAGACAATGAGGCTATAAGCATTGCCATAAACATAATGAATCGTCTGCATAAAGCTCCGATACCTTGTGCTCACTCGTTTCCTAACATCAAAGATTGGCTTGCAGTCTTAGATAAAGATTGGGGGATACCCACGAAATATATTCAAAAAGCAAGAGTTTTGCGTGATAACTTGCTAAAAACATCTGAAAATGAAGTGTTACTCCACGGGGATCTGCACCATGATAATATTTTGCAAAATGGTGATGATTGGCTAGTGATTGATCCCAAGGGTGTAATCGGTGAGCCAGCCTACGAAGTGGGGGCCTTTATTCGTAACCCCATACCAGAACTACTAAAGCACGGTAATGTTCAGGCAATAATTGATAACCGAATAATGCGCTTTGCAGAAATGCTTAAATTACCGGAGCGTCGAATCCTGGATTGGTGTTTTGTGCAAGCTGTGCTTAGTTGGGTGTGGGCCTTAGAAGATGGATCTGATGCAATCTATTTTAAGCAGATAGTAGAATTGATTGAGTCGAATTAATGTCATTCTAAGAATCTACTGCTATTAGTAATCTAGGTAATTTGCTATTTGCATCATCATTAGAGTTGTTTATTATATAGAGGGGCCCGGGTAAAAATACTAGCAACTATTTAGGAATTTTCGATAGTTAAAATATTAGGTTTAATTAAATTTAAGAAGTAATTTTTATGCAAAAAACAACGACGCTATTACCCGAAATAAAGTTGGTTGGTATAACCGCTAGAACCAATAATGCTCATATATTTGAAGGGGATCCTTCAACCAATATAATTGCAGCGACAGTTCAAAAATATTTTTATAACGGATTGGCTGAAAGGATTAATGGCCGAAAAGATCCTGGTACAACTTTCTGTGCTTATACGAATTACCAAAGTGATCTTAACGGAGATTACACATATTTTATAGGGGAAGAAGTAACCTCTTTTGATAAGGTAGATAAAGAATTTGAGACGCTGACAATACCTGCCCAAGATTATGCAAAATTCACTAATCAGCCAGGGCCAATGCCTGTTGTTTGCATCGATATGTGGAAAAATATATGGAAAATGAGCGCATTAGATTTAGGTGGAGCTAGGGCTTATATTGCCGACTTTGAAGTTTATGACCAGCGAAGTAGCGATCATAACAACGCGATACTTGATATTTATATTGGCATTAAGAAATGAACATAAGACTGCTAAAAAACGAAGACGTAAAGAAACTAGAAGAATATTTATCTCTTCACAAAGCAGAGTGCATGTTTATGGGCAGTAACCTTCAAGCCTCCGGAATTGAATATAAAGGCGGAGATTTTGAGGGCGAGTATTTTTGTTATTTTGATAAGTCTGGCGAGCATGAAGAACGGTTGCTTGGTGTCATTGTGCACTATTGGAATGGCAATATCATGATGCACGCATCTAATCATACAATATTAGAGCAGCTTATATGGCATCTAAAAAAGAATATAAAGCGACCAGTAGCAGGTATTTTAGGGCCTAACATCCAAGCAGAGAGTGTACTCCGAAACCTAGGATTTACAAGGGCCTGTTTCAGTATCAATAGTAATGAAGGGCTATATGAAATCAATTTGGAAGCTTTAAATGAGTTTAGTATGTCGAGCAACATGAGTGTGGTCGCTGCGCAAGATATCCCCAAGAGGCTATTAATACAATGGATGAAAAACTATGATATCGAGGCATTAGGCGCCTCGAATGATGAAACCGTGGAACAAAAGGTTGAAGAACATTGGAATCGACGCCTTAAGAAAAATGATAGCTGGGTTTTATTATTAGATGGAATCCCGGTAGCTTTAAGCGCCTTCAACGCCCGCTTTAGGGATATGGTTCAAATAGGTCCCGTTTGGACCCCTCCGGAATATCGAAATAAGGGCTTTGCAAGATTACTCCTCGCCTATACTTTAAACCAAGAAAAACTTAAGGGAACAAATAAAGCAATATTATTTACCGATAATCCCTCCGCAATAAAAGCTTACCTTGCCATCGGCTTTAGAAAGATTGGTGATTATCGTCTAGCATTATTAGAGAAGCCAACTATGGTGCAAGAGATAGAATTCACATTATTTCCAAGTACAACTGATGTCGATTTTTTAACCCGAAAAATCAACGCAGAGACCCGTGAATTTCGAGAAGCTTATTCTTTTTCTTTTTTTATGCGCGATGAGAATAATCAAATAATAGCCGGCTGTAATGGCAGTGTTATTTTCGGCAGTATCTATACCGATCAATTATGGGTGGATCCAGATCATCGCAGGAGTGGTTTAGGACATAAATTAATGGAGGCTGTGCATGAATATGGCCTTCAGAATAAATGTAGCATGGCAACGGTTGCCTCAATGAGTTTTCAGGGTGCTAAATCATTCTATGAAAAATTGGGATATGTGGTGGATTTTGAGAGATTAGGGTATGCGCAAGGATCAAGTTGTCTCTTTATGAGGAAAGAGTTATGAGTGAATGTTTGCAAATTGTTAAAGGCACGCCCTTATATGTCTGGGCTATATTAATATATTTATTATTTGTGGGCATTAAGAGTACAAAAACTAGAATTGTTTATCTACCCAATCTTTTTATAATTCCATTTGTATTGTTGGCTATCAAATACAAAACATTTCTATCGATGGATGCTGTGGGGTTTTGTCTTGTGATTATGTTAGCCGCTATAGGAAGTTTCTTTGTACAGGCAGGGAATAAATTAAAAATTATAAAAAATGCACAATCAATTGAAGTGCCAGGGAGTTATGCGACGCTTCTAATATTGCTTTCCTTTTTTATTGTGAAATATTATTTTGGCTACTTAAAGTCTATAGACCCTAACTTAAACCTTAATTATTCTTACATTGAAAACACAATTAGTGGATTATTTTCGGGATACTTTATAGGGAGAGCTTTGTGTTATACTTATAAATATTTGAAGGCTTAGGATTATCATGAAGATTATTAAAACTATACAAGTCCTCCCTTATGATCCTAATTGGCCAAATGTATTTGAGTCCGAGGCAATCGGAATTAAAAAAGCATTAGCTGATAACTGCATTGCTCTCCATCATGTCGGATCAACGGCCATACCTGGATTAGCTGCAAAACCTAAGATTGATATTATTATGGTCGTGCGAGATTTATTTTTTAACCAATCGCAATTGGAAACTATAGGATACAAATATAGGGGGGGTTTTAATATTCCTCTGCGAAAGTGCTTTACAATAAGAACAACTAATAGAAATATCAATCTTCATATTTTTGAAGGAAATGATCCTGAGATTGAGGCGAATATTGTGTTCAGGGATCATTTGCGCGGGAGTCCTGATGCTAGAGATGAATATGCTCTGCTTAAATATAAACTGATTGCAGAAGATTCAAACCATGAGAAAAACTGTTTTATTTACAGGGGGTATACCTTGGGAAAGCATGGTTTTATTCAAAATATATTAAAGAAGTCTGGCTTTAATCGCATAAGATTTCTGCTCTGCACGCACACTGCAGAATGGGATTCGGCTAGATATTTTCGGGATAAATATTTCTTTGGCCCTTATGGCATTGATGATCCCTATACATGGACGTTTAACCATTCTGAGCATGCTCATTTAGTTTTATATCAAGGCACAGAGATCATTGGTTACACCCATATTCAGTTTTGGTCGGACCATAGAGCCGCAATACGGATTATCGTTATTGATGAAGATAGGCGTAACAAAAATGCAGGAAGTAAATTTTTGGCTTTAAGTGAAAAATGGCTAAAAAGTTTAGGGGTTAAAAGCATTCAGGCTGAGTCTAGGAAAAGCAGTCTAATATTCTATCTCAAAAACGGCTATACAGAAATGCCATTTAATGATCCAGAGGACCATGAATCTGATCCAAATGATGTTCCAGTCGGTAAAATATTATGATAACTATTGAATACAGAGTAAACCCTACACCGGATAAATAAAAAAACAAATGGAAGAGAAAACGAAATGAAAAACATTACATATGAAGAATTTGAAAAAGTGAATTTATGTTCTGGTACAATTATAAAGGCTGAAGAATTTGCTCGTGCGAAAAAACCCGCTTTTAAGGTTTGGGTTGATTTTGGATCGGAGATAGGCATACTTCAAACGTCAGCTCAAGTAACGAAGTATTATACTATTGAAACGCTTGTCGGCAGACAAGTTGTTGGATGCGTTAACTTAGGGGAGAAGAATATTGCCGGTTTTTTATCACAGTTTCTGCTTGTTGGTTTTGCAGATGAAAATGGTGGAATATGTTTAATTACCGTAGATCCTAAGGTTCATAATGGACAAAAGATGTGTTAAAAATAGGCCTAAACTTCTTATCCTTGAGCCAGTATAGTGAGTGGACAGTGGCCTTATTTTGTCAATATAATTAAAACTATTCTGCTAAATTATTTCGAAAAACACCATTTTCCTTTGGGTCTATCTAGCAAAACCACTGGATTTTTCAACTCCAACAGCTTTTTTAATTTCAGTTCCAACTTTTACAGTTGCTTTTTTTACAGCTTCCCACGCTTTTGTTCGATCTTTGTCTGTACCAGCTAGTGAACTAACTAAATTCCCCATTTTGCTGCAAAAATCGCCTAATGCTTTCATGACTGGGTTATTTGATATTTTTTTGGATAAATCACTAAAGCTTGTAGCAATAGCGGCTGTTGATTTGTTACTATGTAACAATTCGCTTATGTCCTTACCTAGTTCGCTCATCTCACGTTTAATGTTTACGTTGAGTTTTGCTGCTGCTGGTTTTATGTCATCTTTCCATGTATCCTCAAAGAAACGTTCAACTTCTGTCATAGTAGAAGGAGGATTTAAAAGATCTTTTACTCCGCGCACACCCTCTCTTTTTGTTTTCTCGAGTGTATGTTTAGCTTGTTGTGCTTTGTAAATCGCTTCCCTTTTTAGATCATTTAAATTTGGTGTATGAGGCATAATTTTCTTCATTAAATTAATTATACTCAATGCTATCAACAATATAATTATATGTAAAGTATTTCTACTAGAAGTA
>CAMDSB010000024.1 GCA_945907105.1 Rickettsia typhi | reverse complement strand
TCCAAAACACTTTATAAAATTGGGACTTCGGTGAAAATATCAAAAATACAAAGTTTTGATCTCAGTGTTGGGTATGATCTAGCATTAGGTAAGAAATATTATTCACATGCTGGTTCTATACAAACTAGGGTCAATTTTTAAAGTATAATGGTATCCAAAAACTAGATTAGAAAAATTTGCGACACTACCTATATCAATGATACCCGTTTTTAGATTCGAGCGTGGGCTTTAAAAGTAGAAATACTAATAATATTTGGAGTTTTAATTTTACTTTTTTTGTTTTTAAGTTAATCTGTAACGACTTAAACTACAATCAATTCTTATGCGAATAACTTTTGTTGGAACGGGCTATGTTGGTCTTGTATCGGGTGTGATGATGAGTCATGTGGGGCATGATGTAATATGTCTTGATCTTGATAAAGATAAGATACAAATGCTTAAAGGTAAAAAAACACCAATTTTTGAACCAGGGCTTGATGAATATATTGATAAATATGCTAATACAGAGTGTTTAAGTTTTGTACATGGATATGATAGTTTAATAAAAGACTCCGAGTGTGTATTTATTACTGTTGGTACTCCCCCTAAAAATGATGGTGATGCTGATCTAAGCGGTATCTTTGCTGCTGTCGCTGAAGTTTGCAAGCATGTGGATCCCCATTGTGTTATTGTGATAAAATCAACTGTACCTCCGGGGACTTGCTCGGCAATACAGGCATTTATTATTAATAATGGTTTTAGTAATGTAGTAGTTTCCAATCCCGAGTTTTTGCGTGAAGGATGTGCTATTAATGATTTTTTGCACCCAGATAGAATAGTTATAGGGACCTCATCACTTGAGGCTTTGGATACTATGCACGCAGTTTATGCACCTATGATAAATGAGGGAATCGCCATTGTTGAAACGGATTTAACGACCTCTGAACTTATTAAATATGCATCTAATACATTTTTGGCAAATAAAATTGCCTTTATTAATGAAATGGCTGATTTATGTGAAGTCGTGGGGGCGGATATCAAGACGCTTGCAAGAGGAGTTGGGCTAGATAAAAGAATAGGCGAAAGCTTCTTAAAAGCTGGGCCTGGATTTGGAGGGTCATGTTTCCCAAAAGATATTCTTGCGTTACAAAAGCTGTCTCAAAAAGTGGATTCTGATTTTCTAGTACTAGACGCGGTAATTCAAGCTAATAGTAATAGACCCAATGCCATGATTAAAAAAATCATTGCAGCCATTGGAGGAACTATTACTGGTAAGAAATTAGCTATACTTGGCTTGACTTATAAAGCTGGAACAGATGACCTAAGAAGCAGTCCAGCAGTAGATTTGATTCATAAGTTACAGGAATTTGATGTACGCGTTGTGGCCTATGACCCAGAAGGGATGGTAAATGTGCCGAAATATTTTAAAAAATTAGAATGTGCACATTCTATGATGGAGGCAATAAAGCAGGCTGATGCAATTATTATTGCTACTGAGTGGGAAGAGTTTAAGGCAATGGACCTGATTAAAGTAAAAGCTTTGCTAAAGTTTCCAATAATTATAGATTTGCGTAATATTTTAGATGCCAATGAGTTAGAGAGAAATGGTTTTAAATACTATTCAGTAGGCCGGAAAAGTGGAAACTAACTTGTCTGAAAATCTCAAATATATTCATTTTAGAACTCAGAGTTCATATTCGTTGCTTGAGAGTTCTCTAAAAATTGACGACATAATTAGGCTTACAGCGAGTAATAAAATGACAAGTGTTTGTCTAGCAGATAGGAATAATTTATTTGCATCTCTAGAATTTGCTATGGCAGCAGTGGAGTCAAAAATTCAACCGATTCACGGAATAATACTAAACATCCTTTTTAGCAATAAAGGTAAAAAGGATTTTGCTGAGCTTTTGCTCATTGCCAAAGATAAGAAGGGTTATCTCAATTTACTACAACTTGCAAGTTTTATATATACCAAGAATGATCGATCAATTTGCAATCATATTACATTTGCAGATTTGTCCGAGCATAGTGATGGATTGATTGTTTTATCGGCTTATGCTGATGGCGTCATAGGTAGATTGTTATTGGAAAATTCTAGAGAAGCGGCGGTTTATGCTGCTAAAAAACTAAAAGAGATATTTGGAGATCGATTTTACTTTGAAATAATGCGCCATGGTTATGCAAAAGAGAAACAAATTGAATCAGAGTACCTTAAGATAGCAAGTCAGCTTGAAATTCCTTTATTAGCAACAAATCACGTAGTGTTTACAGACATATCAATGCATGAAGCTCATGATGTGTTACTATGCATTTCTCAATCAGTTGTGCGTGAAGAACAAAAGCGTAAACGTGTTAGCAACCAATGCTATTTTAAAAGCGTTGATGAAATGGTGGAATTATTTAAAGATCTACCAGAAGCAATCGAAAATACGGTGCATTTAGCAACTCGTTGTTATGTTATGGCAGAAACTCGCCCACCGTGTTTACCGAATTTTTCTGATGGAACATTGTCGGAAGAGGAACTGTTACGTAGGCATGTGAGCGATGGGTTAGAGTTTAGGCTAAATCAGAAATTTATTAAGGAAAAAATTGACCTTAGTGAGCAAGAAGAAATAAAGCAGCAATATATACAACGACTTGAGTATGAGCTTAATATTATTTGTACAATGAACTTTTCCGGATATTTTCTAATAGTTTCTGACTTTATTAAATGGAGTAAAGCAAATGGTATTGCAGTTGGGCCTGGTAGAGGATCCGGGGCTGGATCAGTTGTAGCTTGGCTGTTACAGATTACAGACTTGGATCCTATCAAATTTGGTCTACTTTTTGAGAGATTTCTTAATCCCGAGAGAATCTCTATGCCAGATTTTGATATCGATTTTTGTCAGGAGAGAAGGGAGGAAGTAATTTCATATGTTCGCTCTAAATATGGAGATGAAAGAGTTGGACAAATAATTACCTTTGGTAAAATGCAGGCGAAAGCGGTAATTAAGGATGTCTCAAGAGTCCTTGGCTTAAATTACAGAACCGCGGAATATTTAACCGAATTGGTACCATTTAATGCTGTTAACCCAGTTACTTTAAGTCAAGCAATTGATGATGTGGCTGAGCTTAAAGCAGCGGCTGCTGGTAACGGTTTATATACTATTGAGGGTGATAATGAGTTAATAAAACAAGTATTATCTACCTCTCTGGTCTTGGAAGGATTACATAGGCACTCATCAACTCATGCTGCTGGTATTGTTATAGCAAATCAGGATCTTACAAAAATAGTTCCAGTTTATAAGGATATTAATTCTGATATGCTAGTGGTGCAATATTCAATGAAATATGCTGAAGCAGCTGGACTTGTAAAAATTGACCTTCTGGGACTACAGACTCTTACGGTAATTACCAAAACCCTTGGTTTACTTGAAAACAGAGGCATTAAAATTGATATTGATACTCTTCCATATGATGATAAAGCAACTTATGAAATGCTGGCTCATGGTTTAAGCACTGGAGTATTCCAGTTTGAAAGTGTAGGAATGAAAAATGCTCTTAGAAAGCTTGGGCCAGATAATATTCATGATATAATTGCACTAGGTGCTCTATATCGTCCTGGACCTATGGATAATATACCAACTTTTATTGCTTGTAAGCATGGGCTTCAAGAAGTAGATTATTTGCATCCGTTGCTGGAGCCTATATTGAAATTTACTTATGGAGTAATAGTATATCAAGAGCAAGTGATGGAAATTGCTAGGGTTCTTGCTGGATATAGCTTAGGATCAGCTGATTTACTTCGTCGTGCGATGGGTAAAAAAGTTAAAAGTGAAATGGATGCGCAAGAAGAGATTTTTGTCAGTGGCGCTGTTAGCAACAATGTCGCTGCCAACCAGGCTAAATCAATCTTTACCACAGTAGCAAAGTTTGCCGGTTATGGTTTCAATAAAGCTCATGCTTCAGCATATGGTGTTATTTCTTATCAAACTGCTTATTTAAAAGCTAATTTCCCCACTGAATTTTTAGTAGCTTCATTGAATTTAGATATTGATAACAGTGATAAAATGAGCATATTTTTGCAGGAAGCAAAAATGTTTCATATTAAAGTAATCTCGCCAGATATTAATAAGTCTGATGGTTTATTTAGTATTGAGTATAATGGAGAAGAAAGAGCTATAATCTTTGCCTTTGGAGCAATTAAAAATGTAACGAGCACTTTTGGTAAAATGGTTGTACAAGAAAGATCAAATAATGGAGATTTTAAGTCAATAATAGATTTTGCAGAAAGGATTGATCCAAAAATAATTAATAGGCGGTTACTGGAAAATATTGTTAAAGCTGGTTGTTTTGATAAATTACATTCTAATCGCAATGCTTTGATCCAAAGTGTTCCTAAAATTCTTGCATATTGTGCATCATACCATCTAGAGCAAAAATCTAATCAATTTAGTCTTATTTCGGTTGAGGCTGTTAGTTCCGATGTGCTAGTGAGTGCGGATGAGTTTCCTAGTGCTGATATGGCATTTTTCGAATTTGATGTATTAGGTCTATTTTTGAAAAACCACCCTTTATCTGGTGTAATGGATTCGCTAGAAAAATGCGGTATTAAAAATTCTAACTATATAAAAGAAGCTTTGCCAGAAGGATCTTATCAATACAAATTAGCGGGTGTAATCACCAAAAAAGATGCTCGTATGTCTCAAAGAGGCAGATTTGTAACTCTAATATTATCAGATCCAGATGGTATTTTTGAAGTTACAATTTACAATGATGATGTCTTCAAAAATTATGCTAATCTAATCAATGTCAAAGAACAAGTTGTAGTAACTTGCGATGTCCTTAAAGATAAAGGAGGCTTACGTTTGACTGCTAGTCGTTTTGCCACTATTGATTCCGAGTTGCAGGGAGTTTGCCATGAAATTAACCTTTATCCCGAAAACAAAGATGAGCTTGAGTTTATACTAAGTGTTTTGCAGCAAAAGATTAACAAAACTAAGAATAATAGCTTGATTAACCTGTTCGTCCGTGCTGAAGGAGATTTTGTGGCCAAGGTTAATATGCCAGCTTGTTTTTATCTTGAAGAAAAAGATTTACGAGAATTATCACAATAAATTGCCTTAAAATTGTTATGCAGGGTGATTGAGTTTTTATAAAATAATACAGTAAATTTATATACTAAACCCTAGAATATTTCTTTCGTATTTTTCTATTACTTCAGCTGTAGGTCCATCAGCAACTATTTTGCCATGCTGCAACCAAATGATTCGTTTACAAAAATCGCGAACTAGCTCCATGGAATGTGAGCTTAAAATCAGAGTGCAATCTCGAGATAAAAACTCCTCTAGTCTTTTTTTTGCTTTCGCTGCAAATTGTGCATCACCTGTACCCATTACTTCATCGGCTACTAAAATCTCTGGTTCGATTGATGTAGAAGTGGCAAAAGCCAGTCTAAGATTCATTCCTGTAGAATAGGTTCTGATAGGCTGATGGATAAAATCACCTAACTCAGAAAATTCAATTATTTCAGGTATTTTTTTTTCTGCTTCGGCTTTGCTTATACCAAGAAACATTAGTCTTATCATAATGTTTTCAATACCAGTTAAATGATCTTCAAATCCTGTATGGAAATCAAGCAATGGTGATACCCTACCATCAACTACTACTTTGCCTTTTGAGGGGTGAAAAATACCAGCTATTGTTCTAAGCAATGTTGTTTTACCAGCCCCATTTAATCCTATGATTCCTAATTTTTCACCCTTTTTTACAGAAAAAGATAATTTATCTAAGGCTCTGAAAGTTTTAGCAGTAGGTCTTTGTGCCTTGGCATAAAAATTTAATAACGCATTTTTAATGCTATATGCATCGTCACTATCCAGATAATAATCTACTTCTACACTATGTAATTCAACTGCGTTCATACCCAAAACGGCACAAGCCGCCCCCATCTTTTTGCTAGAATAATTTGAAAAATAAGCAAGAAGCTTGTAAAACCAATAGCTATGGCATATTGAGTTAACCCGGCAAATCCTGCATTAATAATTGGATATCTTACGACTTCAATTAGGGAAGCAAAAGGATTCATGTAAACAACTATACTAATTCCCTTTTTTATTAAAATTTCCGGGGGAAATATTACTGGGGTGACAATAAACAACAATGAAAAAAGTCCTGTCAATGCGTGTTGAAAATCTCGGTAACGCAGTCCTAGATAGGCCATGGTACCACTTGCCGCGTAGAAATAAGCTAACAAAATCAGTAACCCAGGAATAGCATATAGTATTCCAAAGATGCTAAATTTGTTAAAAGCAATAAAGACAACCAAAGCTGTTATTAAGCCGATCATAAGGTAATATGCGTTTGTGAGTAATGAGCGAAAAATAAATACTGATTGAGGTAGAGGAAACTGCTTTATATACCCACGTGCCTGGGTAAAAA
The DNA here is from genome assembly GCA_945907105.1 of Rickettsia typhi. Classification (GTDB taxonomy): domain Bacteria; phylum Pseudomonadota; class Alphaproteobacteria; order Rickettsiales; family Rickettsiaceae; genus Megaera_A. The sequence goes on along the minus strand of CAMDSB010000024.1, from coordinate 10,995 downwards.
TACTGCAGCTTTCGACCATGGAGGCGACAATGAATCCCCAAATCGCAATACCTACAACCAAAAATGGAATGAATGTAGAGGTATCAACAGCAAACATTCTTGACCACACTACGCTGGCAATTAAAGCAAACATCAATTGCTGTACTACTAACCATCCAATTCCGAGATAGGATCGCCTAAATCTGTTTTGCAAATCTTGCTTGGACAAAAAATAGTACAAGTCAAAGTGCTTTATAGCCGCATTTAGCATACTTAATTTTTTATGACTCATAACGTTATATTAATAATTTTACAGTCTTTATTTGTCTATCTTCAACAATTTTTGCAACTTATTCATACTGATTTTGAGCAATGGCGTGGCCAATTCTTTTTTAAATTTGTTATAATCGTAGAACCCAATCTTCATAAAATATTAGGTAGAAATTATACATAATAAATTTATGAAGACAGGTTTTTAGTAAAAAATTGAATATAAATTAGTGCCCAACTACTGCTGCCACTTCATCAGCAAAGTTTTTTTCTTCTTTCTCTATACCTTCGCCTCTTTCAAATCTGACATATGATTTTAATTCAACTGAAGTTCCAAGTTCTTTTGCTAGTGCAGCAACAACATCAGAAATCTTAGTTTTACCATCAATAACAAAAATTTGATCCAATAGAACTATTTCTTCTAAGAATTTACGAATTCTACCTTCGATCATTTTCTCTATGATATTATCTGGTTTACCAGAAGCTCTCGATTGCTCTGTAAATATGTCCTTTTCTCTTTGAATCATATCTTGGCTTACGCCCTCTTTATTAAGAGTTTGTGGCTTACTGGCGGCAACATGCATCGCAATTTGTTTGCCCATTTCCATAAGCTTGGTTTTATCCCCAGTGGATTCTAGAGCAACCAGTACTGAAATCATACCCATATTTTCAGCAGAACTATTATGTATATAGGACGCGATTACTCCATCTTTTACAGAAAGAGTTTGCATACGGCGTAAGCTCAGGTTTTCACCAATTGTTGCAACGTTATTTGCTATTTCTTCTTCAACTGAATTTCCTGATTTAGTTTTGGCTGCTTTTAGTGAATCAATATTATCTAGACCTATTGCTAGCTGTGCCACTGTTTTGACCAAATTCTGAAAAACTTCGTTTCTTGATACAAAATCTGTTTCAGAATTAATTTCAATTGCTGCTCCTTGCGTGCCTTTTACACAAACGGCGGTTAAGCCTTCCGCCGCAACTCTGTCAGCTTTTTTTGCAGCTGCAGCCAAGCCTTTAGTCCGAAGCCAATCAACTGCGGCTTCAAAATCGCCATTCTTTTCTACTAGCGCCTTTTTGCAATCCATCATGCCAGCGCCGGTTTTTTCTCTTAATTCTTTAACTAGTGATGCTGATATAGACATTTATCATCTCCATGAATTCAATTGTAATTAAGCTTTAGGTTCTTTTTTAGGCGTTGTTGCTGTAAGTTTTTTTTCAGACACTTCAACTTTTGGTCTAGCCTTAGAAACTTTAGCTGCTTTTTCTAATTTTGTTACTCCATCAAGAGTCTTATTTTCTTTAGTAACTTTATTTGTTAATCCAACATCTGCTCCAGAATCAGCTAGAGCATCTTGTATACCAGCAAGGGCTGCATCAGCAAAAAGACTACAATATAATCTAATTGATCTAATAGCATCATCGTTCCCAGGAATTGGGTAATTGATATTGTCCGGGTCAGAGTTACTATCAACTACTGCGACAATCGGTACACCAAGCTTTACGGCTTCACTAATAGCCAGATGTTCTTTATTTGTATCAATAACAACTAATAAATCTGGGCGTCCGCCAATTTTTCTGATACCAGATAGTGACTTTAATAATTTGCCTCTTTTTCGGCTAAAATCAAGAATTTCTTTCTTTGTATAAGTTGCCATCAGCTCTTCATCTTCAAGGACTTTTTCTATGTGATCAAGCTTCTTGATAGATTTTGAGATTGTACTCCAATTAGTAAGCATACCTCCAAGCCATCTATTATTAACATAGAATTGACCACATTTCTCAGCATATTCAGCAACCAATTCAGTTGCCTGAACCTTGCTACTTACAAATAGCACTTTGCCGTTATTTTTTACGGTTTCATAAATTTTTTGCAGCCCGATTTGCATTAAGGGTACTGTTTGTTGTAAGTCAATAATATGAACCTTATCTCTGACGCCATAAATATACGGAGCCATTTTAGGATTCCAGCGTGAAGTTTTGTGACCAAAATGGATACCAGCGTCTAGCAAATCAGCGACGCTAACTTTAGGCAAGTTAGACATTATATATCTCCTGTTTTTTTGTTAGTTATACCTCCGCACAAACTAAAGACCTGCTAAAGCAGACTAACAAAGCTTATGCGTGTGAATTTCTTGTTCTTAATTTTTATAAAGATCAAGAGTGGCAGATCATATAACAAATAAGCTAAGTGAGCAACAAGAATTTACTTTGAATGAGATTTGAGAAGTAGCCGAGTTAGAATCTCCTCAGAAATAGAGTCCCAGCTATATATTGATCCGAAGTTGTTGAAGAAACCAATGCCTTTCTTGAGAATAAGTTGAGGATAAAATTTTGACTGAAAGGCACGAATTACATAATTTGTCTGCATATCAAACTCTCCAGTGTCTTCTATTTTATAACCAAGCTGAGTAAGATTGTTTTGTAGTTTTTTTATCCTGTTGCCTTTATCACCAAAGCGGTATAGTTCCTTGTATTCTAAATATTCTAATTCAGATATATCATGCCAAAGCCCAAGATTATTATTAGCAAAGAATTTCCAATCAAAAAATATACCGGGGTCGATTTTTCTATCAGGGGCTACATCAGAGTGTCCAATAAAATTTACTAATGGGATATCATATTTTTCTACTAGTATTTTACTAATGCTAAGACAAGAATTGATTTGTTCTTGAGAAAATGCATTGTTACCTAAATTATCTAGCTCTATTCCTATAGAGTTTTGATTAAGAGCTGACTCTCCTTTCCAAAAGCTTTTCCCGGCATGCCAAGCGATTTTATCATCTGCAACAAGTTGGAATATTTCTCCATTTTCTTTAATTAGGTAATGAGCACTTACTTCTGATTCTTTATTAATTAATCTAGATAAAGCTGCATCAAATAGCATTTCGGTAAAATGAACAATTATATATTCAATTGCTTTTGTCCTATCACTACAATTTGGTGAGGTGAAATTATTGTTAATTAGCATAAAAATATGGATTAATTTTATTTTGGAAGCTAGTATAACGCAAGAATTTACTTTTTTCTAAATAATAACTTAAAATCAAAGGATCTAAATTGACTGAACAAGAAACTTCTAATCATACCGACTCAAAATCGCTCAGCTCTGAAGTACTATCCTTATTATTTGTCATTGCTTTAGCCCTAGGGGTTAGAATTTTTGTTTTGGAACTTTTTTACGTTCCTACTGGCTCAATGAAGGCGACAATCTTAGAAGGAGACTATATTTTTTCTACTAAATATAGTTATGGTTATAGTATCTATTCTTTTCCATTTAATCCTGATATATTTGAAGATCGTATACTTGCAAATGTACCAGAACGTGGCGATGTAATTATTATGCGTCCACCACATGATATGGAAGAACGATATATAAAGAGATTATTCGGGTTACCAGGTGATAAAATACAAATTATCGATGACCTTATTTATATAAATGATACTCCTATTACAAGGGTGGAAGTAGGCGATTATGTAGATGAAGAAGGTATAAATTTTAGAAAATTTAAAGAAACATTACCAAATGGTTCTAGTTATTTTTCTTATAAAATGAAATATCCTTCAACCAAAATCACTGTTGATCACAGTAATTTTGGCCCACATATAGTCGAACCAGGTAGGTATTTTTTTATAGGGGATAATAGGGATCACTCTGGAGATAGTAGGTATCAACTTGGCACAGTACCTTTTAGAAATTTTATTGCTAAAGGGCGTTTTGTTCTTTTTTCAACAAAACAAGTGCTATGGGATCCAAGTGAAGGTTTTTTTGGACAGATTAAAAGAGTCGGTACTTGGTTTATGTCAATAAGATTTAGCAGATTTTTTAATAGTTTATATGAAACAGACACGAGTAAATGATTAATTCTGCAAAACATATTGCTGGGCTTGAAGATGCTCTTAAATACAAATTCAAAAATCTCGCTTTAGTAAACGAAGCTTTGAGTCATCCGTCTCTAAAGCAGCAAGATAATACAATTGCTGATTATGAACGGCTTGAGTTGCTCGGCGATTCTATTTTGGGCTTCCTCATTACCGAAATGATTTTCAATAATTTTACTTTTTATGAAGAGGGGAGCATTGCAAAAATCAAAGCCTATGTTGTGTCGCGGGAAACTATAGTAAAAGTAGCTGAAACACTTGATCTTGCTGAATATATTGTGATGACTTCTGGCGAAGAAAAATCTGGAGGCAAAACTAATCAAAATAATATCGAAAATGTTATGGAAGCTCTGCTTGCTGCGATATATCTCGATAGTGATATCCATCAGGTAAGAACAATAGTTCAAAATTTATGGTTTAAATATATAGAAAATGTAGATTTTAGTGCGATTGATCCAAAGTCATCTTTGCAAGAATGGATGCAGCATAAAAATCATGGCACGCCCTTTTACGAAGTAATTAACAAAGAAGGCCCAGTTCATGCTCCGGAGTTTACTGTGCAAGTTACGGTTGGAAAGCATAAAGAAATAGCCACTGGTAAGTCAATTAAAGAGGCTGAAAAAGAAGCAGCGAGGAAATCGCTGAATAGTTTGAAGAAATAATACATGAAAAAGTCTCTTTCAGTCTGTATAGTAGGAAAACCCAACGCCGGTAAATCCACTCTACTCAATCGAATTATTGGTCAGAAACTTTCCATAGTTACACCAAAAGTACAAACTACCCGTTCAATAATCACGGGTATAGTAACGCTCGATGATGTTCAGCTCGTTTTATTTGACACCCCAGGGATTTTTGAGCCCAAAAGAAGACTCGAAAAAGCTATGGTGCGTTGTGCTTGGTCAAGCCTTAGTAGCGCGGACATGATTGTGTTAATCATCGATAGTTCATCAAAACTAGATGATATTATGCAGGAGATTATTAAAAGAATAGGCTCTGTTAGTAAGAAAATAGTGATTTTGATGAATAAAATCGACTTGCAGTCAAAGCACTATATGAATAATATGAGTTTTGCTTCGCAAGTAGCCCCTCAAGCTAAGATATTTAATATATCAGCACTGGATGGCAATGGTGTTGAGAGCTTTCTTACCTTCTTGAAAGAAAATGCAACTGATTCTGGCTGGATGTATGAAGAAGACGATATCACAAATTTGCCCGCGCGGTTTCTAGCGAGCGAAATTACTAGAGAGCAATTATTTCTTCAGCTGCATCAAGAATTGCCTTATAACCTAACTGTAGAGTGTGAAAGTTGGCAAGAGCAAAAAAATGGTTCAGTAAAAGTTAATCAAGTGATTATCGTCGGCAGAGATATACATAAAAATATGATAATAGGTAAACATGGAAGCCGAATAAAAGAAATCGGCTCTATAGCTAGGGTCAATATTGAAAAATTACTTGGCCTAAAGATTCATTTATTTCTCTTTGTAAAGGTTAGAGAAAATTGGGAAGATAATCCAGAACTATATCATAATATGGGTTTAAAGTATTAAGTACAGAACAAAGAAAACTTTATACCTTATTTTCTTATACTTATATTAAACTTATTTCTTACACTCAATTTTAGTTTTGATGGGTACTTCTTATTAATTATAAAATCCCACTATTTATTATTAATTCTTATATATTCAATAATTTCTTCTGGTGTGGAACTCATATAGAAATGTTTCATATATCTGCCATTTTTGTCCATTAAATAGACAAAAGAGGAGTGATCAATCATATATTTACCTTCATCATGACTATGGTTTTCAGCTTTGGCATAAAATACTTTGTAAAGATCAGCTACTTTTTTTATTGTATCCTCATCACCAGTAAGTCCAATAAGTTTAGGATGAAAATGACCTAAATATTCCTTCATAAGGGTAGGAGTGTCCCTCGCTGGATCAACTGTGATAAAGATTGGTAAAATATCGATTTGATATTTTTCAAGAGTAGAGAGAACGTTGCTGAGTTTTTGTAAGGATGTAGGGCAGATATCTGGGCAATAAGTAAAGCCAAAATAGACTAAGCTCAAGCGACCTTTCATCATATTACTGTTGAATTCCCTACCATCTTGATCGGTAAGAATAAAATCACCTCCTATTTGGACATCCTCTTTAAAAGCCCCACCTTGGCCAGCTAAAGGCTTATCTGGTAGTTCAATAGCAAGCAAGATATATAGCGATAAGATAGCGATTACAGAGCTCAAAATAATAATTAACCTAGTAACTTTCCGTGAAGAGTTTTGGTTATCACTCATTCTTATTTCTCTAATAATTCTGCAACTTCTAAAGCTGCGTAGGTAAATATAGCCGAGGCGCCCGCACGCTTTATACAAATCAATGATTCAACTATAGATTCCTCCCAATTTAAAGCACCGTTCTCTGCTGCGAATTTAAGCATTGCGTATTCTCCTGATACTTGATAGGCCAAGATATGCGTATTAAAACTCTGCGACGCTTCTCTAATTACATCTAAATAAGGCATACCAGGCTTGATCATGATCATATCTGCGCCTTCTTCAATATCATGTTCTATTTCTTTTAAGGCTTCCCTAATGTTACGCGGATCCATTTGATAAGAAGCTTTGCACAAGTATTTCCCTTGATTGCTACCAACAGCATCTCTAAAAGGACCATAAAAACTAGAATTATATTTGGCGGCGTAAGCAAGTATATTGACGTGAATAAATCCTTCATTATCAAGATTATCACGGATGGCCATAATTCTGCCATCCATCATGTCGGATGGTGCAACAATATCTACACCAGCTTTTGCTAGGACTAATGCCTGATTAGATAGGGCTTCAATGGTCTCATCATTATCTACATCACCGTCAACTAAAATACCATCATGGCCGTGAATGGTATATGGATCAAGTGCCACATCGCAAATGATACCAATAGTTAGTCCTGCATTTTTTAATGTACGAATAGTTCTGCAAATAAGATTATCCAAGCTATATGCTTCATCTGCAAACTCAGACTTTAGCTCTTTATCAATCACCGGAAATAAAGCGATTGCTTTTAATCCTTTCTTTTCTGCTTCTTTAGCTGTTAAGACTACCTGATCAATCGACTGACGAAATACACCAGGCATTGTTTTAACTTCCTGTCTTTGGTTTTTTCCTTCAATAACAAAAATCGGCAAAATTAAATTCTCAGTTGCCAATTTAGTCTCGGCATTCAAGTCTCTGAGCCACTCAGTGCGGCGATTGCGTCTTAGTCTTACTATAGGGTACATAATGATATCATTTTAAGTTAAATAAATTAGATGTTATACAACCTTTGAGGATACTTCAACTAGTCTTTTAAACAAATTAGAATCCAATTCTGAATTGACATATTCACAGTGCCATTGTACCCCAACAAGAAATCTATGATTCTTAGACTCGATGGCTTCGATAATACCATCATCTGCTTTTGCAGAAACAGTTAACCCTGTGCCAACCATATCTATTGCTTGGTGATGGGTAGTATTTACCATTACTGTTGCGCCGTGTGAGAGCTCCCACAGTAAGGTATCGGCTTCAATAACTATAGAGTGAGAAGGTTCATGTTTTGGGTGTGGTTGTTCGTGATTAATATGGCTTTTATAATAATCGGGAATATGTTGGATGAGGGTGCCACCTAGTACAACATTTATTACCTGCAATCCATTGCATATACCTAGTATAGGTATATTTCTCTCTATAGCACGTTTTGTTAATTTTAACTCAAATTCTGCTCTTACATCATTTGTTTTAACCCGGTCTGATTTTAATTCTTGACCATAAAATTTAGGATTTATATCTTCATCTCCTCCAGGTATAACCAGGCCATCTACAAGGTCGAGTAAGCGATCAACGTTATCGCTATATGTAATCATGATTGCTATCCCACCGTATTTTTCTACGCAGTCTGAGTAATCTTTTCTTAAAGCATACCAAGGGCGACGTGCATAAGAGTATTTTTCGCTATCTTTCGCAAGATCAAGAACAATTCCAATTACTGGTTTTTTCATAGACCTAATCTTCTATCCCGTGACAATGTTTATATTTTTTGCCCGATTCACATGGGCAAAGATCATTTCTACTAATTTTCCCCCATGTTTGAGGGTCATTTGGGTCTCGATCTTTTGGATCTATATATGATTTAAACGGCTGCACTTTTGCATCAATTGCACTTCCAGAGTTATATTTCTCAAAGGCTGGATCGTTGCGACTAGTTTGCATTTTCTGTAGCTCTTTATTCGCCAGAGCCATGGATTGTCTATTAACGTGCTCGGTATCTATGTGTAGATAACAAATTCGTTGAATAAATAACTCTCTTAAATAATCAAGCATTCCTTCGAATAAACCAAACGCCTCTCTTTTATACTCATTTAGTGGGTCTTTTTGTCCATAAGCTCTAAGAGAAATACCTTGGCGTAAGTAGTCAAGGTTGTGTAGGTGTTCTTTCCAAACTTGATCGAGTGTAGTCAATAATAGATATTTGGAAGCGGAATTCATTAACTCTGGTCCATAATCGGATAGTTTTTTCTCATACAGCGATTTCACTTTATGATATAAAATAGCGCTGATTTCTTCTTCGGCTCCCTCAATTGCAGCAATCTCATCTATAGGGAATTCGATTGCAAGTGTTCTGTGAATATCGCCGCTTAGCTCATCAATTTGCCAATCTTCTCTCAGAGAGTTGGGGTTAATATATTTCTGCACCATATTAGAACATAAATGCTCACTCATACTTGAAACAAAAGCGCTCACATCTTCCGAAGCAATGATTTCATTTCTTTGTTCATACACGATCTTACGTTGATCGTTCATCACATCATCAAATTTAAGTAAGTTCTTACGAATTTCATAATTATGGCCCTCTACCTTCTGTTGGGCTTTTTCCAAAGATCTACTGATCATAGGGTGATAGATTGCTTCCCCATCTTTGAGACCAAGAGTTCTAAGTACGCCGGAAATCCTATCAGAAGCGAAGATTCGCATAAGATCATCTTCAAGTGACAAGAAAAACTTTGTCTGCCCAGGATCACCTTGACGACCAGACCTGCCTCGTAACTGATTATCTATTCTTCGGCTTTCATGCCTTTCGGTTCCGATTACGTATAATCCCCCCGTCGCGAGGACTTTTTCCTTTTCAACTTTCACTTCTTGTTTTATTCGCTGAATCTCTAATTGCAGTTGAGTTTCAGTTAATGATTTGCTTAAGTCTTCAATTATCATTTCTGGATTCCCACCAAGCATTATATCCGTTCCTCTGCCGGCCATGTTGGTAGCTATTGTAACGGCTTTAAACCTACCTGCCCGCGCAATAACATATGCTTCACGTTCGTGCATTTTGGCATTAAGAACATTATGTTGAATTTTGTTTCTAGTTAGTTCTTTTGAAATTTCTTCAGATTTTTCAATACTAATAGTACCAACAAGGACTGGCTGACCACGTTCGTAGCACTCCTTAATTAGATTAATCAACGCTAAATATTTTTCAGCTTTGGTGCCGTAAATAACATCATCATAATCAATTCTAGTAATTTTATTGTGAGTAGGAACTGACACAACATCCAGATTATAGATGTCCTTTAATTCCCCCGCTTCTGTCATAGCGGTTCCAGTCATCCCTGACAATTTCGGGTACATCCTAAAATAGTTTTGAAATGTTACAGAAGCTAATGTTTGATTTTCATTTTGAATAGGAACATTTTCTTTTGCTTCCAGAGCTTGATGCAGACCGTCAGAATATCTTCTGCCATCCATCACGCGACCGGTGAATTCATCGATAATCAGTACTTTTTTATCTTGTATTAGGTAATCAACGTCTTTAGCAAAAATAAAATGAGCTCTCAGAGATTGATTAATGTAGTGAACTAGATTCAGGTTATCAAAATCATATAGGCTTGAATTTTGTGCTATTAAGCTATGCTCTGCTAACATGAGCTCTATTTTATTTATACCATCTTCAGTGAGAGTTACCGATTTGGCTTTTTCATCGATTTCATAATCGCTTTTCTCGAGGTTTATAATAAGCTTGTTAATTTTGCCGTGTAGGTCTGTACTTGTATCGACTGGTCCGGAAATAATCAAAGGAGTTCTAGCCTCATCAATCAAGATTGAATCTACTTCGTCAATAACAGCAAAGTTAAAAGGACGTTGTACTCTTGATTCTTGAGTAAATTTCATATTGTCACGTAAGTAGTCAAATCCCATCTCATTGTTAGTCGCATAGGTGATATCACAATTATATGCTTGCTTGCGCTCTGCGTCATTTATTTGGCTGATTACGCAGCCCACGCTCATGCCTAAAAACTTGAATACTTGACCCATCCAGTCAGAATCTCTTTTTGCTAAGTAATCATTAACAGTAACGAGATGTGAGCCTTTTCCAGTAAGAGCATTGAGGTATAAGGCCAGCGTTGAAACAAGTGTTTTGCCCTCGCCAGTACGCATTTCAGTAATCATCCCTCTATGCAATATTAACCCCCCAATAAGCTGTACATCGTAATGACGTTGACCTATAGAACGTTTAGCTGCTTCTCGTACAACCGCAAAGGCTTCATAAGTTATATCATCTAAAGTCTTTCCATCAGCGAGTTGCTGTTTGAATTGGTTTGTTTTGTTACGTAATTCCTCATTGGTTAGGCTTTGTATAGCCTCTTCATATTGATTGATTTTATGTACTTCTTTGAGAAATTTTTTTATTATTCTATCGTTTGCGGTGCCAAAAATTTTGGTAAGAAATGAAAACATGTTTTGATAAGCCCTATAATTAATCACATATAAGATATTGCATTTTACTAATTTTTCAAACAAATTGTAAAATGCATTTGACTTTATCTAAATGA
>CAMDSB010000023.1 GCA_945907105.1 Rickettsia typhi | reverse complement strand
TTAACAGGTAACATCGATTTTGCCAATAATGCAGGAACGGTTGTTGTAACTAATAATAAGACTATTACGGGTGCTGTGGATAGTACAGGGGGTGGACCAAATGGTACGCTGAGGTTTTTAGGTATTGGTACAGTAACACAGGCCATTGGTGCTACTAATGCTCTTACGAAGATACAACTTCTTGGTGCTGGTGTGGTTGACTTACAAGCTGCTGTTACGGCTACTGACATTACATTTGGTGCAGCTGGAACCTTACGTTTGCGGGGTAATACAACATCAAACATCGATTTTGCTAATCAGGCAGGAACGGTTGTGGTGGCTAATGGCGTAACTATTACTGGTGCTGTGGATAGTACAGTTGGACCAAATGGTACGCTGAGGTTTCAAGGTGTTGGTACAGTAACACAGGCCATTGGTGCGAATAATGCTCTTTTATTGATAGATGCAAATGGCGCGGGGGCGGTTAATTTGGGTAATGGTAATGCGGTAAACGCTACCACAATCAGAATTAGTAATGCTGGTGCGATTGTTACTGCAGCGGGTGATGTGACGGGTGATGTAGCATTTACTCAGGCTGGAACATATAACTCTAGTAACTTAACTGGTAACATCGATTTTGCCAATAAGGCAGGAACAGTTGAGGTAGCTGATACTAAGATTATTACGGGTGCTGTGGATAGTACAGTTGGAGGAAATGGTACGCTGAGGTTTGCAGGAGAAGGCGGAGTAACACTTGCTGTTGGTGGGACTAATGCGCTGACATTGGTTCAATTAAATGGTGATGGTGGCTTACTTGCTGCTAAGTTGGTAACATTTGGTGGATTGCTCAAAGCGGCAACCCTTGATTTGGCGGGTGCTAAAACTAAGGCACAATTAGATGCTGGAGCGTTGATTGATACTTTGACTATTGCTAATGCCAATTCTAGTGTGAATATAGCAAATGGACAGACTCTAGAGTTTACTGGAACTAATAATGCGATAAATCTAGCCGGTAATAATGGCCAAATAACATTTGGTGGCAATGATGCTGTGTTGAAATTAAACTCAACAGCTGGTATAGCGGTAACGGCTACATTTGGGGCACTTAATCCAGGAGCAGGCGATACTGGTAAAATAATATTAAATGCAAACGGTGCTCTATCCACATTAATTATCGACGGTGGAACGCTGGGGCAGGTTGGAGGGAATACATTAAGAGCAATTAATGTAACAGGTAACCAACTTGTTACTATCAACACTGCAATTGGTTCTGAATTGCTTGCAGTTGCAGACGGAGCTAAATTATTGGCTACTAATGCCACAGCAGGTAAGTCAACCCTTACCACTATTGGTGTAGGCAGTGAGGTGGAGTATAGACCAGGTGCTGACATGAAAATAGGTGTAACTAATTTTGCTAATGCGAATTCTGAGCTGAAATTAACGGCTAATGGTGGTGATCGGACATTTACTTTGCTAAATCACATTGATCCGGGCGGAAATGGGCAAGGTCTAGTGATTTTGCATGGCGATGGTCAGAAGGCGACTTTGGCTGGAGCATTCACTCTTGGTACAGGGGGTCACCACATTGCTGAGCTACGAGCTACTATTGGTGCACCTAACGGTACATCCGAAATCACCGCGAACGTTGATATAATCAATGTTGATTTACTTACTGTTGGCAATGGAGCAACTCTGAATTCTTTGACTAATACTGCTTTTGATATTGCTCAAACAAATATTGGTGAAGTGGGTGGCGGCGGTACTTTGATTCTAGATTCCCAAGGTGCAGCAGCTATTGACGTACTTAACGGTAAGGCTCTTTCTTTTGAGCATGCTAATTCGTTGTTAAAGCTGACCAACGTTACGAACGGTAACCATGCTACATTTACACTTCAGGCAGACCTAGCACCAGGCGGCAATGTGGACTTGAAAGGTAATTTGGAAATAAGCGCCACGAATAATAGAACCATAACCATAGCTCCAAATGGAGGCGAAACTATTGGTACTGATAAGACTCATAGGTTAAGAGATTTATTAATTTCGGGTGATCAAGCTGTGATTATTAATACTGGTGTATTTGCTAAAAATATTACGATTAGCTCTACTGCAAATGTAACTCTTGGCGCAGTAGATAGCGGTGTTCTTGATGCTACTGAGATTAAATTTACTGCAAATGGAGGAGTACTCGCGCTTACAGGAAATGTGACGACAAAAACTATTGATATTAATAATAAAACGAGAGCCATTACTGTTGCCGATGCAGTGGATTTAAACCTTGATGATATAACAAATGGTACAAATTCTCAGATGACCTTCTTGGGCAGTAGTAATTTAAATTTGTTTGGTGGATTAGGACATAGGAGAGTAAATATTGACAAGATTATAGCTGGGGCAAATGCCGCTACGGTTATTTTAGGCGAAGGAACATATACCGGTGAAGTTAGAGTTGCAAATGCTGGGGGCACAGTAAAACTGTCAGACGGATTCAATCTAACCGGTGGCTTTAACACTACAGGCGGTGCGGCAGGAATTGTAAAATTCCTGGGTAATGCAGAGGTTAGCGGTGCCCTGGGTACTGCTGGTAATGCTCTTGGAGCGGTAACTGTTGCGGGTGCTTCAACGCTGCAAGTTGGTGGTGAGGTAGCTGTTGCCTCGCTCGATGGAACGGTTGGTAATGCTCAGAATTTGAAATTTATCAATGGTGGTAATATAAATGTAGCTGGTAATATAGGTGGTATTGAGCAATTTACCGAAATAGAATTTAATGGTGCTCATGAAGTTGATTTTGCTAATTTAAAATCAACAAATGGTAAAACTCTCAATTTTACTGCCGATGCGGTTGTTATAACGACTGGTTATGACCTTGGAACGACAAATATTATAGGTGCTGCTGCTGGTATATTAGCAATTGATCAAAATCAGATAATTACAGGAAATATTACAAATTTTGGTACATTGGGGATAGTGGGCGACAAAATTGTGGATATAAATACGGCTAATTTTGCAGCTAATATAGCAAGCAAAATCCTAAGCGAGGGTACTGTTAATTTTAACAATGCTGGAGCAGATGTTATATCGGTCGGCCTCGCTGGTACTAAAATAAAACAATTGAACTTTAGTGCCGCAAAGACTGTTGGTGCTGTTTATACAGATAATATCTCGATTCTAGCAAACGGAACTGCAACATTTACTGACGTAATCGATGCAAATCAAATTAAATTTACTACGGTTGCCACCTCCATAGCTAATTTTGGTGCTAGGAATTTAACGACATTATTGGTTTCAGATGGTGGTAGTGGTAAAGGTATAGCAAACTTTGTGGGCACTGGTATTCAGTCTGATGTTGGAGCTGCAGGTGTCCGCCTCGCCCAGGCGAACTTTGCACTTGGTCAAGACTCAGCAATAAATGCAAATGTTTATGCGAATGCGATCAATGTTAATGGCACAATCACTATGAATAGGGCGGCCACTTTTGATGGGGCCACTACTTTTAATGCAGCAACAATTAATCTTAATCCAAATGACTTGACATTAACAGGTGGTGTGGTCAATTTTAATGGTAATTCAATTATTCACACAAGATTAAATGGAGTGAATTTAGGTAATTTAGTCGCTGGAGCAGGCGGTAACATTACTGTTAATGGAAAAATAGCGATTGAATTCGATCAGTTAGCTGCTGTTCCGAATAATGGTCAAAAGGTAATTTTAATTAAGAAAGATGGTGGAACGTTAAATCTTAACCTTGCTGATATTACTGTAACTAAACAAGGTGGAGCTTTTGCTCACTGGAGGAAAGAACTAGATGCTAACGGTAACTTAGTATTAACTAACGAGTCTCAAATAGCTGAAGACATAAAAGACGCTGCAGTAAGTTCTGGTGAAGATAGTGAGATTTCCGATCAAATTGCGCAAGCAATTGAAGATTTTGTGCCAGGAACACAGGGGGAAGATATTGTAAACATTCTTAATACATTCTTGAAGCCTGATGGTACTACAGATAAATTTGCTTTAGCTGATGGTGTAGCTAGGTTAGCAAATACTACAGCTAATGAAATAGTTGGTGCTACTTTTGAAACAGTGGCAACAATGACTGACCAAATTAGTGCAAGGATGTTTGATGTTGGATCTTTTGCTTCATCATTTGCTCCAGCCCCAGATGTTTCAAATGTAGGTCAAACTCAAGGAGCATCATTTGCTCCTGCTGCAAATCAACCAAATAGTGGTGCGGCTGCGACATCAAGTCCTGCAGCTGGCGGAGGATCATCTGGTGGTAGTGGTGGTGCCAATGTAGATGCGCCGGCGGCAAAAGCCAAATCTACAAAAGTAAGTGCTAATGAACTTTCTGGTATTGCAGCTGGTGATCAGTCTGATCGCTATGGAATTTGGGCAACTCCATTCTATTCGAAAAGCACTCAGAAGAAGAGAGGTAGCTCCTCGGGCTATAAGTCAGATGGTTATGGTGGAACGTTTGGTTTTGACACTCGGGCTAATGAGGAGATGATTGTTGGTTTAGCTGTGACAGCAATGAATAGTGATATTAAGCACAAAGATTTCAAATCTGGCGATAAGACCAAAGTTGGGACTGTCTTATTTTCTGCATATGGTAATTATCAATTCGGGAATAACTGGTTTGGACAAGGAGTATTCAGTATTGGATCAAGTAACGTCAGAAACAAAGAACAGCGTAGGATTTCAACAACTGCTTATACCATTGCTTCAGCTGAGTATAGCTCGATGACATTTGCTAGTGAGGTACTGGGCGGATATAATCACCTGGTGAATAATCAACTAGTAGTTACGCCGATGTTTGGCTTAGGGTATAGCCGAATTAATGATACTAGCTATCAAGAAACAGGTACTGGTCCACAGTTGTTGAGTGTGACTAAACGAGCTTCTCAAAAAGTTGAACTTGTGGGTGGTTTGAGAGTGACTGGCCTGCCATTTATAGTTGGAGAAGTTTCTCTTACTCCAGAGATGCATGGATCTGTTCGTCATGATGTAATAGGCAAAGGAGCAAAGGTTGATGCAAAGATACCTGGTATAAACTTACCAAGCGAGAAGGCGAAGCTACAAAAAACATATTATAATCTTGGCGCTAGCTTGAAAGCAAGCTACGGCATGATGGATTATGGAGTAGCTGCTGACACGATGTTTGCTAAGAAGTATGTCGGTGTGAATGGTTCAGTTAACGTGCGTGTGAATTTCTAGTAACAGAAAATTCTTGTTATGAGAGAAAAAGAGGCCCTAGAAAAAATCTAGGGTCTCTTTTTTTTAGGAGTGATAAAGTTAGGATATTAAAAATAAATCTATTTTAGATTTACTCTGTTATCTGAGAGTGCTGTCTGAGATAACGAAAAGAATTTCTGGGTTATGGAAACATATATTCATCACCAGCTTGATCGGTTCCAAATCCTCCCACCGATCCTTGGCCTAGGAAAGCAAAAAGAAGCGTCTGAATTAGCGTGAGGCAGAAAAATTTTCTGGACTTTTATCGTTATCAGTTATATAAGAATATCAATTGAGTATCTTTTAGGGCTTGTAGCTCAGTTGGTTAGAGCGCTCCGCTCATAACGGAGTGGTCGCAGGTTCAAGTCCTGCCGGGCCCACCATTTTTCAAGTTAAGTTGGATTATACAATTTTTGGTGATTCTTCAAATAGATTTCCCAAGAATTTAAATCTTGGAATCTTAGTGTTTTCCAGTGTAACAGTACCTATAAACATTTTATGCGGCCTAACCCATAATCTGTAATCGCCATAGAGGGCTCTGTAAACAACAAGTTCTTCTAGTGTTTCTGAGTGTCGGCACATACCGACTACTTCGTACTCCTGACCTTTATAATGCTCATATAATCCTGGTTTTATCATAAATTTTTCTCTTAAGGCCATAATACTTCAGGTGGTAGTGACATTAAAATTGCTTCAACATTACCATTTGTAGCAAGGCCGAAGCTCGTCCCACGATCATAGAGTAAATTAAATTCGACATATCTTCCACGTTTTATAAGTTGATGCCGTCTTTGCTCTTCATTCCATGTTAGGTTCATCTTTGCTTTAACAATTTCGGGGTATGTTTGAAGTATTGTCATGCCTACGTCTTTAGTAAAAGCAAAATCTTGCTCAAAGCCATTAGATAGGTAGTCATAGAATATGCCTCCGATACCCCTTGGTTCATTTCTGTGCTTTAGATAAAAATACTCATCACATTGTTTTTTTAAATCCGGATAATAATTGAGGTCATGTTTATCGCAAGCATCTTTAAATGCTTGATGAAATTTTATACTTTCGTTGGGGTCTTCATACATTGGTGTTAGATCGCTGCCACCACCAAACCAACTTTTTGTTGTTTCTATATATCGTGTATTAAAATGAACAGCTGGCACGAGTGGTGAGCGCATATGAGCTACCAACGAAATACCAGTAGCAAAAAACTTTGGATCTTGCTCTGCGCCAGGAATTTGCTTTCTCATGGCTTCAGAAAATTCGCCATGTACAGTTGAAACATTAACTCCTACTTTTTCAAAAACATTACCATGCATAAGAGACATCACTCCACCACCGCCTCCTTCTCTTTTCCAGTTTTTACGTTTAAAAGAACCAGCTTCCATATTCTTGTCTAATGCAAATTCTTTTTCTATATCCTCAAATGCTAAGCAAATTTTATCTCGTAATGATTCAAACCAGTTTGCTGTTATCTTTCTCTGATCTTCCATATATCTACCAGGCATTTTTTATGATTTGGGGGAGGCGGTAGGGTTTTACTACAACCAAGTCAAATCGCATATTATATCTACTATACTGCTGATGCTTTGTAATAAATAATTCTGCGGTTCTAGTAATTCTTTGTTGTTGATTTTTAGAAACTATTGCCTCATGCAACCCATTTTTCCTAGCTTTCACCTCAATAAATACTAGCTGATTGCCACGTTTCATGATGAGGTCTACTTCTCCAACATAAGATTTATATCTATGATGCAGAGGTTGATAAAATCTTATTAAATAATATATAAGTACACAATATTCAGCCAGTATGCCTAAGTTGTAACGTATCATTTCTTCTGGCTTAGGTTGGTTTCTAGAACCTCTTTAACTGTATCTCGCATTACATAAATTACTATCAAAAATATACTCGATGTAAGCATTATATAAAAAGCAGGTGAATAATAAAGACCTGTGATTTCAACAAGCCAGCGGGAAATGGCAGCAGAAGTCCCTCCGCATAAAGCTATGCCAAGATTATAACTAAAGGCTACGCCCGAAAATCTTTGATCGGGAGAAAATAAGGAAATAACGAATATATAAGCCGTGCCCGCAAGCATTCCCCCTAGGATCGCTAGAACAGTTAGCGCAATAAGTTGTTCTATTGTTCCTTCACAGGAAAGCAACATAAAGCAAGGAAGAGCCAATATAACTACTGCTGCTGAGGATAGAGTAATCATATTAAATCGACCAATTTTATCTGAAATATGGCCTGAAACTGGCATAGCACACATCATAACAATGGATGAGTAGGCAAGGTATGATCTAGCTATAGTGTCTTCAAAGTGTAATATATTACAATAATAAATGGTAATATATGTTTTTATTAAATATACCACACTACTTGCACTAGCACCAAGGCAGACAGTAATAAACATAGAGCTTTTTGCGGTTTTGAGAACATGAAAAAACGGAGATTTAAGGGTCTTCTTTTTTTCTGCAAGCATTTCAAAGATTGGTGTTTCGGAGACTCTAAGTCTAAAGTAAAAACCGACTAGCCCCATTACTCCCCCTAGTATAAAAGCAAATCTCCAAGCAAACTCTAAGGAGGGGAAGAAATGGGCTAGTATAATACCGACTATAGTGGCAAGCAACGTGCCAGCAATGTTTGAAGCGTGGACTATGCCTGCGGTGAAACCAGGCCTTAAATTTTGATAGTGCTCAAGAATAAATATTGCTGCTCCAGCACCTTCCCCGCTAATGCATAAACCCTGCAGTAAACGCATAAAGACTAATGCGGCAGGGGCCAGGTATCCTATTTCTGAGTGCGAGGGAATCAAGCCCATAATGAAGGTAGGTATTGTCATACCTAACATTGAAACAATCAGCGAAACTCTCCTTCCATGCTTATCCGCGATATATCCAAATATTATTCCGCCAATAGGCCTGGTAACAAACCCGACAGCAAATACGGCAAGGGTAGATAGAACTTGGACAATTTCCGAGTCGCCAGGAAAGAAAGTTTTGCCAATTGCAAGAGAAAATACTGCGTATACAGTAAAATCATAATATTCTAGTACATTACCAGAAATTGCTGATAAAAAAATGGACCGACGTTTATTCATTAATAGTTATTCCATAAACCAATATGTTAGTAACACCAAATCTGATTTAGGCCAGGATTTGTATAAGTTTCACCATCAGATTAACTTGAAATATTCAATTTATTTTAAAATTTTATATCACGAGCGGTAATAAGGTGTAGTTTCCCAGTGCAACAAGATAGCCATTGATAACGTACTTGTTTTTCAATCTTTACTATTCTAGGCTGTATAGGTAATTGGCCTGTCTCGTCTTGAATAAATTGGTATAATTGACCATTAGACGCCACAATATTTAGTGCAATTCGGTTGTCGTCTATTGCGCTAACAAACGGAGCTTGTAATGTAACTGTAGCAGGTCTTTTGGTCTTTCTTTCTTCCTCAGATATTAAATTACCAACCCATTTTACTTTCCCACTCTGCGTTGAGAGAGCTGCTACCTGGCGCGCATTGTTCGTTATAAACAGATTGTCACCAAACAGGCTAATAGATTGAACGTCATCTGCTTGTCTTTGCCATGCTGGAATGCCATTCTCTAAATTAATTTTTATTACCTTACCATTGCTTGTCGCAAAATAAGCGTAGTGACCGCTGATGATAGGAGCTGCAACTATTAAAGCTGGATCGAAACTTGGTAGGCCAGCATCTCCCATATTTGAAAGGCTTAAAACCCACTTTTCCTTCCCTGATTTTATATCTATATACAAAACCTCTCCAGAACTATAACTGATAAGTGCGTGATGGTCGTTTATAACCGGAGCGACATGGTTTATGGTAGAAATAGTTTCAATGCCACCTTCATGCATCCATAATAAATTTGATGATTTTATGTCATAAGCTATAAGTTGGTTGCTTATTGTCTGTACTAGTAAAATACGATCATCGGCCATTACTGGTTTAGTGCGTAGTATATCTGGAAATTCTTTACGAATAATTTCATCGCCAGTTTGGGCATCTAGAATAACTAGATTTCTAGAACCATTAGTAACAAATAATTTGTCATCGCTATATAGTATTCCGCCAGCATTAAAATTGCGATCAAGTGAGCCTTTAGCAATGTCTGTTGTCCAAGTTATTTTATTATCCTTAAGAGAAAATGCAGAGACATTCCCTTGGCTATCGACACTATAGATTACTTTTTTTGCAATAGCTGGTTGTGCAATAATCGAATGCTTGGCAATTTTATAGGACTTTATTTTTTCATTTGAAAAAGGATTCTTTTTTGCATCGGATAGAACAATCTTCTCATTTAAATCTGCTTCAAGTCTAGGAGTTAGGTCGATGAGGTTTTTAACACGAGTACTCCCAATATGATCACAACTACTTAGAACTAGTGATACCAGAAACGTAAAAATTATTTTTTTCATAGTTTATTTATCCACTTTTTATTTTTTTAAACTAGCAAGGATAGCAACAGCTTGTTCCTTGAGTATTATTGATGCACTTTCCATTTTAAGAAGAGAGCTGGCGTATTCAGTTGCTAAATCGTCCTGGCCATTTTTTTTGTAAAAAAACGATTTTAAAAGAGTAGCACTGGGGAAGAATAATTGATCCTCTTTTGAGAAATGATTTAGGTAATTCCTAGCTTTTACCTGCATTACTTCCGTTAGTTCCTGCTGATCTAGGATAATGCTAAGCCACAAAAGTCTAGCGTAGGAAGTAGTAATTTCAAAATAACTATTATTATCAATGACACTCTCTAACCTGGCCATAGAGGAGGCCGGGTCATTAGTAAGCATAAAATGAATTAATTGTATTTCGGCTAGTTCAGCCTGACGTGTTCCACCTTTCTCAATTAATTGTTCAAGTGAACTATTTCTTAAAAATACATCATCAACTTGTCCAGAGGCAAGATCTATGAACATATCACCAATCTCTTTGTTATGTTCAACTATTCTATTTTTATACCAGCCATAACCAGTCATAGCTACAGCAACTATTATTGTAGCAACAATTATTGTAGGCAATGCTTTACGAAACAATGCTAATCGTTTTTCATCTTTTTCGTCATTTAAAACTTCGTCAAGAATGTCTGCCACTTCTGAACTCACTTAGTTTATTTGCATTGGAAACTATCCCTAGCTTCTTGAGCTCGTTTTATAGAGCCTATAGGTCTCTGAGGAAATTCTTGTTCTAATTTAGTCAGCATACTACAGGCTTCTTTCTTTTTATTCAAGCTAGCAAGAGAGTAAGATAATTTAAGTAAAGAATCTTGTGCTTTTGCTCCTTTTGGATATTTTTTGTAGCTTTGCAAGTAATTTAAAGCTGCTTTATTAAACATTTCTCGACGATAAAAAGTTTCTGCATACCAAAAAGTTGCATTGCTTTGTAATCCGCTTGCTGGATATTTAGTTATAAAGTCAGCAAATTGTCTTTCGGCATCTTCAAATTTTCCATCTTTCAGAGAAATTAAGGCTAAATCATATTCCGCTTTCTCACTAGAGTTTGTAGCGCCAGGCTGATTTTTGTCTAACAAACTATCCGAATCATTGGGGGTCAGAATAGATTCTGCAACTTGACCTCCTCCTATTGTGTCAGGAGATGTCATAGAAGAGCCAGTAGTTTTTGGAGTCGACAGCCCGTTATTGACGTTAAGCTTTAACTCTTCAACGCTCTTTTCTAAATCTTGTAATCTAGCTTTTAGCTCCTGTATCTGCTTAGATTGTCTCTGTATTATAGGGCCCAAGCTCTGCTCATCTGCCATAGCGCTCTGTAGCGAGAGTAATGTAAATAATATTAAAAATAAGCTTTTTTTCATTTCTTCAAGCGAGTGGGCAATTACTTAAACGACTATACAAGGTTACATAATATACAAAAATATTTACTAGTCTAGTAGAATTGGCACTATACTTGTATACTTTCGGTGTACTCAAATTCGATAGTAACAGTAGTCCCTTTTCCTGGGGAGCTCTTCAGGTCGAATTTTCCGCTCATCAGTTCAACAAGTTTTTTTGTTAACGGTAAGCCAAGGCCAGTTCCTTCATACTTTCTACTTAGCTTATTATCTACTTGACCAAAAGAAGATAAAGCTTTTGGAATATCTTGGTCGCTCATCCCAATCCCAGTATCAGTAACTGAAATATACACTAATTTTTCTACAACATTTTTTCTGATAGCGAGCGTAACAGAGCCTTCTGCTGGGGTGAATTTAACTGAGTTAGAAAGTAAATTAAGCAATGCTTGCTTTAGTCTTTTGGGGTCAGAGTAAATAATTACATGCTCAGCAGGAAAATCTTCGATCAGCTTAACAGAAGCTTCATCTGCTCTGGGTTTAACAAATCGCATACTTGATGAAGCAAGTTTATTTAGATCGAGCTCAATTTTCTCTACTTGGAGCTTATCAGCCGCGGCTTTAGAAAAATCGAGAATATCATTGATTACGCTAAGCAAATGTTTTCCCGAATTATTAATATCTGTTATGTAATCTTTATATTGTACATTTTCAACTTTACCATAAGTTTCAGCAATCATGATTTCCGAGAATCCAATTATTGCATTCAATGGAGTTCTTAGTTCATGGCTAATATTAGCTAGAAATTCAGTTTTAGCTAAACTTTCTGTTTCTGCTTTAATTTTTGCTCCTTCTAGATCCCTATTAGTTTCAAATTGTTTATTAATGATTCTTTGAGCGTAGTTAGTGTTGTACATAACGATGATAAAAAAGACCATAAACACTAGTACAAAGGCTACAAATATACGTTTCTCGAGATAGGTTATATTGTCCCATTGTTCTGTGATATCATTAGTAATTTCCATCACTCCTTCTATGTTAAAGTTTCCGCTAGAAGAGTTGATAATAGGTATGTAGCTAATGATAAAGGACTTTTCAACTTTATTATCATTCTCATCGGTGATTAGCGACCTAGAGATCAAAGAATGAACTGTTTTTCCCTGATAAGCCTCACCTAGTGCATTAGTTGAGATATAAGCTTGTAAAAAGTACTTATCTAAGTTCAATAAAATTAAACCATAACTATCTAGATTGCTAGATTTGTCTATATTAGAAATGCTGTGACTTGTATTTGATAAAAGTTTTTTGCCAGTTCTATCATAAATAGTTACCATTGAGTTGGTAGTTTTGAGGAAGTTTGAAGAATTTCTTGTAAACAGGATAAAATCGTGATCGGTTAATAAATGCGAATAATCATTTTTATTAAGTTTTTCAATAGCGCTTCGATTATTATCCCAAACTCCAGATTTATAGACCTCTGCCAAATAAGTATTTTGATTAGCCACTTGTTTTAAAACTACTTCTTCAATCATAAAATACCGGTATAGCACGATATTTGCTATGATATTCAGAAACAAACCTATAAAGGAGAATCTGATAATATGTTTGTTTTGTAGCATCTAATTAAATAATGTTGTGGTAATGGACGATATTAATTTTTAAAAGATATCAGAGTATTGTCAAGCTCACTAGATATTAAAGAGTAATGTCGGTAAATCTCGTGTAGAAATGTTAGCTTTAGTTGTAATCCAGCTTGATTTTGAAAGCTTTTGTGGAGAAACTAATATTAAAAAATATTCAAAGTGAGATAGGCTTTGATACTGCTTATGCTAATCTTAACAAGCATAACTTAGTTAAGGGGTGATAATTTAAGTTTCGAACCCTTAAGTCTGGGCGGTGAATCGTAGGATTCCAAAGGTAAGTGCTGAAAATTTTAATTTAAGGTGCATCATTTTAGATAATTTTCTTTACTAATCTTACTAATATCATCAAACTTAGAGCTAAAATTTGCGAAGCTAGCTTATTCTAAAATAGCGTTTTAAACAATTAACAGTTACATTTCGGTGATATGAGTAAATCTACGACAATATTTATTATAATTGCCTATTTTTTCTTGATTTTTGCATATTCTCCATCATCAATTGCTGCTCAAGAGAATGATTTGCGTTTAATAATCAAGTTGGATACTAAATTGTGGCTTAAGAAGTATCTCGATTCTCTTGCCAAAGAAATGGAACAAACCGCAAAAACATACAACACTACAGATCAAAAAACTTATTGGGAAATCGAAGCCAAAAAATCATTTTCTAAGTTGATGCGTTCCAAGGGTTATTATGCTCACACTATTGAAGTTGAGACACATGACGAAACTAATAAAGCAATAATATTTAATATTATTGCTGGAGATCGTTATAAAATCTCTGCTTTATCAATTGCTTTTACAAACACAAGCAATAAAAATATTAACGTGCTAAAAATTGATAAAATTGGAGTAAAAGTTGGGGACCATGCTATTGCAAAAAATATTTTAGATGCAGAGAAAAAGCTAATACAATATTTAGAAAATAAAAACTGTATATTATCGCTATCAGTAAATCATGAAGCAGAAATAGATCACGAAAATAAAGAAGTTAAGGTCAAGTTTTTAATTGACGCTGGCCCATCCACAAAACTGGAAAAAGTTGAATTTATTGGCTTGAAAACTGTAAAAGCTGAGTATGTAAGAAAATTAGTAAAACTCTTAGATGGCCAATGTATTAGACGTACTATTATAGCTGAATCGAGAGGTTTTTTACAAAAGAGCGGATTATTTTCTTCAACAACTCCCATAATACCAGAACATGTAAATAAAGATGGGTCGGTGCCCATAGGTTTTGACCTAACTGAGCGTAAGGCTCGTAGCTTAAAAGCTGGGATAGCTTATGAAACATATATAGGTCTAGGAGCGGCACTTGGTTGGGAACACAGAAATTTATTTGGCTCCGGTGAAAAATTAAAAGCAGACCTTTTGGGAAACCGGAGGGAGCAGATTCTGGAACTAGATTATTCAAAGCCATTTTTTAAAAGAGATGATCAGACTCTAAGGCTAGGTAGTAAATTTGAAAACAAAAAATTAAAAGCATTTGCAAGTAAAGAAGCGTCTATGTCCGGATATTTAGAAAGAGAACTTTCGCAGGAGTGGCTTGGTGGGATAGGAATGAAGCTTTCTCATGCAGTTGTCGAGAGATTTGAAAAAAACAATGCAGTTAGTAAGCGACGCTATTCATTAGTTTCAAGCCCTTTGTTTGTTATTTATGACAGTCGAGATAATATATTAGACCCCAAAAAAGGTCGTCTTTTTGAGCTAGACACTGCACCTTATTTTTATATGAACTCTAAAGATAAGCCATTTCTCAAAACTCAAATTTCTGGTTCAACGTACTTCAATATCAAGACAAAACTAAATCCAGTACTAGCTATTAGGGCGGCAACGGGCACTATAGTAGGAATAAAACCAAAATCTATACCTGAAACAGAGCGGTTTTATGTTGGAGGTAATAATTCGCTAAGAGGCTATGCTTATCAATTTGCTAGTAGCTTAGATAGTAATAATCTCCCTACAGGAGGGCAATCTTTTATTGAAATGACTATCGAACTAAGATTAAAAATGAACGATACTATAGGTATGGTAAGTTTCTTTGATAACGGTTTTGCCTATAATTCATTAACTCCAAACTTCAAGAAAAGGCTTTTACATGGAGCTGGTTTTGGAGTTAGATATTTGACTAATTTTGGTCCGCTAAGGTTTGATATTGGTTTCCCGCTGAAGAGGAGAAAATTTGTAGATAAGTCTTACCAATTATATTTTGGTATTGGGCAATCGTTTTAGTTTATTTAGTATGAAAAGTTTTTGGAAAATTTTAATAGTGTTAGTGTTATTATTTAAAATAATGATAATTGCTGCTGCTATTTGGCTAAAAACAGATCACGCCAAAACATTTCTTGCACAAACTGTAGTTGATGGTTTTAAAAACGAATTTGGTTTAGTTGCAAAAATAGATAATATAAACATATCCCTTCCTCTTATTGCGGATATAGATTCCTTCTGGGTTAATGACCAAGAAGGAGAAATTGGATCTGTAAAAAATCTTCACATTAATATCTTGCCTTCTCTTTTTTCTCTTTGGGAAGTAACTTTTTGGTCAGTTTCTGCAGAAGAGTTAACGCTGAATAGAGTTCCGAAGGTAGAAGTGGATAAAAACAAACCAAGTCGGTTTTTTAATCCTTCTATCATTATTAGAAAACTAAGCTTCAATCGAGTTAACCTTGCTCCTGCATTAACGGCGCTTAGCCAACCACTTTCTTTTTCTATGAACTCTCACCTTGAGTATGATACTTCGAGGCAAGGATTAACTTTTACAACCAATGGCAAACTATTTTTAGAAAAAGATAATTCCTTTGAAATACTAGGATCATATGATCATAATCAAGAACAAATGGATATTAAATATTCAAAATTTAGTTCTGAAATAGCTAACGTCACTGGTAAATTATTTATCGACCAGAAACATAATATAATCAAAGGTGAAGCTAGGCATCAATCAAATTTTCTAAAGCAGTTATTGAACACGCAAATACAAGAATACATAGGTGAATCAAAAGGTGAAATAAACATTACTGGAACAGCAAAGAATCCCCGAATTATTGCAACAGGTAGCATAGATCTTAATGTATCTCCACTAGTTTACGATATTGGGTTTTTGCTATCTGAGGGTGGCATTGAGGGAATGATAAAATTGGATTATGAAACAATGAAGGCGGCTGGCAACATAGCATATAAAAATCACAAATTACTTTTGTCAAATTTTATAACAAAAGGAGCAGATTCAGAGAAAACAGCAAATTTAACCCTTGATTTGAATAGTCTTATTTTGACGGGTAACATCTCAGTAATAGATAATAACCTGGGAGAGGTCGCAAAATATTTGCCAGTTATACATAGTGGAGCAATGAATATGGAAGCGGTTTTTTCATCAACTGATAATATAAAGCAGCAATTATCGCTAAAGGGAAAAATTACTTCTTTATCTACTAAAATATTTCATTCTAATACTGTTAATATAATGCTAACTTCTCTTGATTTGTGGCAAGGAAAACTTGCTGACCTAAGTATTTTAGTCAAAGCCTTAAATATAAAAGATTTTATATTTGACGAAGTCAAAGTTGATGCGCAGTTAAAAAATGAAGATATAAATGTTAAGGGCAATGTTCTTTCAAAGCAATCACTCCCTATTAACCTAAGTTTTGATAGTGTATTAAAATCAATTTATAAGAAAAATATTGAATCTTTATCGGCGCCAATAGAGTTTGTTATTAATAGGATATGGGGTGAGGTTGCTAGCGCTCAAATAAAGAGCTCAAGCCAAATTCTCTTGGTTATTGGTGATAAAACTACGTTTAAATTGGATAATCTAAAAATTGATGATGGTTTACTTAATATAGATGCAAGTATTGATAGCAGTTCTATGGTGGTGAGCGCCTTGCTTAAAAATGTACCAATCAAGCCACTTTTAACTATACCAGGGCACAAAATTGTTGGGAGGCTAGATGGTGCTATAAAAGCGGAGGGATCAATAAACGATCCGCATCTAAGCGGCCAACTACACCTAAGCAATGGTAAATATGACCACAAACAATATGGGATAAAGCTAAAAGATATCTCTACTATCATCAAAGCAAATGGTCAGCTCATTAGTTTTTCTGAAATCTTGGCTAAGGACGGGTTTGGTAACAGTTTACAAGGTGATGGTAAAGTTTCGTTGATCGAGCAATACCCTTTTAGCTTTAATATGAAGAGTAAAAAATTTAATCCAATCAACACTCCATATATGCATGGAGAATTAAATGGAAACATTTTAATCCATGGAGATAAAACAGAAGCCACAGCAAAAGGGCAGTTAACTTTAGGTCCCTTTGAGATCAAGATACCAGAACGCTTTAAGGAAAAGATTCCAGAATTAAATACTAAAGAAATAGTTATTGAAGAGGATAAGTTTAGTTATCCTCTACACTTTAATATAGACCTTGTTACAACAGATAGAGTATTTATTCGAGGTTGGGGCGTAGATACCAGATTGAATGGTAATTTAAAAATAAGCGGGGATAATAATAGCCCTTTTGTTAAAGGGATGCTTAACACTGTGAGAGGTAGGTATCAAGAATTTGGCAAGATGTTAACTATAAAAAAAGGCGAGCTTATTTTTGATGGACCTTTGTCACCATCGCCATTTCTTAATATTATCGGGGTATATGTTAGTGGGGGTACAGAAATACGATTAATACTATCTGGTCCTATTGTTAACCCAAATCTTGCTATAGAATCAACACCAGCTATGAGCGAAGAAAGAGCACTATCGTTTTTATTATTTGGTACGAATACAGAGGATATTTCCACTTTTCAAGCATTACAATTAGCGGATGGTATAAGAAGGCTTTCTGGGCATGGTGGAGGTCTTGACCCTCTTGGTTTTGGGCGCAAGCTCCTTAGAGTAGATGATATAAAATTT
>CAMDSB010000022.1 GCA_945907105.1 Rickettsia typhi | reverse complement strand
ACTATTGCTCCTACATCTTTATCAAATTCATATTTCACTGGGTTATCATTCATTGGGATTTCAATTATAACATTAAAATCTCCATCCTTTGTTTTTGCAGCAATTTTATCAATAAACATACCTTAACTCCATTTATAGTTTTGCAGACTTGTCAGTCTAAGACTAAAGATTTATACGATATTTTGATCAAAACGGCTATACTATTTTTTGATATTCGAAATAGACCTTTCTAATAGCATAAATCCATAATACGCATACTACGATGAAAATCACCATAAGCGGCGCGGCAATAGAGTTATATGTTGCCATAGGCAATATTGTGAAGATCATTGATTGAACAAGTCCGCTAGCAGATTTACCGATTTTAGGGCTAATCACGTCTACAGCAGCTTTTCCTTTAGTACGCAGCTCTTGATCAAGAGGAATATACAGCATTTGGCTCGATGTATCCAAAATAGAGTACTTTGATCCTTTGGATAAAATATTTTGAACTGCACCGACAAATACTGCAAGAGCTAATGGAGACATTAGGATTGCTCCATCGAAAAAATTCATTATGTGGTCGTCAAAAACTACTAGAAAAAAGAAAATTGTTCCCGTGGTTAGGATAATTACGGGTGAAATTACTGCTGCGGCAAACCAACTGCTTTTGCGCATGACATTGTTACCTATAATCGTCATAACCATAATAGCAACGCCGGTCCAGAGTATATATAAACTATTAAATTCAGCATATGAGTTAACAGTAGGGTACAATTCCTTTATTTTAGCTTTCCACACTGCTTCTACCAGATTCATAGAAAGCCCAAATGAAGCGGAGCATATAAGCATCAACCACAAATATTTGGATCTTGCTATATACTTAAAACTCTCAATGATCCCCATCTTTGGCCTAGTTGATTTGTCCATACGACCAACTGGTAGGTTGGAATATGTGCTACTGAAGTTTCTTGAAATGTAACGAACAAGCAAACATGATAAGACAGAGGCAAAAGCAACCATTGCAATCGATACTTGGACTAACATAATTTTGCTATTGGATACAGTGAATAACTGGTGGATAACACTATTATCTGATGATAAGTTCATCATCATAAAGCCGACTAAGATCAGTGAGGAATTGCCGAAGAGCGAAAACAACGTGTAAAAGCGCTTAGCTTCGTTTGTATTAGTAATTTCATTAGCTATTTGCCAAAACATTAAAATATAAAATACATTTGGCCATAATTCAGAGAAAGAGTAAAAAAGAATGTAACTCCAGTTCCCTACTGTAGATATATACCATTTTAGATGAGGATGAGTATCCATCAGTTGAGCTAGAAGCTCTCTATCCATATGGAAGAAATCAATATTCGGATATATCACGAAAGCGAATATGATGTAAAAGCCAGTGAATATTGCTGCTAGATAGTAAAATATTTTGTGAATTGGTAAGTGGTTTATTAGTTTTGCATAAACAATAACAAATATTGCTGCCATTGGTGTTACGACATAAACCTTGCTAAAGCTAGTAATTTCGGCACTTACTTCGGAAATTAAAATGCTATCTTTTAAGATTCTTAAAACATTCTGGTTAAATATAACGCAGAACATTAAAGCTGAGATAGGAACAAACTTAGCCAGTTCTGATTTGTGAATTGGCCAAAAAATGTTACGGATCTTGTTAAAAGGTTTGGTTTCGTTATTAGACATTGTTTGCAAAACACCCATAGACAAAAAAAAAACTTTAAAAGTCATTTCTGGTCGTAGGTCTGCATGCCTATAAGCTATAACTAATAAAATATAGCAGATTCAGATATACTAGCAGTACGATGAAAATATTGCAGCGTACTGTATCATTGTAGCCTTAAAGAGTCAAGCTCTGTTTTTCAATAGAATTATTTAATTGGCCATTTTATTATGTTAGGTTTTCACTCCGATAAATACGATCAATACAAAATGGAATATGATCGATTTGCAAAATCAAAAAGTCAGCCGAGATATTCTGCTTTGTCATTAGCAGTAAATTACGATTCCGAGATAGTAAAACTGATGAGATATGAATCCTTGGTTTCCAAAAATAATATATTCCTAATTGTTCCTTCAATTTTTAATTCTCCAGAAATACTATTTTTATCAGGAGAGAATAATTTTGTACAAAATTTACGTCAACATGGGGAAGTATATCTTATAAATTGGAAGGAGACTAATAGCCAATTGAAGCTTGAAGACTTAGTTTGTGAGTTGCAAGAAATAATAAATTTTATTGGTAAAAATAATAAGGAAAAAATTAATCTAATCGGCCATTGTATAGGAGGAAATATATGTGTTGCAGCGTTTCCTGGTAGAGGTCTTGGCATTAGTAGCTTATCATTATTGACTACTCCGTGGGACTTCGCTCACTTTGGTAATATTACATTAATTCTGGAGAATTTTATTTTTGAGAATGTGATAAAAGAGAGTGAGCTAATACCGAAAATATATGTTCAAATAATGTTCTTCTTAATGTTTCCTTCACAATACAGCGAAAAGATTGATAAGTATTTCGCTTTAGCTCCAGGTTCAAGGGAATTATTTTTACAAGTTGAAGACTGGCTACAGTCTGGTATTTCCATTCCAAAATCACTTTATCTGCAAATCATTGAAGAATTTTGTTTGAAAAATATAACCTACAATAAAAAATGGGAAGTGAAGGGATCAATTGTAGATCCAGAGCAAATTAATGTCCCAACTTGTATTATTTACGCTAAGAAAGATCAAATAGTGCCATATAGTTCAATAGTTCCTTTGCAAAAAACGATAAAAAACTCTACACTTATAGAAGTGGAAGGAGGGCATGCTGCTTATCTAATATCTCCTAGTTCTAAATTTCAGCAGCAATATAATAATTGGCTAAAAACTGCTTTAGAGCAAAAAGAAGGGGAAGTAGGGCCAACAGGT
The DNA here is from genome assembly GCA_945907105.1 of Rickettsia typhi. GTDB lineage: Bacteria > Pseudomonadota > Alphaproteobacteria > Rickettsiales > Rickettsiaceae > Megaera_A. The sequence continues at coordinate 14,781 of CAMDSB010000022.1, read as the reverse complement.
GGAGTTTCATAAAACCAATTTCCATGCGAGGGTGTTTTTAGTAATATATAAATATTAGTAGAGAAAATTTATGAAAGAAGTCTATATAACGCATGGTAAAAGAACTGCCGTTGGTAGTTTTTTGGGAAGCCTTTCAGAAATGGCCGCTCCTTTGATAGGTGCAGAGGTCATAAAAGCAATATTAGCTGAGAGTAAGCTTGATCCAAAGCTATTTGATGAGATTATATTAGGTCAGGTGATTGCTGGTGGCTCCGGCCAAAACCCAGCTCGTCAATCCTTGATTCATGCGGGCATGCCAATAGAGTTGCCTGCAACTACTATTAATAAAGTTTGCGGTTCGGGATTAAAAGCTGTAGCGCTGGCAGCAAATGCAATCAGAGCTGGACAAAGTGATTTGATTATTGCTGGGGGTCAGGAAAATATGTCCCTAGGTATGCACGGAGGTTATATACGTGGGGGGAATAAATTTGGTGATATAAAGCTTACCGATTTTATGATGTATGATGGACTAACAGATGTATTCTCAGGTAAAATGATGGGTATTACTGCTGAGAATATATCTGAAAAATTTAATATTAGTCGTGAGGCACAAGACCAACTTGCTCTCAGCTCCCAGCTAAAAGCATCAAAAGCGCAGATGAATGGAAAATTTAAAGATGAGATTGTTCCTATCAAAATCCAAAAAAAGAAAGAAAGTTTTATATTTGACCAAGATGAAGGGATTAGGGGTAATTCAAACATGGAAGGCCTGACTAAGCTAAAACCAGCATTTAAAGTTGATGGAACTGTTACCGCTGGTAACTCATCGACCATTAATGACGGGGCAGCTTGTGTTCTTGTTGCTTCAGAAGAAGCGGTAAAAAAACATAAATTAATACCTATAGCAAGAATAGTATCTTATGCTAGTTGTGGTGTAGACCCATCTATTATGGGAACGGGTCCTGTGCCTGCATCTAAACTTGCTCTTGCAAAAGCAGGTTGGAAAGTAGAAGATCTTGATTTGATTGAAGCAAATGAAGCTTTCGCTGCTCAGGCTGAGTATGTTAATCGACAAATGAAATGGGATATTAACAAGGTAAATGTCAATGGTGGAGCTGTCGCTATTGGTCATCCTATTGGTGCAAGTGGAGCGCGAATTTTGGTAACATTACTGCATGAAATGAGAAGATCTATTGCCAAAAGGGCACTGGCTACTCTTTGTATTGGTGGAGGTATGGGGATTGCTATGTGTTTAGAGCTAGCTTAACTAGCGGTACTGTAATTTTACGCTTATGCTCTATCGCGTAGTCATTGATTTTTTGTACAGCGATTATTATTTCCGGAAATTCACGCGGTAATATGGTTACTAAATAGTTGATTACCTCTTTGTCTACAACTACTGAGAAGTTAGAAAAAAGCTTGAATATCAACATAGAAATCAGGGTATCATCTGGAAAATCAATGTCCACAATATTTGTTGCCTTAATTCTTGACGCTAAGTCTGGTAAAATCAACTTTGGTATTTGAGTAGTAGTGATCAGTAAATACTTGTTACTTTCATGAATTGAGTTGAATTGGTGAAGTACTTTCTCTTCATTCCAGCTGCTGTCAAATCCATCTATTACAAAAGTCGTGTGGTGAGCTAACAGGCTTTCTGTTAGTTGATGAGCTTTTTTGAGAAATAATGCCCCAGAGTTTAATGACCATTTTTTAGCTAAATAGCTCTTCCCCGAGGACTTTGGCCCCCTCAAAATAAGTGTTTTTGCATATGGTGCTACTCCCCACGCCTCCGGGGGCCAAGCAATTAGTGTCTTAAGAGCCAAATGATTTGATGATGACTCAATAAATTCACTTGGATCGTGATGATCGCTACTGTCAAAAGAGAAAGTAATTTGTTGCATCTTGTATAGTCATTTTAGTTGGGGTTAGCTTTTATACATGCTACTAGACTTATAGTAGTCAATTATATTCGATAGGCAAACTTTTGCTATTCCAGCTATAGGGATAGCAAATAAGACTCCTACAAAGCCAAATAAGTTAGCTGTAGCAAAGACGGAAAAGATAATCCATACCGGGTGTAATCCAATACGATCCCCAATAATCTTGGGAGTCAAGATATAGCTTTCTACTGTGTAGCCAATTGCAAATAAAATAAATACATAGATAAGTTCAGTGCCAGCTCCAAAAGAAAAATAGCAGCTAATTGTCACCATCAAAAAAGATAATAAAACACCAATAAAAGGAATAATAATTAAGAAACCAGAAAAAATTCCAAGAAGCAATGCTAGATCAAGACCAATAATACTTAAGCCAGTCACGTAGTAAATGGTAAGTAGTATACAAATATTGAGCTGACCTCTAATATAAGCGGATAGCAGCTCATTTATTGAATTAAAAATTTCTCTAACTTTGCTTTTACTTCTCATTGGGAAAATAGAGTCAACGGTTTTAACTATTTGAGGCCAGTCTCTTAAAAAATAGTACAAAATAATTGGTATTAAAGCGATAATAGTAAAGAAATTTATCGTAGCAACAGTGTATTGCCAGATGTGATTAGCAAATGAAGCAAATAAGCTCAGGGTGCCATTAACAACATTTTGCGCAGAGTCAGAAATCTTGTTGGCAAGGTCGGGATCAATGTCGTGAAATTTTGTAGACCAGGTTGATATTGCGCTATCAAAATTAGTTTTGTACATGGGGATTTTGCCGATAAAGGCAGAAATCTGACGATATATTATCGGTACAATTAAAACTATAATTGTAATGAATCCGCTTAAAAATAAGGTAAAAACACCAAACGTCACTATGCCTCGTGGCAACGAAAATTTTCTACAATTTGTATCTATTGCGGGCTGCAAAAGATAGGCAAAAATGAAAGATATTAAAAATGGTGCTAGTGTAGCTGACAGGGCATAAACAATGCCACCGATAGCTAGAAATACCATTGTCCATGCAAGCATTTTATTCATAATTAAGGTTCTTTAAAGTTCAAGAGTATTTCTTGCTGCCGATAGGTCTGAAGGATTCTCGCCCACACGATTATTTTATTGTTCCAGAGGTTTACTCAATTTCTTTCAGTAGAGCTTGCTCGCTTTTTGAAAGTTTCTTTTTTTTCACGTTCATATTCTTAGCTCCTTCAGGACTCTGAGCTCTATAATGAGGTGGTACCTCCAACGACTTGCTACGCTGCACCTGATATTCGTCTGGTATTGTTTCAGTCAATCCAAGCGTTTTTTTTGTTTTGCTGCTGCACCCGATAGATAAAAACAATACTGCTATAATCAACAGAATTTTTTTCATAATTTCTCCTAATGTCTTTTTAATTAATGAAGGATATATATATTAACTCTTCAATCCCTTTAAGATATAATCCTATTTTTACTAGGTATCAAGTATTTTCATGAGTATTAACTAGAGTTTGTAGTTTTAGCAATTGAATGAGATTTTTTTTAAGAAGTTGCTGCGAACGGCATAAAATAGCTGCTTGAGACACCAACTATATTTAAAGCCTTTGTCCATTTGTTTGAATCGTCGGGGGAAAATATTAGCTCTTTATCTGGCTCAGCTATTATCCAAAGATTGTTTTCTAATTCAAATTCTAATTGCCCGGCTGCCCATCCTGTATAGCCAACGATGAAGATGCTCTTTGCTGGTCCGTTACCGGCAGCCATATCTTGCAATATTTTTACATTTGAGCTGATAGCTAATTCTTCTTGATTTGGGTGGAAAAGTAAATTTTCATTATAATCGCTGGAGTGTAAGAAGAAGCCACGTTCCACCTCAACTGGTCCACCAATATGAATATTAAGCTCAAGGTTATCAAAATTTAGCTCGGTATCAAGTTTGTTAAATAAACTATTTGCAAGTGCGCTTCTAACTGGGCGATTGAAAATAAGCCCTATAGAACCTTCGTTCGCGTGCTTGATAACATAGATCAATGATTTATGAAATACATTACCTTCCATAGCGAAGGGACTTGCTATGAGAATTTTGCCAGTTAAATCTGAAAAATTTTGGTCCATCATCAAAACATTTACTTTAATCACTACTATTCTATATAGTCATAACAGTTTAGTATTTCAAGATCATAGGCCATGACTATAAGACAAGTATATATCTTTTTTATTCTTATAAGCTCAATATTATCAGAGGCCTATGCATCTAGCCCACATTTTATCATCAAAACAGGTGATTTAGGTGAAGTGTTTTTAGAAATAAAGATGCTAAAAGGGTCTAGTATATATGCGAATGGCGAAGTGTCGAAATTTGGCTTACCTATAAAAATTACATTGAATAACTCTTCCAATCTCAAAGATTATAAGATAATTTGGCCAGATTCCAAGCAAAAACATGTTGAAGGGATAGGAGTAATAAATTACTTTGATGGCTTGGTAAAGATCCAGATTGAGTTGCAGGCAAGGGATAGTACAAAACCAGTAAACATACAGGCAGAGTTAGAATACGCTATTTGTAATGATATGTGTATTCCCGTCAAGCAAACTATCATCAGTAAGATTTACCCAATAGAGAAAGGATTCGGATTTGAAAAGTATTTTTCGCTTATTATATTGTCAATACTAGGCGGATTTGTTTTGAATTTTATGCCGTGCGTACTACCAGTGCTGTCACTTAAGATATTTTCGTTTTTGAGAAATGATAGTATTGACAAAAAAATCGCATGCTTGTTGACCATTGCTGGAATATTTTCTAGTTTCTGGATTTTAACTGCAATAGTTATAAGTTTGAAACATACTGGTAGTCAATTTGGTCTTGGCGCGAATTTTCAGGAACCAGAATTTATTATAATCTTAAGCATCATAATAACTATTTTTATTAGCGGCGCTTCAGAGAGAATTGATTTATCTTTGCCCGATAATTTAATGAACAAATTAAATATTAATAAGTTAAGCAATCAATATCTTGAGCATTATTTTAGCGGGGTACTGGGAGCAATTTTATCAACACCTTGTAATGCTCCATTCTTGGGCACAGCTGTTTCTTTAGCATTAGCGGCAAATAACTTTCAAATATTTTTAAATTTTTCCTTTGTAGCTCTTGGTTTTAGCTTACCATATATTATTATGATTTTTTATCCTTCCATATTAAAAATTATACCTAAACCTGGGGCATGGATTCTTTGGTTAAAGAAGGTGTTGGTATTATTTATGGCTGGGACAGTTTTTTGGCTCTTATTTGTTCTCTATGGCCAGATAGGAGAAAGAGCTACTATTGGAGTATTTTTCCTACTTCTGCTACTAAAGTTTTCGTTAGAGAGTGGCACGGGGATTATGAAAAACCAGGGTCTTAAGTGGTTTATTGTCTTAGGTATTATTTTAGCAAGTCTTATACTACCGATTAGAGCAAGTAATGATGATTCAATCGCTCAAATGCAAATCGATAACACTTGGCATAAATTTGAACGAGATAAAATCAAAACATATATTGATCAAGGAAAAATAGTTTTTATTAATATTACTGCAGATTGGTGTGTGTCATGCAAATATAATAATTTAATGGTACTAAATAGAGATAGGACGATGAAGCTATTTCAAGAGCACGACGTGCACGCAATGAAAGGAGATTTTAGTTCGCATAATCAAGAAATATATGATTATATAGTTGCCAATGGGTCTTATGGAATACCTTTTTATAAGCTCTACGGCCCTAAAAAGCCAGAAGGGATAGTTCTACCAATCATAGTCTCATACTCGGATATAAAGCTTGCGATCAGAGAAGTGTGGTGATTTTTGTTAATAATTGTGATATAGTTTCCAAGTTTTAAGAATTACATAGCATAATATGCAAATAAAAATCGACAATATTGAGCTTTCAAGTCCGGTCATTCTGGCTCCTATGTCAGGGGTAACAGATTTACCATACAGGAAATTAGTAAAGAAATTTGGAGCTGGTCTTGTGGTATCAGAAATGATAGCAAGTAGAGCTATGATTGTTCGATCCCATCAATCGATGAAAAAATGTGCAATTGATCCAGATAATAATGATGCGACAAAGGCTTGTGTCCAGTTGGCTGGGTGTGAGCCTGATGTAATAGCAGAATCGGCAAAAATGAACGAAGATATGGGGGCGAAGATCATTGACTTAAATTTTGGATGCCCAGCAAAAAAAGTTGTAGGTGGTTTTTCTGGATCGGCTTTGATGAGGGATGAAAAACTTGCTGCTCAAATTATACAAGAAACAGTTAGAGCGGTAAAAATCCCTGTTACGCTTAAGATGAGAATGGGTTGGGATGATGACACAAAAAATGCTCCTACACTTGCAAAAATTGCTGAGGATGCTGGTATTAAGATGATTACAGTGCATGGTAGAACAAGATGCCAATTTTATAAAGGACGTGCTGACTGGGCCTTTATCTCGCAAGTCAAAAAGGCGGTAAAGATTCCTGTAATTGCTAATGGTGATATTGTATGTATTGATACCGCTATACGTGCATTACAAATGTCGGAAGCTGATGGTATTATGGTAGGAAGAGGGGCTTACGGCAAACCTTGGTTAATTTCTCAGATTGCACATTTTCTCAAGAGCGGAGAAAAATTACCAGATCCAAGCTTGGAAATACAATTAAACGTTGTGCTGGATCATTATGATGAAATAATAGAGCATTATGGAAAAGACATAGGGATAAAAATAGCCAGGAAGCATCTGGGATGGTATAGCAGTGGTTTGCCCAATTCCGGAGAGTTTCGTGCGACTATTAACCAACTAAACGATGTTGATAACGTCAAAAACAAGGTAAAAGAATTTTACGGACCATTAATTTAACCTAAAATATATAGAAAAATGAAAAAAGAGTGCGAATCACTTTCTAACTCCGTTGAGGCAAGTCTGGATAAATTTTTTAGAATGCATGCAGGTGATAGTCCAGAATCTGGTTTGTATGAAAGGGTGATAAATGAAGTTGAAAGAAGCTTAATTAAAAAAACCCTACAACATGTTGGTGGTGTTCAAGTAAAAGCTTCGAAAATTTTAGGGATTAATAGGAATACTTTACGTAAGAAAATTAAAGAATTGGCTATCTCGGAGAATTAGCTGTTATTCATGCTATATGGAGCTAAGTCTATGATAACTTATGTCAGCTGATTTTAAGTCATAGACTATTTTATACATCCAATCAAATAATAGATATGCTAGAAAAAACTTGGAATAATTTTACTAATAATAGATTCAAAAACCTATTGCTCTATATAGTAGGTGGGGTTTGTATTATTACTATAGTATCTAGCATAGTATCGATTGGGATATCTTTTCAAAAAGACTTGGATCCAGTTTTAATACTTAGCCTTCTGCTTGCTATATTGGTTGCAATATTAGTTTTGAGTGTTTTAATAATTAGTAGCAACTTTACTTTTACAAAAGGTGGAGAACGCAGAGTTTCAAAGCTGCGTAAGAGAATTGTCATTGCATTTAGTATTGGCTCAGCTCTACCAACTGTTATTGTTGCAGTCTTTTCGACATACTTCTTTAATTTCGGGATAGAAGCTTGGTTTGATAAGAAAATATCAAAAGTTCTTGATCAGTCGGTAAGTGTTGGAGAATCTTATATTGATGAACATGTGTTACAATTAAGGGAAACGGCCATCTCGGTTTCAGATGATTTAACCTCGATGTATTATGATTTGATTCATAGTCCCGAATTGTTTTTGAAGGTCATTAATGCTCAAGCAGAACTTAGATCTCTTGACGAAGCAATAGTTTTTCAAAGGAATTCTAATACGATTCTAGCTCAAACTTCTCTTAGCTTTTCGCTGGCCTTTATGACTATTCCAATCTACTTGATCGATAGAGCTAACCGAGGTGATGTGGTACAGGTGGATTCTGATCCCTCTAAGATACGTATTTTGATTAAGATTAAGGATTATGACGACACTTATTTGTTAATTGGAAGATTAGTAGATGCAAAAATTATTGATCATATTGATAAGACCAAAGGGGCCGTATCCGAGTACGAGAAGCTAAAGGACCAGATAGTTGCTATGCAGATCAAGTTTTCGATGGTGTTTATTTTGCTCAGCGTGGTGTTACTATTAGCTTCCATTATTTGGGGAAGAAGGTTTGCTGAACGTATTGTAAGACCAATTAGAGAGCTAGTAATTGCAGCTGAAAAAGTTAAAAATGGTGATTTTTCTGTGCAGGTTCCAATAGAAGGTCTAAAAAAGGATGAGGTAAAGGTGCTTTCCTCGGCCTTTAATAGAATGGTAACTCAAATTGATCACCAACAAAAAGATTTGCTAATTGCTCAAAGAGCTTCGGCTTGGGCTGATGTGGCTAGGAGAGTGGCTCATGAGATAAAGAACCCCCTTACCCCAATTCAGCTATCTGCCGAAAGGTTACTTAAAAAATTTAAGGACGAAGTGGGGGATAAGGACTCTTTTGAAAAATATGCAAATAACATACTTAGGCATTCAAATGATATAGGGCAGATAGTGTCAGAATTTGTAGATTTTGCTAGACTACCTTCTCCTAATTTTGCTAAATGCGAAATTATCTCTTTAATCAATGACTTGGTAGAATCAAGAAAATTAATAAATGATACTATAAATTACACCTTCTTTTCGAACGTTAAAATGCATGAATTTGTTTGCGATGTTTCTCAAATAAATAGGGTTATGGTAAATCTGATGCTGAATTCTGAAGAGTCTTTTGATAAGACAGCGATGAAGAAGGAAATAAAAGTTATGTTATTTGTCGACGATGAATTTGTAAAGATTTGTGTAGAAGATAATGGGCCTGGATTTAGCAAGAAAATGTTAAAATCAGCCAAGGAGGCCTATGTTACAACAAAGTCTAATGGCACGGGCTTAGGGCTTTCTATTGTTGAAAGGATAGCTTTAGACCATTTCGGAACAGTAAGCTTGTCTAATAATAAAAATAACGGAGCACGGGTTGAATTAACAATGAGCGCTGTAAGTTTAAAGAATAAGTTAAAATAATAACTAACCTTACTTAACTATTAAGGTTTTTGTAAAAAAAATGGCTATATGTTGTATATTTACTATAAAATTGTTGCTTTATAATTTGCAAAGCGATAACTTCTAGTTAAGCGATTCATAATCCAGTGTTTACAGGCTAGAGAAAGAAGTTAGTTAGTTTGAATTGGTTATGAGGGAAGGGAAAGGGTTGTTCGTTTGCTATTTTGTTCGAATAAGTAAATTTTATAGTATTTCCCCTTGTAAGTTATATGAATGAATTCTAAGTTCCTAGTGGTTTGCTCTATAGTTTAGACTATAAGAGTTACTATTCTTAAGGTTCAAGATTTAATTTATAAAAAGTGAAATAGTATATTCGAGTTTAGTAGCTTAGGTATGGCTTGATTTTATTATTAAGTCTTTTAAGAGAGTTAAAATTATGGCACTAGACATTCTGATTATTGACGATGAAGCAGATATTAGAGATTTAATATCAGATATCTTAAAAGACGATGGGTTTTTGAGCAGGTCAGCTGCGAATAGCGCTCAAGCTTTTAAGGCTATATCAGAAAAGCTTCCTAATGCAATAATCCTTGATATTTGGCTACAAGACAGCGATTTGGATGGCTTAGGTATTTTAGAGATGGTAAAAAAGCAGTATCCGCTTATGCCAGTTATAGTAATTAGTGGGCATGGCACAATTGAGACAGCAGTAAGTGCTATAAAAATGGGCGCATATGATTATTTAGAAAAACCATTTACTCATGACAAGCTTATGATCATTCTCAAAAGAGCTTGCGAATCAGCTAAGCTAAAAAGAGAAAATATAGATCTAAAATCAAAAGTAATAGATAAAACAGAATTTGTTGGTTCAGCTACTAATACCACAAAATTAAGATCTGAAATAGAAAAAGTTGCCCCAACCTCCGGAAGGGTTATGATAAATGGTGCCGTTGGAAGTGGTAAAGAGCTTGCTGCAAGATTAATACATAAAAGATCTAAAAGAGCCAATGGGCCCTTTATAGTATTCAGCCCGATTGCCATGAATGCTACTAAAATTCAGCAGGAGTTATTTGGTGAGTTTGAGAGGCAAGAGCCAACGAGTCTGTTTGATAAACGAATCAGTGTGCTTGAAGCTGCAAATAATGGCACTTTGTACATTGATGATGTCGGGGATTTGCCTTTAAATGCTCAAAATAAATTGCTAAAATTCTTAAGAGATCAAACTCTAATAAAGGGAACAAAATCAACGAAGCTGGATGTTAGGATAGTAACTTCAACTACAAAAGATTTGCAGGTGGAGATTACTCACGGGAGATTTAGACAAGATTTATATTACAGGTTAAATGTTGTTCCTTTATATGTGCCAATGTTAGCTGAAAGAAAAGAGGATATTCCGTTACTAGTTAAATATTTTGTTAAGCAGCTTTCAAAATTTTCGGGGCTAAAGGAAAGGGAATTTTCTGACGAATCTGTTGCTGCGCTTCAGGCGTATAACTGGCCAGGGAATGTAAGGCAGCTTCGCAATGTAATTGAGTGGACTTTAATAATGAATCCACCTAGTTCATTATCATCTGATAAAATTAGATCGGACATGCTACCCCAAGAAGTTATTAATAATAGTGTTAATATTTCAAAGCCAGATACAAATCTTGATATGATGTCTATGCCTCTTCGTGAAGCTAGAGAAGTGTTTGAGAGACAGTACTTGACTGCACAGATGAACAGGTTTAATAGTAATATCTCTAAGACATCAACTTTTGTAGGCATGGAGAGATCCGCGTTACACAGAAAATTGAAAACGCTTAATATTCACGCCGCCAATGGAAAACTTAATGGAATTGACCATGAAGCGGATGAGGATTTAGATGTGTTGGTAGAACTAACGAATTAGTAAGGATAAGAATTAGATGAGAAAATGGACTTTTATTGCAATATTCTTTGCGCTTGGTTGTAGCGATACAAAAGAAGTTAGTAGTGGTGTACTTAGTGAAAAGAAGAGTATCGAGATCAAAGAATATATCACTAAACAAGTAAATGAGCGTCAATCAGTAGATCTTAAAAAAGTGTATGGCACAAATTTGCGGGGCCTCAAATTAACGGGAGCCAACCTTTCTGGTGCTGATATGTCAAGAATGGATCTTTCCGGCGCAGAGCTTGCGAGAGTTGATTTTTCTGGAGCTAATTTTGATGGGAGTCTATTGACAGGTTCCACAATCCAAGAAAGCGATTTTTCTAATGTTAAGTTCAAAAAATTCAATGCACCAGGAGTGGACTTTCAAGCTTCTATCTTTAATGGGTCTATATTTGATGACGTGAATCTATCGGGCGCTAATTTTGAGGAAGCTGACTTTACTGGTGCTAAAATTTCCAATTCAAGATTTGATGAAGCCAACTTGATGAAGGCTGTAATGAAAGAAGTACAGATGGATAATGTAAATTTACAAAAAGCAAATTTAGTAAATATAAATCTTACTGGTTCGAAAATTAATAACTCAGCGTTTTTTGGTGTTGATATTAGAGGGGCTACACTTTCACAAGTGTTGGTTAAGGAATGTAGTTTTGAATCGTCTGATTTAAGTGGAATTATTTCTAAAGGAGCCAGTTTTATTAATACAGATTTTAGTCAAAGTATTGTAGATGAGGCAAAATTCACAGAAGAGACTAAATTCGACTCAGCTATATTTGAAAATGCTTCGATGAAAAATGCTACTTTAGAGAAAGTGACATTTAATAACTCTTTATTTAAAAATATGTCTATGGCTAACACTTCTTTTTCTGAAGTAAAAATGCTAGGAAGTGTTATTGATGAAGTGAAATTTACTAGTGCCAAGATGTCAAAAATATATTTTGACAATGTGCAAGCAACAAACGTTCATTTTAACAAGGCATCAATAAAAGATTTTAAAGTGTCGAATTCAGCTCTTAAAAATTCTATCTTTAGTAATGAAGGAGGAAGTAAATTTAGTCTAACAAACGTGAATCTAATTGATACTTACTTTGATAATTATAATTTAGAGGATAGCTCTTTTAGTAAAATTAACTTAGCCAGAACGATTTTTAAAAATGCAAAGATTCACAGAACAATTTTTTCTAACTCTAAGATGGAGCAGATTGCAATGATAAATTGTGATTTTCAATCTGTGACGTTTGATAATTCACCCGTGTATAATTCTCAGCTGAGAGGAATTAATAATGTGGCAATGGTAGTTATCAATTCCATGTTCACGCGTAATATAATGTTTAACAATAAAGGTTTCGAGAGAATAAGTAGCTCTGAAGCAATTACAAATATCAGTGAATTGATGGCGTACAAAGATCTTTCAAATATGAATATGGCTTTTCTTGATTTGTCAGGTATTAGCTCTGTACAAATTGTTTTTAAAAATACTATCCTAAAGGGAGCTAAACTTAAAGACGCTAAGTTTAAAAGTTGTTTATTTATTGATGTGGACTTTAGTGATGCGGATTTAACCAATACTGACCTTAGTGGGTCAAGTATTCAAGGCACCAACTTTTTCGGAACAAAACTTAATAAAACAAATTTGAGTTCTACTAAACTCGCTAATTTAGATTTTTCTAGGTCATTTGTAGATGGTGTTGTGTTAAATCAGGTTACACTTGAAAATGTTAAGGGGCTAGAGCCTAAAGAACCGCCTAAAGCGTCAGAAGTTCAAAATTCAGATCAAGCTCCTGGCACGCCTTTAACAACAGAAAAGAAAAATTAAACGTTGTTTTTACTATAAATTAAGCAATTATATCAGGGTATAACATAGATTGTAGCAGCTTAATTTTATCTTTTAGAAAGAGCTTTCTTTTTTTAAGTTTTTGTAGTGTGAATTTAGAGAATTTAGTTGTGGAGTTTGGATCGTCTATGATCTCATTGAGATCTTGATGTTCTTGTTTTATGGACTGGAGTTCTAGTTGCTTTTGATCTTGAGTATAATTCATCATCTTTAGTGCAAAGATTAAATATCGCTGCATTGTATCATTTTTGGGGTAGATTGTATAGTCTTTCCACTTCGCAATATTTAAGTGTACTTGACTTGATAAAACATATATTTTGCAAACTTCCCCTTGAAATTAACATATTACACTTTAACTTCTTTTGCTATATGTACTGTGTATATAAGAGTTTTTGAACGGTCCAGAAATCTGGTAATTCATTAGAAAGCTATATTTAGAAACTATTATAAATGATAGTTCATACTTATCCATACCGCAGTAGTATAAAGAATTAGAGCTTAAACTATGATTATTTTTATAAAAAAGCAGGGTGTGCATAAGGATTTTTTTAGACATTATAGTGGAATCAAGTTGTGTGTTTTTTAATAAATTAATAGGGCTATCAAAGCGGTGTTGTAGTAGTGAATTGTCATTTTGTTCAAATAGATATGATTTGGTCGCCGAAGAAGAAAATCCATTCGCCCAATTTACAATAACATTTTCCTGTAATAGAGAAGTCATATTAGATTGTTTATAAAATTCTGCAGTTCCTTGCGATGTAGCGCATAAGTGACTGTCTTTATAATTAATGATTTGCCGCGAAATGTCCCAACTACCATTCAATAGGTCAAATATATCATCAAATGTAGGCAGAGCTATAGATTTCATATTTTCTAAAAAACGGTTATTTATTATTTTGTACGCAGTGGATGTTTACAACATAATCTTTAGTTAATCTGTCGACATGATAATTAGTAAATATATCATAAGATGAACTAGATGCATATGGTATGCTAGATTTTTTAAGAAAATCTATAAGTCCTTCGACTCCAATAGCTAGCGCAACGTTTTTAGGTGGGATATTGGGATCGCTGTATTTATAAACTAGCTTTGCTGTTACTACACCGACCAAATTGGAGTTTTTGTCCAGCAACGGCCCACCGCTGTTACCATGGTTTACATTATCAGTGAATTCTATGTGAGAAAATCCTGTATCTGAATCTTTCCTTGTATTTAATACCTTTGCCTCAAGAATAATATAGTTGCCCGTTTCACCTCTTTCTAGCGGATAACCAATTGAAAATAATATATCTCCAATATGTATTTCAGAATGATTGTTCCTTAAATAGGGAACTCTCATAGGGGCTAGGGGGGACTGTAGAACTGCTAGATCAAGATTATTATCTACAAACAGAAGCTTAACTAACGTTGGCTTCACTGCGCCTCTAACCGCGATATTTAAGCAATGTTCGACTACATGCTTATTGGTTACAATATTATCTTGATTAACAAAAAAACCGCTACCTATACTGATGGGATAAGTTTTACCTGATGCTAAGTTTTGGAATCGAACTTTGTCCCAATCGCTCGCATAAGCAACGTGACTAATAATGATAAAGAAGATAGCGTGTTTTAGCATATATTTCTTTATTCTTGACAAAATAAGAATTAAAAACAAGACTACACCAATATTAATAAGTGGCACAACTAGTATGACATTTTTTGAAGAATTTAAAAAGCGTGGTTACTTTCACCAATGTACTAATGAAGTACGTTTGCAGCAAAAGACAAAAGAACAGAAAATCGTTGCATATTTAGGGTTTGATTGCACTGCATCTTCATTGCATATTGGTAATTTAATGCAGGTGATGATACTTCGTCTGTTGCAGCAATATGGACACAAACCAATAGTTTTAATTGGAGGCGCGACAACAAAAATAGGGGATCCAACTGGAAAAGAGGAGGCTCGAAAGTATTTATCCGACGAGGAGATAGCAAGCAATATAGGTGGTATAAAAAAATCGTTATCTAAATTTATTAAATTTGGAGATGGAGAAAGCGATGCTATAATGGTTAATAACTCGGATTGGCTAGAAAAGGTTGGCTACATCGAATTTTTGCGAAAAATGGGTCGTATGTTTTCTATCAATCG
>CAMDSB010000021.1 GCA_945907105.1 Rickettsia typhi | reverse complement strand
CGTATAGCAAGAGCATAACCTCTTCTTTCATCAACAGGAGAAGGTACTTGGTAATTTGCACCACCAACCCTTACCGAGGTGACTTCAACATAAGGCTTCACATTGTTCATACTATCATTAAATGTCTTGAATGGATCAGAACCATGCTTCTTTTCAACTCTAGCAAAAGCTCCATAAACCAGTCTCTCTGCCAGAGATTTTTTTCCACTTTGCATTACATTATTAATAAACTTTGAAAGCAACACGCTCTTATATTTCGTATCTGGCTTTATTACTCTCTTTACAGCTGCATGACGTCGCGACATTGTATACCTATATCGATTTTATATTTAAATTATTACTAACCTTTAGAAGAAGTACCGTAACGTGAACGACCTTGCTTACGCCCCTTAACACCCTGGGTATCAAGAGCACCACGGACTATATGATACTTAACACCAGGAAGATCAGGAACTCTACCGCCTCTAACCAAAACAGCCGAGTGCTCTTGCAAATTATGACCTTCACCAGGTATATAAGCATTTACGTACTCTCCGTTACTCAATCGTACCCTTGCAATCTTACGCAAAGCTGAGTTAGGTTTCTTGGGCGTTACAGTTTTCACTATTACACAAACACCTTTAAGAAAAGGATTTGACTTAAGAGCTGGAGACTTACTTTTTCTGACCTTTGACTGTCTACCAAATCTGACCAATTGACTATTTGTTGGCATTTAATTTTACTTCTTCTTTATAAAAATTACAAAAAACTATCAAGGAGGGGTATTATACCCCACTCGACTTTTATATTCAACCGAAAATTTTCAGAACTATACTCAACTTTTTTATTATTGGCAAGGGTTTTGTGTAAGAAAAACTCTAGTCCATTAAGTGAGAGTAAAATTCCTTCTATAATAATTGCATAATAAAGGGTTTTGGTATAATTTTGTATCTTAAAATTACTTAAAAAATGGAGCAGATCATAGTAGATTTTTTATACAACTGGCTCGGTCTGAATAAGTCATTATTCATTTTGATAAACAAGTTAACAAATATCGGCTACCTACCGACCATTTTGCAAATTATCTCTGATATATTTTTTATTGCCAATTTTGCTATTTTCTACTTTGCAGCATGCTTGCTTCTTTATCTTCGCACTAGCCGCACTACTATTGACAAGAAAAGTTTTTTTATGACAGGCTACTTTGACCTTTCTAAGATAGGTATTTGCTACACACTGTTTGGTTTTACGTTTGCCGCCTTAAAATTCTCAGTCAACTTAAAACGCCCCTTCTGCTCTTTGGCCAAAGATGATTTTATTACTATTGCTAATACATCCTTAGAACGCTGTTTCTCCTCTTTCCCAAGCGCTCACACTGGCCTTAGTATACTAGTCGCTTATAGCTTATGGCCTTATATGAACAAATTTTTAAAAGGGATAAGCTGCTTCGTCATTCTAGCCGTCGCTATCTCACGCACTACCTTAGCAATGCACTATCCAGCCGACATTATTTATAGTATCCTTGTGACAATACTTATAATACTTGCTGGTAACTTTGTATTTAGACTTTTAAAAAACAACGTAATCAAATCAATTGGGAATGGAATTTTTAGATTGATTTTCCACTAAACTAAAATATCATATAATATTAAGTTGTAATTAGGTGGGGAATATTTTATGTCTAAAAAAGCAGCAAGCCCGATAATAATAAGAAGAAGTGAACCTATAACAATATCGCCAAAAACACTACCCGCCCCTATTATAAGCCAATCTGCACCAGGAAGCAGCCATGATTTTTTTGTTGGCTCCCCCAGAAGTGGCGAAATTCTAGACCTATATATAAGCAGCACTAAGATTCTAACAAAGCTATCCGTAGAGAGTGGAGAAAAAAATCTTGTAGACGAGGATATAGAACAATCGGTACTAGTTGGCGAAAAAAGCGAAGAAGAGTAATTACAATTACTAAAGGCCGCGTAGCATACTACCTTGCAGTTCTTTGGCCCCCGTTCCATTTTTACTACTAGTAATTATTATATTACAAATAAAGCCCAAATCAACTAGTTGCTGACGCATCTGAGCGGTGAATTCGTTTATTGCCGTAATTTTATCAGCTTTGGTGAAAATGATTTGAAATTCCTTATCACAAGATTTTAACAGATGCATAATCTCAATGTCATTTTCTTTAATACCTCTTCTAGCATCAATCAATAAATTTACCATCCGCAAAAGATCGCTATTTTGTAGATAATAAACTATTAATTTACCCCAAGCAATTCTTTGATTAGCCGAAACCTTAGCAAACCCATACCCAGGAAAATCTGCCAACATTAACTTATCCGCTATTGAGAAAAAATTGATTTGCTGCGTGCGCCCTGGCGTATGAGACACTCGAGCTAAAGCTTTCCGATTACATATAGTATTGATCAAACTTGACTTACCAACATTTGACTTACCAACAAAAGCAAACTGAGGAAAAAACAGCTTTGGAAGTTGCTCAGGCTTTGCAACTCCCGCTACAAACTTAGCCTCTTGCCTAAAAAGCTTAATACTAAGGTCAGCTGCCATTATTATCTAGTTTGTTTATATAAAACTGTTGAACAATAGATAATATATTATTCCAAGACCAGTATATCAACAACCCAGCTGGAAACCCACTAAACATAAATAAGAACATCAGTGGCATAAATTTCATTACTTGAGCTTGCACGGGATCAGTTGGCTGCGGACTCATTCTTTGCTGCAAGAACATTGTTAGCGCCATAAATAGCGGCCACACACCTAGCATCAGGAAAGACGGTGGAGTAAAAGGCAAAAGTCCGAACAAGTTGAATATAGTCGTGGGATCCGGAGCAGAGAGATCTTGGATCCAACCAAAGAATGGTGCATGCCTCATTTCTATCGTAACATATAGCACCTTATATATGGAGAAAAACACCGGTATTTGAACTAGCAACGGCAAGCAACCAGATACTGGATTAATCTTCTCTTTTTTATACAGCAACATTACTTCTTGATTTAGTCTAGCTTTATCATCCGCATATAGTTGCTTCAAGCGCTCCATTTCCGGCTGAAGTTTCTTCATTTTCTTCATAGACCGATACGACTTATTGGCCAAAGTAAACATTGCCAGTTTAATCAAGATGGTTACAATCATGATACTGATACCAAAATTTCCAACATAGCTATAAAAATAATTCATAGCGTTAAAGATAGGCTTTGTAAGTATATAGAACCAACCAAAATCAATCGCCCTGTCAAAGAGTTTGATATTATACTTCTCCTCATATTTATCAAGTAAATCAACCTTCTTAGGACCGGCAAACAACTGGTGTGTCAACTCGAAGCTACCACCACCCTCAATTAACTTCTCATTAGTAATAAAATCAGATTGATATTTATCTTTGCCCTGCTTTATGGCAAAATTATAATTAGCTATATAGCTCTCAAGCTGATCAGGCACGAACGCAGCCAACCAATATTTATCAGTGATTCCTAGCCAATTAACTTCACCATTAAAACTATGC
This sequence comes from Rickettsia typhi, assembly GCA_945907105.1. GTDB lineage: Bacteria > Pseudomonadota > Alphaproteobacteria > Rickettsiales > Rickettsiaceae > Megaera_A. Next base: position 15,572 of record CAMDSB010000021.1, on the reverse strand, counting down.
TTTTTTTCATCTTTAATCTTATCATAAGTATATTCCTGCAATTCTCCTTTAACCGCTCCAATCATCCCTTGATGCAAAATATTAACCATATTATCTGGTTTATTTTCATAAGTTTTATTGATCAAGCCATAAAATTGAACAGAAATTGGTCGAGCAGAATGATTTTCAACGGACTGCTTTATACTAAACAAATAGTTTTCATCCAAAGATATAGATACTTTAAATTTAACTTTTTCGGGACTAACCCAGTATAAATTGACGCTGCTTCCAGCTACAAGCTGAGTACTATCAGCCTGCCAATTAGTTGTAGAATCTGGATAGGTAACTGATTTATCCTTACCCCACCAACCAACCTCAGCAAAATATGCATTTTCTGAATTCGATGGAGAAAATAACTCCACAGCGGGACTATTTTCTGCAATCTCCTGCTTGTATTTTAACAAAGTTAAATCATCAAATCTAAGCCCTTTTAGTGAAATCGAACCAGATAATAACTCAGATTTTATCTGCACACGAGAATTCGCTACAATCGCTTGCTTACGATCAACAACTATCTCTTTCTCAATGTTTGTACTTTGCTTTTTTAAGGTACCCATCTGTTGGTTATACACCGTGCTCTGCTCTTGGAGCTTTGCTAACCTTGGTTTTTCAAAAAAATGCTGCCAGCCAAAGATTATTGCAACCGACAAAATAATTGCCGCAACGAGATTTACAAAGCTATGATTCATATTGTAGATTTAATATATTTTTATACAGAACTTCTATATTATTATTGATTACTAATCAAGGCATAATTATGAACTGCACTTAGAGATTACATTAATTTTAAAATATCGAACTTGCTTTTATTGATAAAATTTAATATAATTACGCGCCTTTATTAAGTTGTTATATTAATTATAATGTCTACAGATAGAAAGACGATAGTAGTTGCGATGTCTGGAGGAGTTGATAGCTCAGTTGTTGCAGCAATGATGCATAGAGCCGGACACAACGTAATAGGCATCACGTTACAGCTCTATGATTATGGCATGGCCTTACAAAAAAAAGGAGCCTGCTGCGCTGGCCAGGACATCTACGATGCCAAAGTCGTCGCCGATAAACTCGGATTTCCTCACTATATATTTGATTATGAAAGCAAATTTAAGCAAGAAGTAATCGATGATTTTGCCGACAGCTATATGCGGGGAGAAACACCGCTACCCTGCGTTAGATGCAATCAATCGGTAAAATTTAAAGACTTGTTGAAAGCGGCAAAAGAACTCAAGGCTGATGCTCTGGCCACTGGGCATTACGTTCAGAAAATTATAAATAATGGAATTGCCCAGCTTCATAAGGGCGTTAGCGAAGAAAAGGACCAGAGCTATTTTTTATTCTCTACTACCCAAGAACAACTTGATTATTTAATGTTTCCTCTTGGTGGTCAAACAAAGCAAGAAACCAGAAAAATTGCCACGGAATTTGGATTAGAAGTGGCGAACAAGCCAGACAGCCAGGATATATGCTTTGTACCAAACGGCAATTATCGCGATGTTATTAGCAAAATTCGTCCCCAAGCAAATAAGCCAGGAAGATTTTTGCACGTCGACGGGTACGACCTTGGTGAACATAAAGGTATTATTTCTTACACCGTTGGCCAAAGAAAAGGTCTTGGCATTGCGTTTGGCGAACCTATATACGTAATAAAAATTGACCCAGAGACAAATACAGTTTATGTTGGTCCGGAATCTGCGCTTATTAAAACCAGGTTTTTGCTTAAAGATGTAAATTGGTTGGCGGCAGACTTATCCCCATTTGGGCTTGAAGTGACTGCCAAAATTAGGTCCACTACTCCTGGAGTAAAAGCAAAACTTAATATCTTAAACACCGGGCAAATCGAAGTAATTTTGCTTGAAGAAGAAAAAGCTATAACTCCTGGACAAGCATGCGTTTTTTATCATAAAACCAGGATGCTTGGGGGCGGATGGATAACAAGGGAAATTAACTAGACGAGGAGCACAAAAACTAATGAGCTATCTAACAAAAAAAAGTTTTGAATCTGTTAAAGAATCTGGAAATACTAGCGGCCTTGCTAAAACCCTTACAGCATACGATTTAGTATTGCTAGGCTTAGGAGGTATAATCGGTACTGGTATCTTTGCACTTACTGGGTTTGTTGCAGCAAAATACTCAGGCCCTGCTGTTATGCTCTCTTATGCCATTGCTGGCGTAGTGTGTATCTTCGTTGCCTTAGCCTATACGGAGCTTGCAAGTTTATTACCAACGTCTGGTAGTGTGTACACTTACTCTTATGTCGCCTTCGGTGAACTTTTTGCTTGGTTAGTTGGCGGCGTTATGATTCTAGAACTAAGCGTTTCAGCCAGCGCTGTTGCTACCGCGTGGTCAGGTTACGCCGTTAGTATTTTAGAAGCAGGTGGAGTAACTATACCCAAAATCTGGACTGCAGGACCTTTAAATGGTGGAGTAGTTAATCTTCCAGCGATATTTATTGTAGCTTTTGTTTCATTTCTGCTATATCGGGGTACTAAGGATAGTAAGCGAGTAAATGCTATCTTGGTATTGATCAAAATGTCTGCCATAGCGGTTTTTGTATTTGTAGCCGTACCTCATTTTGAAATTACCAATTGGGATAATTTTATGCCTTATGGATTTGATGATGTGCTACTCGGATCATCCATTCTGTTTTTTGCCTTTACTGGCTTTGGCTCCTTAGCAACAGCCGCAGAAGAATGCAAAAACCCTAAGAGGGATTTGACAATAGGTATTATAGGCTCTCTCGTTCTCTCTACCGTTCTATACATCGTTGTAGGCGGACTTGCTACTGGTATAGTATCTTTTGAACTCTTAGATAATAGCCAACCATTAGCACATGCACTTGCGGTAAATAACAGCAAAATTGGTTCATCTATAGTGGCTACTGGAGCAATCTGCGGTATGACAACTGTGATAATGATGAATATATACGCTCAGTCTCGTATTTTTTATGTAATGGCAAGAGATGGATTAGTGCCAAAATGTTTTGCAAAAATACATCCAAAGCACGATAGTCCGTATATCACCATACTAATTTTCTCGGGGCTTATTGCGATATTAGCGGGCCTAGTGCCGCTTGAGGTCATTGCAAAAATGTCCAGTATGGGAGCATTAATTGACTATATAGTTATCATGATGGTTGTGATGCTTTTTAGAGTAAAGATGCCAGAGGTTTTACGCTCCTTTAAGTGCCCAGCTTTATTTATCGTGGCTCCAGTAGGTCTTCTTGCTTGCGTATACTTGCTATTTAAGCAGATTATTTCGAAAGAAGGAGAATTGATGTTTACCGGAGAGCTACTAATTTATTGGTTTATTATCGTTTTTACAGCTTATGTAATTAGAACTTCGCTTATCAAAAGCAAAAAGCCTGTTGACGAATCTCTTTAGGTTTAATTCTCCAGGGTAAGATTTAAGAATATACTTGCTGTAAGAAATTTTTGTCTCTATAATTCTCTATGTAGCCTTTATAAACTTAGCCTTTACAAAGCTCATAGAGAATGGATAATATATATACTTATCCCCTCATAATTATAAAAATATTCTAAAGTCGAAAATATAGATCTAAACTTTGATTAAAAACAGGTGTAAGTTGAATATGAGAAAATTTATTATTACGTTGGGATTGTTGATAGCAGCTTCTATCCTCACATGGGTTTATTTAGCAAATAAATTTGAGCATATTGCAAAAAATGAGATTTTACCAATACTTACTGATAGTAAGTATATAAGTATAGACCCTAACTCAGTTGTTATCGAAAAGTTCAAGTACAAGATTATTTTTAAAGACGTAACTGCTTTTCCTCAATCCAAATCACTAAAAACATTTAGTGATAAAGTAGTCGCTTGTTACAATCCCTTTACCGATAAGATAACTATACACTTAGGCGACAAGACGATTCAAGGTAGTGGCCCAATGGAAACTTATACTAAGTCTCAAGATCAAAAATTTGAATTCAACAGAACTCTACTTAGCAACAAATTTGAAGATATTAATATTTTCATAAGCTCGGGTGAAGCTGCTGTATATTTGGCCAGTGACGACTCCCTTATTTCTCGTTTAGAAAAATCAAACGTGAGTTTAACAAGTAAGTTAGATAAGGATGGTTTTTATAATACTAATCTTAAATTAGATATAGCTGGTTCTAAATATGGACCTTCTGCTGTAAAATACTCAGAATATGTTAAGGATGAAGTTATGGCCGAGTTTTATCCAGAACTAGCCGCCCAACAGAAAAAAAATGAAGAGTATGACCAAATCCAAAAAGCGTTTACAAAGCTTCAACATGACCATAGCCGCATAATAGGCGAGGTTGAGCCTATCAACACAAATTGTGTGCTTTCGCTTAAGCTTGGCAAAACACATGTTGACAATATTATTTTGGCTTTAAAGGGGGAAATACAACCAAAGGAACTTTATCAGAATTTTAGTTTTAGCAAGGACAATTATAATCTTTCTGTAGGTGTAAAAAATACCAATTCTTATGAACTCGATGAAGCTAGATATAACTTATCTGGAGATGGAAAGAAGCTTAAATCCGATTTCGATATGCTTTTAACAACAAATTATACAGACGAACAAAAAAAGCATTTGTCTGTATCAATAGTCGAATTATTAAACGCCTTAACAAAGCAATCTTTATTACAAGAAGACTTGCAAGGTTTGCTAGACAAATATCTAGATACTAAAAAAATGAACCTTTCATTCAACATTAGCTATGATATAGAATCGAATACTGTAAATCATTCTTTAGGATTGATAGTAGATAACTTGAAAATCAACTCAGATGGATCCCTAAAAGAGCAAAAATACGAGGGTACTTTTAACCTTATTACACCAAAGATTTTGATCTCTGGCATCTCGGACCTATATGACGGGGGTATAAAATTATTACTACAAAAAATGAATTCTTCAAACGATATTAATCTTATTGTAGAAAATATCAAAAATAACGGTATGAATTTTCTTTCAGTTTTTGATAAAAAAGAGAACTTAAAAGAAAATGATAATTTCGAGTCAAATGTTACATTCAGCCTCGAGAATTTTGAATTCAAAATAAATGGTAAGGGGATTTTAGAATTGTTAACAGACGAACGTGTAGTTAAATTCTTGAAAGCTCTGCCTGGTGCAGAACCTGTTGTAAATACAGAGCCTGTTGTAAATACAGAGCCTATTGTAGAACAGGACTGATGTTGAGATGGGTTCATGTCTAGTGATTTAGCTCCGCTGAGGGGCATGAAGGATTTACTTCCACGTGAATGGCGCCTTGCCAAACACATAGAAAATATAGCCCTGCAAACTGCAAAATTATATGGTTATGAGGGTTTTAGTACACCGATATTAGAATCTGCCAGCGTCTTTGATAGGACATTAGGAGACACGTCTGATGTGGTTAGCAAAGAGAGGTATTGCTTTGCCGATAAGAATGGAAGATTGGTGGCGCTACGGCCAGAATTTACCGCAAGCGTTATGCGAGCTGTTATATCAAATGGACTTAAGCATAAACTACCCTTAAAATTATTTTCTAGCGGTCCACTATTTCGTTATGATCGTCCACAAGAAGGCAGGCAACGCCAATTTCACCAAGTAAATTTTGAATATATAGGAGGCATAGGGCCTTATTCTGACGCAGAAACAATAACATTAGCCACTCATTTCTTGAGTAACCTGGGAATATTGAACGATGTTGTATTAGAACTAAATTCACTTGGATGTTCTGAAACAAGAAAATTTTATCAGAAAGCTTTAATTGCTTATTTCAAAAATCATTTAGGTAGTCTGTCCATTGATAGCAAAAAGCGTTTAGAGCAAAATCCGCTTAGGATACTAGATTCAAAGGATGAAGGCGATAGGCGCATTTCTCTTGGAGCCCCTGTCATCTCTGATTTTTATTCCCGCGAGGCAGCAGATTATTTCAAACAACTTAAGTCTCATTTAGACAATCTAGGCGTAAAATATGTAGTAAATCCAAAGCTTGCACGAGGGCTAGATTATTATTCACATACAACATTCGAATTTACAACTTCTAAACTTGGGGCACAAAGTACAGTTCTTGCTGGCGGAAGATACGACGGTCTAGCGATACTTATGGGAGAAGATGAAATTCCCGCAATTGGTTTTGCCGCAGGAATAGAACGCTTAGCTATGATGTGTAATTTTTCTCCAGAGCAAGAGCGCCGAATTTACATCATTCCTATTGGCGATGAGTGCTTAGATTATTCTGTTTTACTAATCAACCAATTACGCAAAGAAAATATTTCAGCTATCCTCGACCTTGACGGAAAAATAGGAAAGCGTCTCCAAACAGCAGTTTCTGCCAATGCAAAATATGTTATATTTATTGGGACCGAGGAATTAAGGACCAATAGTTGTAAACTTAAAGAGTTGGATACTGGAATTGAACAAACTGTTAAAATACCTGAACTAATTGAGATTGTTAAGCCTATAAACGCTAGTTTTAGATAAGAGAGAAGGAAATACCAATCAATTTATAGCCCGGAGCTACACTATAAAATGCGTGTATTCAATATCATGATGTCAAGAGATTTGGGGGGAATCCAACAAGCCTATCTTGACTACTCGGCAGCCATTAAAATGCATAATCATGAAGTGATTAATATTTCAAGCATTGGCGCAAAAATTAACAAACTACAAAAAAGTAATTATACTTTACCAAACATTGCTCCATGGTGTTTTTTTTCAAAAATAATTCTTAGAATTCTGATTATATTCTACAAACCAGAACTCATTATTTGTCATGGCAATAGAGCTGTTAATTTCGCTAGAACATTCGGACAGAAAAAAACACTTCTCGTCGGTGTATCGCATAACTATAGCTATAAACATTTGAAAAAATGTGACTATGTTATTACCCTCACTGATGAACTTAAAAAACATTTAATTAAATATGGCATTGAAGAAAGAAAGTTACTTAGCTTACCAAATATGATAAAAATCGAGCATAGTTATAATCCGATCAGCTATAGCTCTCCCATTGTAATTGGAGCTTTGGGTAGGTTTGTTAGTAAAAAAGGCTTTATCTATTTGATTGAGGCATTTTCTATGTTAAAAAATGCTGGTTACAATATAGTCCTTTTACTAGGTGGCGACGGTGAAGATAGAACTATCCTTGAGAAAAAAGTCAAAGAACTTCAGTTGGATAACTTAGTTATTTTTCCTGGTTGGGTGAATGATAAAGATGAGTTTTTTAGACAAATTGATATTTTTTGCCTTCCTTCAACAATAGAACCATTTGGCATAATTTTGCTTGAGGCAATGGAACATTCCAAACCAATCGTTGCGACGCATTGTGGAGGGCCCGCAGAAATCATCACAGATGGAGAGAATGGGCTACTTGCCGATATTGAATCGAGCCAAAGTTTATATAATAAGTTAGAAAAAATAATAATCGACCCTAGAATGGCGCAAAAACTATCAAGCGTTGCATACTCCCAGCTTAAAGAAAAATACGATATAAACATAGTTTCAAAAAAACTTTCAACCATATTAGAGGATATCATTAAACAATGAGTTTTTTTCAAAGCAAAACATCAAACGGGATTAACGTTGTTACCTACTCTATGGAGCATTTAAACTCTATAACAATCAACGTAATAGTTAAAGTAGGTAGTAGGTATGAATCAGAGGAAGAGTCGGGGATTTCCCATTTTCTCGAGCATATGGCATTTAAAGGTACAAAAAATCGAACAGCTACAGACATAGCCATAGAATTTGATACCATTGGCGGTCATTTTAATGCCTATACTAGCCGAGAAAATACAGTTTATTACGCAAAAGTCTTAAGCCAGCACGGCAAACAAGCCATGACTATTTTAGCCGATATTTTACAAAACTCTGTATTTAATTCTGATGAAATCACTAAAGAATTTAGTGTTATTTCTCAAGAAATAGCCGAGGTTAAAGATAATCCAGATGACTTAGTGTATGAAAAATTCTACACATTAGCGTATCCAAATCAATCTCTTGGACGATCAATTCTTGGCAGCATAGAAAACATAGCTAAATTTGACAAGTATGCATTTACCAACTACATGAGTAAGCACTACAATGCTAACAACATTGTGATCTCAATTGCGGGTAAAATTAATCACACCAATGCCGTTCATCTAGTGGAAGAATTATTTTCAGTTTTCTCCGAGTCTCCATATAGAAACATCCAAAGCTCCCAGTACCAAGGAGGCACAGAAATTATGCAGAAAGACTTAGAGCAAACTACTATTGCACTAGGTTTTGAAGGTGTATCTTACGTTAATCTTGAAACATTTTATCATGCACAAATCTTGTCAATAATTTTTGGTGGCGGCCTATCTTCTAGGTTGTTTCAGAAAATACGAGAAGAACTTGGCTTAGCTTACACTATTGGCAGCTTTATGAACTCTTATAGCGATAGCGGCATTTTTAGTGTTTATGCCGCAACTGATCATAATAATGTTGAAAATTTACTAAACAATATAAATAACGAAATTGATAAAATACAAACAAATATTTCAGCAGAAGAATTGATGCGAGCCAAATCTCAGATAGAGTCAAATATCTATATGGCAGAAGAAAAGCCAGAATATAAGTCAGAAGAAGTTGGTAAAAATTTCTCGCTTTTCGGTAAATACTTTTCTACCAATGAGATAATGGGGATTATTAACTCTACTCAAACAAGTGACCTCACCAAAAGTGCTGAAAAAATATTCTCATCTCGTCCCACTTTATCAATTATTGGATCGCCTAGCCCCGATTTAATTACTAAACTTATGAATAAAGGTTTTCCATAAATAATTGTATCTTTAGAATATATTATAATATACTGTATGTGGTACTATTTTTCATTTCAAATCTAGGTAGTCAATTTTTGAGCTCACTTCGCGTGTCTTATAATTAAATTTGGGAGGTTCAATTAAGATTTACTACTGCTTTAGATCATTTGAAATCGAATTCGATATATGTAAATTTTATCACAAATTATGTTTAAACAAAGAAAACCCAAACTACTAGATACTGCTCTAGTTTCAGAGACATTAGAAAAAGTTGGCCAGAAGCAAATCGGTGGCAAGACTAAAATCTCTGAAATAATGGAAGATTTTCATGAGAACGGCATATTGCTTGCAATGATATTTTTTTCTTTGCCGGTTGCAATTCCGTTACCTTATCCTCCTGGATTCACTACAGTGATGGGCATTCCCCTTATCATATTAGCCATTCAAATGCTTATTGGTAGTAAAAAGGTTAACCTTCCTCAGAAAATTAGCAACTATGAGCTTAAGAATTCTACCCTAAAGGCTATCAGTGACAAAGTGGTTCCTAGACTTATATCTGTTGAAAAATATGTTAAGCCGAGACTATCATTTGCTAAATCAGTTTATTGCGAACAATTCATCGGATTCGTTAGTATTATTGCAGGTTTTTCTATAGCACTACCCATTCCACTAACTAACGCTCTTCCGGCCCTAGGTATTTCAGTTATGGCTCTTGGTCTTTTAAATCGAGATGGAATAGTTATTATTATTGGATTTTTTATAACAATAATTGGGTTGCTTGTTGCTATCAGCGCTATTTTGGCCAGTTGGATCGCTATTAAATATATATTTCATTCTATTTTCTAATTCCTAACGATGAAAGAAAAAATATACAAAGGCTCAACAAAAACTCTTTATCAATCAGATGAAGATTATGCTCTTATCATGTCTTTTGATGATACTTTAAAAATGTCCAAGAATGAGACCATTGAAATAGCAGGAAAGGGAGTAATAAATAATACCATTTCGGCATATATCATGCAAAAACTTGATATGATTGGCATAGATAATCACTTGATCGAAAAAACTAATATGCGTCAGCAGTTAGTTCAATTTGTAGATGTGTATCCAATTCAAGTACATATAACTACCTTAGCATGCGGTAGGTATGTTACAGATTTTGGTATGGAAGATGGTTTTGTTTTTGAATCTCCTATAATAGACTTTAGAATTAAAAATAAGGAGTTGAATTATCCTATCATTAACGAGTCTCAAATTATTAGCTTCGGATGGATGAGCAAGTATGAGCTCAAAGAAATGAAGAATAAAGCTATAAGAATACATGATTTTCTCGCTGGACTTTTTGCTACTGCCAGGATTCGCATGGTAGATATAAAGTTAGAGTTTGGCCGAGTTTTTAATGGCGATGACTTTATGTCAATGCTAGTTGATGAAATATCACCTGACACTTGTAAATTATGGGATATGGAGTCTAACGAAAAACTATGCTACGAAGTTGCTCAAGAGACTCCTGATAAAGTAATCCCTGCTTATCAAGAAGTTCTAAATCGGCTAAATATAAAAAAATAGCAATGCTAGATATGTGTAAAAAATGAGTTTGACTTTTGGACAAACTATTTATATACTGCCCACTCGAAGAGTCTTAAACTTGTAATAAGGTGTAGTTAAGTGACAAAGATTATTAAAGCAAAATATAAAGTTAGTAGAAGATTAGGGACAAGTATATGGGGAGATGGTAAAGATCCTTTCCATACTAAAAATTATCGTCCTGGGCAACATGGCCCAACGGGAAGAGTAAAAACATCTGATTATGGCTTACATTTACATGCTAAGCAAATTCTGAAAGCTCACTATGGTAGAGTAACAGAAAAGCAATTCAGCAATACTTTCAAACTAGCTGCTAAGATGAAAGGGAATACAGCAGAAAATTTTGCTGGCCTTCTTGAGCAAAGACTTGACATGATTGTCTACAGAATGAATCTAGCACCTAGTATATTTGCCGCGCGCCAGTTAGTCTCTCATAATCACGTAAGACTTAATGGCAAAAAGGTTAATATACCTAGCCAAAGACTTAATGTAGGTGATAAAATAGAACTTAAAGATCGGTCTAAACAAATACCGACATTTATTGAAACTGCGCAAAAACAAGAAAGAACTGTGCCAGAATATCTTTCAGTTGATCCAGGAAAAATGTCCGGAGAAGTTATGAGAATTCCTATGATCTCAGATATTCCTTATCCCTTTGAACCCAACTTTGGGAAAATTGTTGAGTATTACTCACACTAATACTAATAATCATGGGAGGGACGCGTTAGTTTCTCCCATTTATTTTTTTAGGTTATCTTTAATAATGTTAGAAAATTTTAAATCATTTATTTTAAACCAACAACTAGTTGTATTTTCTGTCGTCGTGGCTGGCTAGCCATAAACATCCCTGCTTTGCACTCCACATATTATTTTTTTTAATCTCTTTATTCAAGAGTCATCAGTTAATTTCAGGAATATTTGCTATGAATCGACATGTTTTTTTATACGGGTTTTCAATTTTTTCAATGTTTTTTGGTTCTGGAAATCTAGTTTTCCCTATCATGGTTGGAGTTAATAACTCTGACAATTGGCTTGCAGGCTTTTGTGGCTTTTTCCTAACAGGAATCATATTACCTTTCCTGGGACTGTTTGTAATTAAGCTTTACCAAGGCGATTATAATAAATTTTTTGCACAAGGCGGCACAATAGCTAAATACGCTATCCCACTTTTTACACTATCTCTGCTTGGTGCATTTGGCGTAATACCAAGATGCATCACTGTTGCGCATGGCGGATTAGAGTTCTTGTATAATGATATTTCTCTTTTGATTTTTAGTATTGTTTTTTGTATTACATGCTACATGATCTGTTTAAATGATAAAATAATGTTTGCTATATTAGGGAAAGTCTTGACCCCCATATTACTGCTTTTTTTAGTAGGACTAATTATTATTGGTTTCTATCAGGGAGAAAAGCTTACAGTAAATAATGAAGTATTTTCTAATAACTTCGTTGACGGATTTTTTCGTGGATACGCTACAATGGATTTATTTGCATCCTTTTTCTTCGCAAGTTTGATTTTTAAACAAATTGAGGCTTTATTCCCTGAAAAAGATAACAGATCCATTATTAAAGCTGCACTTGGCCCCAGTATTTTTGGTGCCATCCTGCTTAGCATAATATATTTAGGTTTTGTTTATCTAGGCTCACATTACAAAAACTTAGCTCATGATCTTCCCGGTGAGCTGATACTTCCTGCAATAGCAAATCATCTTTTAGGGCATAATGGAGCTCTAGTGATTGCAATTATTATAATTTTCTCATGTTTGACTACAGCTGTTGCACTTAATAGCATCTATGCCAAATATTTATGTTCATTTAGTTTTATTGGCGACAATCGATTTCCTATAGTGCTACTTATAACTACCATAGCATCTTTTGCCGTGTCTTTACTTGATTTCGATGGTATTGCTTCCATTTTAGGTCCACTGCTTGATATTTCGTATCCCGGATTAATTACACTAACTATGCTATCCATTTGCACAAAACGATCCCATACGCTTAAAATGTTTAGCTTCTACGGAATTACAGCAATAATGTTAATATTGTAGCTTCATGATTACCTAAATTATATCGTGCAAAAATGATGCTAAATCGCTGCTAAAAGAAAAATTTACCTCTCCCTTGCCGATGGGGTTTTAAAATAGAGAATATTCGTGTTAAATTCAAAAAAATAATGCTTGAATTAATTATTATAAAGGACTATATAGTTACTCCATTGTTTATTTTTTATGAGACATAATAGTTAATGATTGAGCATAAACACAAGAGTACTAAACCGGTTAAGGATGGTGGGTATAAGCGTAGTCTAAAAGATCGCCATGTTCAATTGATTACACTAGGAGGAATAATCGGTTCAGGATATTTTCTTGGAACTGGTGAAATAATTAACCAAGTTGGTCCATCTGTTTGCATTGCCTATATTTTTGGTGGGTTGATAGTTTTTCTTACTATGCTCTGCATGGGAGAATTAGCTGTAGCTATCCCTATATCTGGATCATTTGTTACTTATACATCTGATTTTATTTCCCCATCAGTAGCTTGTGGGGTTGGCTGGTCTTACTGGATCAGCTGGATTGCTTACATTCCAGCGGAATGCATTGCTGGCGGAATTATAATGGAATATTTTACTGGCATTAATGGCCATGCTTGGGCAGTTCTTTTTGGTCTTTTCATTACATATGTAAATATAACAAAAGTAGGAATGTTCGGTGAAATCGAGTTTTGGCTGTCGCTAGTTAAAATCATTGCTCTTGTAGCGTTTGTGATAATAGCCATACTAATCTTCTTTGGCTTTATACACGGCGACCAACCGGCTGAAGTTATTGGCGGAAAATTTATTTTTGACCAAGGTGGTTTGTTTCCTAACGGTATCCCTGCTCTGTTAACCGCAATGATTTTATTGCTGGTAAATTATCAGGGCTCCGAGATTATAGGACTTGCAGCTGGCGAGTCTGTTAATCCCGCTAAAATGATACCTCATGCTATCAGAAATGTTACTTTGAGAATTCTCTTTATCTATATCATTCCTGTATTTTGCTTAGTACTCATTTTCCCATGGAGCAAAGCTAATTTAGATAATCCAGTATTCGCCGATGCATTAAATTTTTATGGATTACATTGGGCTGGAACAGTTACGAGCTTTGTAACTCTTACTGCCGCTATTTCCTGCTCCAATTCAGGATTATATGGTATTGTACGAGCACTAAACGCCTTAGCTCGTGGTGGTATGGCTCCACAAAAACTTGCTTTACTTAATCATAATGCCGTCCCTCAAAATGCTGTAGTTGTTACCCTACTCGCTATTTGGTCAGTACTTGCTTTTGGTTACTTTTTTGGACAATCAGTAATTTACATCTCACTTTTACTCGTTTCTGGATTTACTGGTTTAATGGCCTGGATATCTATTTGCTGGGCGCAAATTAATTTCCGCAGACGTTTGCGCAAGGCGGGCTATACAACCGCTGATTTAAATTTTAAAACTCCATATTCTCCTTATACTGGTATTGCTGCGATCATTCTAATGCTAGCGTGTTTAGTGTTCCTGTTGTTAAATGACGACTATACCTATAAAATCGCATTTGTGATTGGAGTCTTCAGTTTTGTAGTACCGATTGTTATATATAAGCTTAATACTAAGCGTCGTAACTATATAAAAATTGAAGATGTATCCAGACCTTTGCAGTTTAAAGATCTTTTCCCCAAGCGTAGTAAATGAGATGCGGATACTTCTAACGGTAAATAAAAAGTCTATTGTTTTTTGAACAAGCTTTAGTTACTATAGTCTGTACTATGTTCATTTAAGTTGAAATATATGTCTAGACCAATAGAAAGACTTATAGAAAAAAGCCTGTTTGCTAGCCGCTGGTTAATGGCTCCTTTTTATATAGGCCTTGTGGGTGCACTTATAGTGCTATTGTTTAGTTTCATGCAAGAGTTATGGCATTTTATTACCAGTATTCCGGTAATTACACAAAATGAAGCCGTACTAGGGGTTCTTTCACTTATCGATCTTTCTCTCGCAGGCAACCTACTATTGATTGTTATTTTCTCAGGTTATGAGAATTTTGTTTCGAAAATGGACTTTAATGACCACAAGGATCAACCAGAGTGGCATGGATCTGTTGATTTCTCAACATTGAAGCTTAAACTCATTGCCTCAATCGTTGCCATTTCTGGAATCCATCTGCTAAAAGTTTTTATGGATGTGCATAAAACATCAGAAAACCAAATTAAATGGATGCTAATTATTCATATTTCTTTTGTGATTTCAGGCGTTTTGTTAGCGCTTATGGATCGCATTGCCGCTAGCACAAAAGTTATGAAAAAGAAGTAAGCTAATAGTTTAAAGGCGTTAGTACCCAGACGCAGAAAGGTTTGTTGAATAAATGCTCTACTGCCCAAGGGCTTTAACAATATCTTCAACCACTTTCTTGGCATCACCAAAAAGCATAAGAGTATTGTCTTGAAAAAATAATTCATTCTGAATGCCGGCATAGCCAGAAGACATTGACCTTTTTATAAATAGAACAGTTTTCGATAAACCAACATCAAGCACTGGCATACCGTAAATAGGACTATCCTTGTCTGATTTAGCCGCAGGATTAGTAACGTCATTAGCGCCGATTACGAGAGTGACATCTGTTGAATTAAAGTCTCCATTTATTTCTTCAAGCTCATGAACATCTTCATAATCAATATTAGCTTCTGCCAAAAGAACATTCATGTGGCCCGGCATCCGACCAGCTACTGGATGAATCGCAAATCTTACCCTTACTCCAGCTTTTTTTAGCATCTCAGTTAATTCCTTTATTGCATGCTGAGATTGAGCAACTGCCATACCATAACCAGGAACAATTATTACCGATTCAGCCCTTTCTAGCATAAAAGCTGCATCTTCAGCATTGCTAATTTTTGCAACCCTGTCATCCTCATCTTGTACTAAACCAGACTCTTTTTGCTTCATGAAAGCACCAAAAATCACATTAAATAGTGACCTATTCATAGCCCTACACATAATATAGCTCAAAATGGCCCCACTTGCGCCAACAAGTGCTCCTGTAATAATGAGCAAGCTATTACCCAAAGTAAAACCAATACCGGCGGCGGCCCAGCCAGAATATGAGTTAAGCATTGATACCACAACAGGCATATCTGCTCCACCAATTGGCACAATGAGCAACACA
>CAMDSB010000020.1 GCA_945907105.1 Rickettsia typhi | reverse complement strand
AAGAAGATATTAATATTTTAATGTCAGAAGAAACTAAGAAAAAAATTACGGTACCCAAATAGGTGATATAGGGGATATAGGAGAAAGTAACGTTTTTGGACATAAGATGATGGAAGGTGCGGGGGTGGGTGGTGCAATTGGCACTACTACAGGCGCGATAGCAGGCGCAATTGCAGCAATAGGAACTACTTTAGTTTTACCTGGGCTTGGTTTAGTAATAGCTGGACCTATTGCAGCGGGCTTGGCTGGGGCAGGAGCAGGGGGGATTGCTGGTAGTGTTCTTGGTGCCCTTGTTAATTCAAACTTCTCGGAAAACGATGCAAAGGATTACGAAAAGGCTCTTACCGAAGGTGGTATAGTAATTAGTATTACTTCTCATTCAAAAGATGTTGATCAAGCATTAGAGGATGAATGGAAAAGTTATGGGGGAGAAAATTTCCTTCATACACAAGTCAAGTAGGGCTTATATTTAACTACCACAATCAAAAAAAAGCAGTTATTAGGCATAATTTATTTAAGAATTACAAACGGCAGTCTCAATCCATTGCTTGTCGCTGCCCTCATATAACTCTATAATTGTTTTACTACACATTAGCCCTTTCTTAAGTAGCGACGTATAATTAAAACTATTAGCCCAGTTATCCCAAGAATAGTAATAGTCCTATAATTATTCAATATCTTCCCTTTTGACAACAACTGCGTTAATATACCCTCTAATAAATGAATTTTATCTAAAAAGGGTTTTATAAATTCATTCTTCCTTCGCTGCTTTATATAAAAGTTAATACAAAAAAGCAATACAGAAATAACAAAACAACAAGCTGTGGCTATTAAAGAGAAAATTGTTTTTTCAGGTACTGTAAAGTACATATAATTAGTTATAATCAATAAAATCATAGCTAAAAATGCAAAAAAACGGGCCGCATAAGCAACCCAAGTTTTTTTAGCTTTGTATTCGAAGTAGCTCTCCACAGCTCCTGATAATAATACTGCTAACATACTTATTTCTTAATTAAGCGACATGCAAGAATTCCTATACCAAATGCACCTATTAGCATTTTGATAGGATGTTGACGGACCGCGTGAGTTAGGATTGCAGCATTTTCTCTTCCAATTCCCATACCTTTATTTTTGATAGAGCTTATTGCATCTGATAAATTATCTATTTGCTCAGACATGTTCTCAATAGAATGGTCTTTCAAGCTACTTAGGCGATGTGTAAGGCTCTTTATATCTTCCTTTATACCTTCAATGTCTTCTTTAGTAGTGTTTTTAGACAAAATATCCTTCATCTTTTACCTCATTTTAAGTTTTTTAATTTTTATAATCTTTCGTTAGAAAACAACTCTTAAGATAACTCTCCGCTACGTTTAAGTTTTTCTAATTTATTTTGGATCCAAATTCAACCTACCTATAGTGTGTTTACACACTATAGGTAGATCCACCCATGCTTTTCAACCTACCTACAGTTTAATTCTATCCCATTAATACTCCGGAAGTCAAATAGATATTCATATTAATTTGAGATAATGCGAATGTTTAAAAAAAGGAAGATCTGACTTGTTGAAATACGGTCAAGGCATTCAAGGCCAAATTCGAATTATTACTGATAATTTATTGGCTTTCTAAAGAATATGTATACGATTTTAGAAAAACTCACGCCATATTTCTCACTTTCTGCGTCAATGATCGCGTAGTTTGTACCCCGGTCTAATTGTTAAGAATGATAATAACTTTTTTCATGTTAATATTATCAGAAAACTGTTTGTATAAAGATATCCCTGATTCAAGTAGGTCTCCAACTGAATTTTTAATATTCCAGTTAGTCAACGCTTAGTCTCGAGTCTCCATAATATAATAATTGACTACATTGTATTTTATTAGTAAACTAGATTAATAAACTAGATGAGAGATAAGTAAGTATTATGAGAACAGTTGGAATGTTTAAAACAAAAACCCATCTTCCAGAACTTATTAAGGATGTAGAAAAAGGAGAAGAGTTCTGTATTACCAATAGAGGAAGAGAAGTGGCATTTATTATACCAGTAGATAAGTACTATAGAAGTAAATTTGAGCAAATAACACAGAAATTTATTGAACTAAAAAAACGCGCTCCATTGGGCAATATTGAAAGTATATTAGAAATGAAAATTACTGGGAGAAAATGAATTTAGTTGTGGATTGCTCGTTTATCATGTCATCTGTTTTACCGGATGAGAATCAAGAAAAGATCGAAGATATATATTATCAAATATCACAAAATATCTATAAAGTTTACGTTCCAGCTATTTTTTACCTTGAGTGTAGTAATGTTTTGTTATCCTCCTTGAGAAGAAATAGAATTAAAGAAGAGCAATATTTAGATTATCTTAATTTACTAAGTTTATTGCCTATTAATACAGATAAATTTTGCGCAAGTTCAGAGTCTTTGTATACGATAGGGAATTTAGCTAAGAAGTATAATTTATCATCGTATGATGCTAGCTACCTTGATGTAGCTATTCGTATGGAGGCTTCCGTTGCTACCTTAGATAAGCACTTAATTGCTAGTTGTAAGAGGAAAGATATCAAGCTAGCTATTTAGTTGATAATTTATCTTATGGAAAGTAAATGATGTTCTTAGTTATATCCGCTTGCACTTAGTGATCCGGAGTTCACCCTCCATTTCCATATTTTAATCTTTAACGGGTCCAGTGGAAGAACACCCATTTTTGCGGCTTTAATGTATAGAACTCTTTTTTCAGAGGGTTTTGTGTAACTTTTCTTCTAAGGAATCAATCATTTTTTCTAAATCTATTTTTTTGTAAAATAAAATAAAAAAGACTACTAATACACCAAGTGATTACGCCATAACATAACAATTGTTTATCAATAGCAAGTAGCATACAAAAGATATAAATAAAGGCTATTAGAGCGATCATTAATTTTGAGAATTTATTTTCAATAAACTTGGTATCGGTCAAAAATTTTAACTCACTTACTATAACTAAAAAGTATACAAGCAGTACAAAAAGGGTAGCTAAAGAAATTATTGTTGAAAATTGCTCATGGTTAGAATGCAGAAATAAAATGACAAGCAATATACTTGATAAAAGATTTGGTAGAATATTAGAAAATAAATAGAGATTTTTATTTTTAAATCTTTTAAAAGGCATAAAAAATGGATTTTTATTATTAGAAGTGTATTTAATATGACTTTGCAGGATTACAGCGCTATTTAAAGCCCCAAGGCATGATGCAACTATACAAATTGAAGCTATTACTCCACCTAAAGAACCAAAGATTTTTATTGCCACCTCGTAAAAAGGTGCTTCAGAATACATTAACTCCTGCGGCCTAATGATGCCCATAATTATGGAAATACTTGTTATATAGATAATAGCGATAATAATAGTACCCATTACAGTGGCTATTTTTACGTTATATAAATTCTTAGCTTTTTGTGCTAACATTATAGCTGCCTCTATACCAACAAATGACCATAAGGATAACACTGCTGATGAAAAAAGAGCCATGAGATTTGTTTTTTCACTTATATTAAATTCATTCCTAAGACTATTAAAATTTAATTCAGGCATACCTGCAAATATAATCATAAAAAGGGGTATTAATTGAAAAATAAAGGTTATTTTTTGTAATATACTAGCCCATATAAACCCTTTAATATTAATTAAGGTTATTATCCATAGAATAATTATACCTAAAAACAACTGCTCGATAGATGATATATCAACAGAAGAAAATGGTGTTTTAAGATAACTCAAGAGCACTAAAACTACCCCTGCATTTCCGATCCATAAGGAGTTATAGTAGCTAAAGGACACTTGAAAGCCTATAAAATTACCAAGCTTATTTTGACAGAATTCGTATAGAGTTTGTTTTTTATGTATATGTAATTGAGAAAAAGTCAAAGCAATAAATATTGCACCTATGGAAGTAATAATCCAAGCTACTATACTAATACTGCCATAGTGTGCTAATAAACGAGGCAGCAAGAATATACCTGAGCCTATTGTGTTAGATATTACTAATACTATTAATGTCGATATGCTTAAACTTATTTTTGAATTTTTTATTTTCATATTTGTTCAACTAATTCAATAGATTTCTGATCATTAACATAATGATATATGAAAAAGGTTTTTAAATACTTATTATATAAAAGCTTTAGCGCATAGAAGTTTATAAAAAGGTAAATTATGAGTTGAAGAGCTCCTTTTTTATGGGTTCTAATTTACTATAATTTCATTGTTATTTTTTATTTTATAAAAACGTCGACAAAGTATAGTAATGAGAGTAGGCTCAGTATTAAGTAGAAATATTCAAGAAATATTAATGATTTATCCTAAAGTTTCTGCAACTCATACTATTCCTTTATTTCTAAAGATTATCTGGCATACCATAATTAAATCAGATTTTTAGACAGTTATTTAATTACCTAGATTAAGTAATACAAATATAAAATATTTTTAATGGGAGTTATATGCATCCATTTATAGATTCAGAAGTTTTACCATTAGAGCATGTGTTGTTACATAGACCAGAGCGCTCATTGCAAAGAATTACTCCTGATAATTGTCATGATTTTTTGTTCGAAGATGTAATATGGTTGCAAAAAGCTCAAGAAGAGCATGATATTCTAGCAAATATATTAACAAGTAATCATATAAAGATACACTATTTCTCTGATCTATTATCAGAGATAACAGTTAATGTAAAAGCAAAAAATTGGTTATTGGATCATATAATTACTCAAGAAAAATATGGACCACAATTAGCATATGATTTAAAAAATTATTTATCTAATTTAAGTAGCGAAACTCTAACTTCATATCTCATTGGAGGTATTACTGCTGGGGAAATAAAACTAATATTATCAGGTCTTACTGGTAAGTCAATGAAGGATAAGGATTTTATTTTATTACCATTACCTAATACGCTTTTTACTCGTGATATACTCACAATTATTTATAATAATGTCAGTATAAATTCTATGTCACAGGCTGCGCGTAAACTTGAAACTATGTACGCAAAAGCAATTCTTCTTTTTAATCCCCTATTTCAAAAAATCAGCACTTCAACCATATATGACGGTGATAAAATTTGCATGCCTTCTATAGAGGGAGGAGATATTATGATAATATCTCCCACTTGTATATTAATAGGAGTTGGTCAAAGAACAACCCCCCAAGCAATTGAAATATTAACTACTACGTTGTTTGAGCAGGCAGATAAAAGTGCGGTAAACATAATTGCTATAAATCTACCTAAAACAAGAGCCACAATGCATCTGGATACTGTAATGACTATGGTGGACCATGCGACATTTTGTGTATTTCCGGAGGTAATTAATGAACACACTCCTTGTTGGAAGGTAACCTGGAATAATAAAACAAAAAACTTAAATGTAGTGCCTATTAGGAATTTATTTAAAGCAATTAGCCAATGTCTTAAAATTGATAAGTTAAATATAATAAGTCATTCTGAGGATAGTATTGTTGCTATAAATGAACAATGGAATGATAGTGTTAATTTGCTTGCTATAAGACCTGGTGTTGTAATTAGCTATGATCGTAACGAAGAAGCAAATAAAAAACTGGTCCGAGAAGGAATTGAGGTTATCACCATACCAGGTTATGAGTTGGGACGCGGGAGAGGAGGAATACATTGTATGTCCGCACCATTAAAAAGAGCAACATTAACATGAATAGGAAATTATTATGAAAGATTTACTTATGACTACTGAATTAACTAGTGATGACTTCTTATATTTATTAGATTTAGCTTCAGAAGTAAAAACTAACCCTCATAAGTATAGCAAAGAGTTAACTAATGAAACAATAGCTCTATATTTTACTAAGCCATCTACACGTACTAGAATTTCTTTTGAAACTGCTATCACTCGTTTAGGGGCGACACCTATAATGCTTAACTCTACTGATCTTCAACTTGGGCGTGGTGAAACAATTGAGGATACTGCTAAAACTATTAGCAAATATTGTAAAGCATTTATAATACGTACTTTTGCAGATGAAGACATAAAGAAATTTGCTAGCGCATCCACTATTTCTGTTATCAATGCTTTGACTGATAATCACCATCCATGCAGATATGCTTACATTACGCGAAAATTTTGGGAATCTTGTTGGACTTAAGGTTGGTTATATAGGTGATGGTAATAATGTAGCTCATAGTTTAATGGAAGCCGCAGCTTTAACGGGAGTAAATATTACAATAGCTACACCCAAAGGTTATGAACCAAACGAACAAATTGTAAAAAACGCTAGAGAAGTTGCCAAAAATATTGGAGCCCAAATCATTTTAACCAATGATATAAATAAAGCAGCTGATGATGCTGATGCAATTTATACTGATGTATGGATCTCTATGGGTTCTACAATAGAAACCGAAAATAATAATAAAATTGATGATTTTAAACTATTCCAGGTTAATAAAACTCTAATGACTAAGGCTAAAACAAAGGCCATTTTTATGCACTGCTTACCCTGTCATCGTGGTAAAGAAGTAAGCGCAGAAATTATAGATGGACCTCAATCAGTAGTATTTGACCAAGCTGAAAATCGTTTGCATACTGCTATTGCAGTTCTTTATGCTTTAATTAATGGTAAATTAAAAGGGAGAAATAAACCATAATGCTGATCGTTATAGCTTTGGGAGGAAATGCTCTATTACAACGCAACCAGCCTCAAGAAGAAAAAAATTTAATAAAAAACATAAAAATTGCTGTTAAATCAATAGCTATCTTAGCAAAAACACATACTGTTATTTTATGTCATGGTAACGGTCCGCAAGTAGGATTACTCGCCTTGCAAGCTGAGGCTTATAAGGAAGTGAAGCCTTACGAACTTGATGTCCTCTGTGCTGAAAGCCAAGGTATGATAGGGTACCTATTACAAAGAGAACTGCATAATGAGTTGGAAGAGAAGCTTGTAACTACAATCTTGACTCAAGTAGTAGTTGATGCAGAAGATATAGCCTTTAAACAACCAACAAAGCCTATTGGACCATTTTATACAAAAGAAAAAGCAGATAAATACAAAAAAGAGAATAATTGGTCTTTTGGCCAAGATAATAACAGTTTTCGCCGTGTTGTACCGTCTCCAAAACCTCTAGAAATAATAGAATTACCACTAATAAAATTACTTTTAGAAAGAAGAGTATTAGTAATATGTGCAGGTGGAGGTGGAATTTCAGTTATAAGAGATAACGCAGGTTCCCTTGCTGGTATAGAAGCAATAATAGATAAAGATTTAACAGCTGCTAAAATGGCAGAAAATATAGATGCCGATGTTCTTATGATTCTTACGGATGTTGATGGAGTATATAAAGAGTGGGGCACGCCAAATGCTGCATTAATTCATACAATTAAAGTAAATGACTTAGAACAAATGATATTTGCTGCCGGATCTATGGCCCCGAAGATTGAAGCAGCATGCAAGTTCATTAAGAAGTCTACTAATAAAAAAGTTGTGATTGGATCTCTTAAAGATGCTGATAAGCTTTTAAGTGGTGAAAAAGGAACCACAATAATTATCTAATTGATAAACTAAAATACTGTGGAAAAAGCTCTCTATATGCTAAAGCCGCAACAAAGCCGTGTTCTTCCACTAGATCTCTTGTATATAATGAGTTTTAAGTGGGTGGAATTCTCTATAATGTAAAAATTTTTTTCTAACATAAAGATTACTATCCAATTTATAAAATTGACAAGATTCTTTTTAGCCCTTAATTTCAATGGTCTTAGTGTTGGAAATCTCTGTTTTTGGTGCTTTTATCGTTAATACTTCATCTTTAAATGTGGCATCTATTTTGTCAGCTTTAACACTAAGCGGCAAGAAAAGTGATCTTTGAAAATCGCCACTAAATCTTTCACGAGTATAAAAATTATTATCTTTATATTCTTTGTTTAATTCTTTTTTTCCTTTTATAGTAATAACATTATCATCTACTTTTATATCTAGGTTCTCTTTGCTTACGCCTGGTAGATCGATTTCTAAGCAATAATGAGAATTGGTTTCAGATATATCAAGTTGTGGATAAAAATCTTGTTCTTCTCTTGTTAATAAAGTGCGTGGAAACTGATTGCTAAAATTAAAGAAATCATCCATTAGGCTGTCAATATTTGTTTTTCTGTCCTTTGTCGGTTGGAAAACAGATCGTAAACTCGGTAAATTAAAAGTAAACCTCTTTTATTAAGTTAACTTACTTTTCTAACATACTCAAAATCGATGACTAGTTGGTTATGGTTTTCAGATTTTTGAAACCAAGGAGTCAATTTAACACTATATCAATCTAAAGTTGTGTATAAGTCTTTTATTTGACTCTGGGTATAAAGATTGTTACACTCAAAATAGCAAATGACATAAAGC
Organism: Rickettsia typhi; assembly: GCA_945907105.1. Taxonomy (GTDB): domain Bacteria; phylum Pseudomonadota; class Alphaproteobacteria; order Rickettsiales; family Rickettsiaceae; genus Megaera_A. The sequence goes on along the minus strand of CAMDSB010000020.1, from coordinate 13,170 downwards.
AAAAAAATCATTTTATCCAAACCAGTCATTTATTAGCTAAAATGACATATAAAAGGTTAGTTTTGTACATATAAATTCTAAAGCCGCAAAAATGGATGTTCTTCCACTAGGCCCCTTTAAAACTAATTTACTTAAAATTTTTGGAATTAACGAAACTGCCAAGACTTTAATTTTAGTGCTAGTTGCAGGAATGTTAATAACTACGTTTTATATTAGGTTTAATTTCCAGACGCCATATTCTTTTGGAACTGAATATATGTAAGGGGTTCTTTGCATTTATTCAGCTTCACAAGGCTTCTGATATTAAGGTTCAACTGATATAAATATGGTTCAAATAAAAAGGAATCACAACCATCCAGGTCGTTAAAAAACGAGGCCTACATTGATCCAAAGTCTGACATAGGCAAAGAGATTTAGAACGTTAATAGCATAACGTATATTTTAATCTTGAAAACCATAACGTTATGGTTTATGATTTTATATATGATAGATGATAAACTTACCAATAAAAAGAAGCAATTAGATAGCTATAGGCCTTTACCAGAAGCACTTTTACGTAATTTGGATAAATGGTTTAGAGTAGAGCTTACTTATACAAGCAATGCACTTGAAGGAAATACTCTAACACGCCGTGAAACAGCCTTGGTTGTAGAAAAGGGTCTAACTATAGGTGGCAAAACACTTATTGAGCATTTAGAGGCGACTAATCACGCTCATACGCTAGACTGGGTAAAAGAACAAATTGAACGTAAGCCACAAACTTTATGTGAAAAGGATATTTTACGTATTCATGATATTATCCTCAGAGGCATTGATGATTCAAATGCTGGACATTACCGTAATGTACCGGTAAAAATATCGGGGTCGGCAGTTGTATTACCAAATCCACGTAAAGTTCCCGACCTAATGGAAGGATTTGCAGAATGGTTAAAGGATTCCCAGGATCTTCATCCGGTGGAATTAGCAGCAGAAGCGCATTATAGATTAGTCACTATTCATCCTTTTGTCGATGGCAATGGTAGAACTGGAAGGTTATTGATGAATATGATTCTACTGATGAGAGGATATCCAGCTACTATTATTCGCCAGCGTGACCGCCTTGCCTATATTAGTTCGCTAGAAAAGGCTCAGCTTGGAGGGTTAAAAGACGACTATGTAAAAATTATTATGAAAGCTGTTGATCGTTCCCTCGATATTTACCTTAAAGCTGCACAAGGTGAAACAGCTAGCTATGAGGACGACAGTAAACTGCTGAAAATTGGTGATCTTGCGCAACAAGTTGGGATGCGCAACTCTACCATCCGCCACTGGACAAAGCAGGGATTGCTCGAGGTTGCAGAAATCACTGATACTGGCTACCAGCTTTATGCTCCGGAAATGATAGAACGAATCAAGCAAATTCATGTACTTAAGAAACAACGCCTGACTTTACATGAGATTAAAGACTATCTACATGGCATCAGGTGAGACAGCGTAGTATAGAATAAAAACACCGCTTACTTTCCATAATATGGATTATGTAATTAGCATTAATGGTGTATCTGGGGAGCTTGTAAATCAAATTTGTAGCTACCCCCATCTTCTGGAGTTACCGTCTGTGACTCTAAAGCCTTGCTAGAACATCATTCGTAATTGAAATTAATATACTTACTAACTAAATACTCATCAAGCCCTTCGTGAGATCCTTCTACTCCAAAACCGGAAGCTTTTCTGCCACTAAAGGGAGCTTTTGTTGTCGCAGGAAATGAGGAGTTAATCGATACCATACTAAAGTCAAGTTTAGAGGCGATATAATTTGCTCTTCTTATATCTTTTGAATATAGATAGGATTGAAGGCCATATTCTGTATTATTTGCCCTATCAAGAACCTCCTCTACTGAAAAAAACGAATAACAGGCAATTACTGGACCAAAGATCTCTGTACTAGAAATATCCATATCGTCTGTACAATCTCTTATAACAGATGGTTCCATAAAGTTACCATTATGTTTACCACCACATATTATTTTTGCTCCCTTTTGCTGCGCATCTTTGAGTAAAAAACTAATTTTTTCAATAGCTTGTGCGTTAATTAGAGGCCCAATTTTATTTGATTCAATGAACCCATCTCCTACTTTACAGGCACTAAATTTTTGTGCTATTAATTCAACCAACTTATCATAAACCGAGTTTTCTATGAAAATCCGATTCGGAGAAGTGCAAGATTGACCCCCTGAACGGAGTTTAATCCCTATTAAATCATCCGATACTTTATCTAAATCAGAATCAGCAAATATAATATATGGAGCATTTCCCCCCAGCTCAAGAGAGAGTTTTCTTAAAGAGTTTGCTGATTTTTCATACAACAACTTCCCTACCCTCGTTGATCCAGTAAAAGATAACTTACGAATTCTAAAATCCCGACACACAATGTCGCCAAATAATGTAGCATCACTAGTAACTACATTTAAAACTCCAGCTGGCAAACCCGCTTCTTCAAGGAGTTTAGCCTGCGCTAATGCAGAAAAAGGTGTAAATTCAGATGGTTTTAGTATTACACTGCAACCAGCTGCAAGGGCTGGGGCAATTTTTCTAGTTACCATGGCAGAAGGAAAGTTCCAAGGAGTAATCGCTGCTACTGGGCCAATGGGTTCTTTTTCGGCAATTAGTTTATGTTCATTTGAATTGCCAGGTCTTACATATGTGCTGCTAGATTTAATAACACAAGCAAACCAGTCAATAAACGACTCACCGTATAAAACTTCTTTCCGAGACTCATCCAAGGTTTTACCTTGCTCTAAAGTCATCAATTCTGCCAGTTCATTTAAGTATGTATGCTGTAATTCTTGCCATTTTCTCAATATCTTATACCGTTGATCAACCGTAGAACCTGCCCACGGTTTTGCCATTTGGCATGTATTATTGATCGCTTGTAGCAAATTTTCTTTCGATAAGTTTGGCACATATCCAATTATTTCGCCGCTCGATGGATTGTCAACCTGAATTATCTCTTTTTCAGAAAGCCAATTACCCCCAATATAATTTTTACCATTAATTTGTTCAAAGATTTTATCCATTAGAAATACCTGCTGCATGCTTGTAAATAAGAATAACCTGTTACCAAAGTCAAAATAGCTGCTACCCAGAGACTTATATGCCCTACTAAATCTAGAACCACTATTCCTGAACCCACAGAACCAACTATAAGCATTGTCATAGATACCATCTGGATGGTTGTTTTGACTTTAGCAAGTCTACTCACTGGAACACTAACTTGGACTTGAGCTAAAAACTCTCTCAAACCCGCAACAACAAATTCACGTGCAAGAATAAGTAAGCATGGTATTTCATCTGCTCTATTATCTTTTACTAACATAACCAATACGCATCCAACGAGAACTTTATCAGCTATTGGATCAAACATTCTACCAAAGCTAGAAATAAGGTTGTATTTTCTAGCCAAATAGCCATCAAAAAAATCAGTCAAGCTAGCACAAGCAAAAACAATCCCACCAACCCTATGAGCGAACTTTGAATCATCGAAATAAAATGTCATAACTATAATTGGGATTGATACGAGTCTTATTATAGTCAGGTAATTCGGTATATTTTTATCAAGTTGCATCTATAACAATCTCATTTTTGGTAATATTATACTTCATTATAGGAATCATGTAACCTTCTATTATTTCTGAAGGTTGCTCATCAACTTTTACTGCACCTAGTTTTTCATAAAACCCTTGTGCGTTTCTATCAACCAAGATTTTGAAATGCTTGATTCCTTTATTTTTAAGTTCGAAAACAACTTGTTTCCAAAGTATTGTTCCAAGTCCTTCTCTAATACTCTCTGGTTCAATGTAAAACTTCGCGTCACTAGTTTCTTCATTTTGGCTAGGTTCTATACAAAAAAAACCTTTAATTAAGCCATTTAACTCTGCAATGTAACATATTGATTTATTTATAGATTCAGTTGTAATTGCTAGTTTTTGGGTCGCTTGCTCTACTTCTTTGGCAGAATAGTTCCAAATTGCAATAGAACGTTTCATTATATCATTTAATACCTTAACATTATCTGCTCTGGCTCTCTTTATTATGTAGTGGCTTTTCATGATTAATATACCTAACTTTTTCTAACCATCTCCAGGATATGTAAGTGGTAAACAATAAAACACTATAAGTCAATAAACAACTATAGTTCTAACAATAGAATTTTGTCTTCTGGTCTCGCTTAGGTATATAATGGTGAATTACAATCAATAACGAGCCTCAACCAGCAATGACAAAGTTTTTTAATAATGCAGAAGAATCCATAGCAGGAGTGCTCCGAGATGGAATGCTTATACATGCAGGTGGGTTCGGTCTTTGTGGCATCCCAGAAAATATAATTTCAGCAATAGAAAAATCTGGAGTGAAGAATTTAACAATAGTTAGCAACAACTGTGGTATTGATGACTTTGGCTTAGGCCTTCTCCTCAAAAATGGTCAGATTAGAAAAATGATCTCATCCTATGTTGGCGAAAACAAAACTTTTGAAAAAATGTACCTTGACGGAACTCTAGAACTCGAACTTACTCCCCAGGGAACTCTGGCTGAACGTATCAGAGCAGCTGGAGCAGGTATACCTGCTTTTTATACGAGAACTGGTGTTGGAACAATTGTTGCCGAAGGAAAGGAAATTAGAGAATTTAACGGCGAACAATATGTTATGGAAAAATCTCTTTTAGCAGATATTGCAATTATCAAGGGTTATAAAGCTGATAAATTTGGTAATGTTATATACAATAAAACTGCAAGAAACTTCAATCCAATAATGGCAACGGCAGCTAAGTTAACTATCTGTGAAGTAGAAGAAATCGTTGAAACTGGAGAGCTTGAGGCAGCTAATATCCATAGTCCTGCTATATATATTCATAGGCTGTTTAAAGGAGCAAACTATAAAAAGAGAATTGAAAAAATAACCGTAAGAACTAAAGAGGCGAAGTAATGTCCTGGTCAATAGATGAAATGTGCCAAATTGCAGCGCAAATGGAACTGAAGGATGGGCAGTTTATTAATCTGGGTATTGGTATACCAACGAGTATTACAAATTTTATACCTAAGGGCATTAATGTAAGCTTCCAGAGTGAAAATGGTATGCTAGGAATGGGACCTTTCCCCTATGAAGGCCAAGAAGACGCTGACCTTATTAATGCTGGCAAACAAACTATTACTGAACTCCCTCAAAGTAGTTATTTTGACAGCGCAGCTTCATTTGCAATGATTAGAGGAAGCCATATTGATCTTACTATACTTGGTGCACTTGAGGTTTCAACAAATGGAGACCTAGCTAACTGGGCTGTGCCTGGTAAAATGATTAAGGGCATGGGTGGCGCTATGGATCTTGTAGCTAATATCAAAAGAGTAGTAGTTCTGATGACCCATAATTCAAAGGATGGTGCGCCTAAGCTTGTTGATAAATGCACCCTACCCTTAACTGGTGTTGGAGTAGTAGATAGAATTATTACTGATATTGGTGTTTTTGATGTTGGAGATAATGTAATAAAACTTATTAAAAAGACAGACTCTGTTGAATTCGAAGAAATTGTCCAAAGAAGCTCAGCAAAAATTATTGACGCCAGGTAATATATTCCCTAAAACTCTTCAATTCATAATCCTATGTCAAAATTTCAAAATTCGTCCTCTATTAGAAAAATAAAAAAAATAGAATCAACCACCAAAGAATTTGTTACAAAGATAAAAGCAATAGGCTTAACAACATGCGACAACCTTATTTCAAGAATAGAAAAGGCAGAAGATTTTGATCTAAATGACAGTAAAGGAACTATACTTCATCATATTGTAGAACATATAAAATATACTCAACTTGATAAAACGCAACTGGATAATATTATTGATTTAGTGAGAAACATTACGGAATTAATGAGTGATAGGGCTCTCAATAGTATTAATGAAGAGGGGCATACAGCTGTAAACCTCGCATCAAATTGTAATTATAATAAAATTTCGTGGGCTGTTTCAGATATGGATATGCCTCAATATGTTGCAGATAACTACTTAGATAAGTCCAACACTTCTAAGGCTCTAGATATTTTTCATAGAAATAGTAACCAAAGTTATGATAGTTGTTTAGGTGGGGCCAATGATGTTCTAGGAGAGTTTTGGGACGAAGGCTAAACCTCAGCTAGCCTTTTAGCCTCATCATCTGAGATCAATGCGTCGATGAACTCGTCTAACTTTCCTTCTCTTAGGACTTCTTCTATTTTGTATAATGTTAAATTAATACGATGATCACTTATTCTACTTTGGGGAAAATTATATGTTCTGATACGTTCTGATCTATCTCCTGATCCAATTTGCTCTTTTCTTGAGCTTGCACGTTCGGCATCCCTTGCCCTTCTCTCTTCTTCATAAATTCTAGAACGCAAAATCTTCATCGCTTTTGCTTTATTTTTATGTTGTGATTTTTCATCCTGAATCGCAACAACTACTCCAGTTGGGATATGAGTAATACGCACAGCAGAATCCGTTGTGTTTACGTGCTGTCCACCTGCACCGGAGGCTCTATATGTATCAATCCTAAGGTCTTTATCTTCAATTTTAATGTCAACCTCTTCTGCTTCAGGAAGAACAGCAACAGTTGCGGCTGAAGTATGGATTCTTCCGCTTGATTCTGTTTGCGGTACGCGCTGAACACGGTGCACTCCAGATTCAAATTTTAATCTGGAAAAAACACCATCTCCTTTTATTAGGGCAGAAGCATCTTTATAACCACCTACACCAATTTCAGAAATTGAAAGTATCTCAAATTTCCATCCTTTTATGGCTGCATATCTTTGATACATAGCAAATAAATCTGCTGCAAAAAGAGCCGCCTCTTCTCCTCCAGTACCGCCTCGTATTTCAATTATGGCTCCCTTACTATCAGCTTCATCTTTAGGTAGTAAAGCAATTTTCACCTCACGTTCCAGTCGGATTAGCTTTGTCCCTAGATCTCTTATTTCTTCTTCTGCCAATTCTTTTGTTTCAGCATCGATATCTAGATCATTAACTATCTCTTTTGCACCATCAAGGTCAGTTATCGCTTTTTTGTACTCAGTGATTTTTTCAACAATGGGTTCTAGCTCAGAATAATCCTTAGACGCTTGAACAAAATCATCCCCTCTGATACCGCTCGAAAGCTTCTCTGAAAGCTCAGCTTGTCGTTGCAAAATTTTATCTAAATTCCCTTCAAAGCTCATTCGTACCTTCTTAATGACATAATTTTACTTCGAGCCGCAGCAACGCGCGCTATTGGAATACGATATGGAGAACATGAAATATAATCAAGACCAGCAAGATGGAAAAAATCAATTGAGTAAGGATCACCAGCGTGTTCGCCACAGACCCCCACTGTAAGATCTGGATTAACTGATTTGCCTTTTTCAATAGCCATAGTGATAAGCTTCCCTACACCCTCAATATCAATCTGAGAAAATGGATCCTGTGTAAATATTTTTTGGTCTATATAATCAGGTAAAAATGAGCTTACATCGTCTCTTGAAATACCATACGTAGTCTGAGTTAGATCGTTTGAACCAAAGCTAAAATACTCAACGTGATTTGCAATTTTATCAGCTGTAAGAGCGGCTCTAGGCAATTCGATCATTGTCCCGAGTTTTACATTGAACTTTGTTTGATACTTTACTTCCATTGAATTAATGGCTTCATGTACATAATCATTGATTCTCTCTAGCTCTTTTACATCGGAAATCAAAGGTATCATTAGCTCCAAAACACAATAAGTCCCCTGCTCGGATTGCACTTGAACAATCGCTTCAAGTATTGCCTCTACTTGCATGATGTATATCTCTGGATATGAAATACCAAGCCGGCACCCTCTATGACCAAGCATAGGATTTATCTCATGTAATGCGTGCAACCTGTGATCTATAACAGAAATCGATATATTCAAAGCATCAGCTAGCTCTAATTTATCTTTTTCGTCAGTTGGCAGAAATTCATGCAGTGGCGGATCAAGAAGCCTAATATTAACAGGCCTTCCGGCCATAATTTCAAATAAAGATTTAAAGTCAGCCACTTGCAGCGGCTTTAGCTTTTCAATAGCGCTGATTCTTTGTTCATAACTTTGTGCTATGATCATCTCTCTGACCAGCGGAATTTTTTTATTGTCAAAAAACATATGCTCTGTTCTGCATAGTCCTATACCGCTTGCACCGAATTTAAGTGCTACAGTTGCATCCAGAGCAGTTTCAGCGTTAGCCCTAACTTCCAGCCTTCTTTCTTGATCAGCCCATTCTAGTATGGTATTAAATTCTGCTGAAAATCCTGGTTCTACCAACTTTACATCACCAACAATAATTTTGCCCGTGGATCCATCTATCGTTATGGTATCACCTTGCGCGACTTGATAACCAGAAGCGGTGGTAAATATCTTTTTCTTTTCATTAACTATCAAGCTATTGATACCACATATGCATGGTTTCCCCATCCCTCTTGCAACTACGGCGGCGTGAGATGTCATGCCTCCACGCGCAGTAACTATTCCCACCGAAACATGCATACCCTTAATATCTTCGGGGCTAGTATCGTTTCGTACCAAAATTACTTTATGATGATGAGCTAGCTCTTCTGCATCATAGGGAGAGAAAACCACTATACCAGTATTTGCTCCAGGAGATGCAGGCAAACCTGTTGCAATAACTTGTGGATTTGACGAATAATCAATTGCCGTGTGCAGGAGTTGATTCAAAGAGCTAGGCTCTATTCTCATCAAAGCATCACGTTTGTCTATAACTCCTTCACTTACCATATCAACAGCTATTTTTACAGAAGATGCTGCTGATCGTTTTCCTCTTCTTGTTTGCAAAATGTATAATTTACCTTCTTCGATGGTAAATTCAATATCTTGCATATCTTTGAAATGTAACTCTAGCTTATTGCATACTTGAACTAGTTCTTCATATTGCTGGGGCATTTGCTCTTGCATTGATCCACCATTCCCACCATTAGATGCTAATATCGGAAAAGGAGTCCTAGTTCCTGCAACTACATCCTCGCCTTGTGCATTAATAAGAAATTCACCGAAAATTCTTCTTTCTCCAGTGGATGGGTTTCGAGTAAATACTACACCAGTAGCAGAGTCCTCTCCTTTGTTACCAAATACCATGGATTGAATGGTTACTGCTGTGCCCATATCTTCGTCGATATTGTGAATTGCACGGTAAGCTATTGCTCTTGGACTCATCCAAGATTTTAGGACTGCTTCAATAGCGCATTTAAGTTGTTCGAGTGGGTCTGATTCAAATTCTTTTCCAGTATATTTCTTAATAACAGTCTTATACTTAATAATTATTTCTTTTAAATCTTCTTCACTCAAGTCACTATCTTTGCCGATATTATGACTATCCTTATGATTTTCAAGGATTTCTTCAAAATGATAGCTTGCAATTTCAAAAACCACAGTAGCAAACATTTCTAAGAAACGCCTATAACTGTCATAAGCAAATTTAGGATTTGAGGTTGCTTTTGCCAATGCTGCAGCAACTTCATCATTCATGCCCAGATTAAGTATAGTATCCATCATTCCAGGCATAGATACCTTGGCTCCAGACCTAACTGAGATCAGCAATGGGTTTGTGTTGCCCCCAAATTTCTTACCAACTTCTTGCTCTAATTTATTGATATATTGATGCAACTCCGTTAGAAATCTTTCTGTTAAATGTAGTTGCTTTGAAATATATTTTGTAGAAAGCTCACTTGATATAGTGAATCCAGGTGGTATTGGAAGCCCAAGTTTGCACATTTGAGCTAGATTAGCCCCCTTGCCACCTAGTATATTTTTCATTGAAGAGTCCCCATCCGAGGCCGACTTGCTGAAATAATATATTAGCTTGTCCATGGAAAAATGCCTTGTAATAAGAAGATACTATAAAAATGCGTAATTGCATCTTGAACTCTAGCAGCTTATACAATATTTATTATCTTCCTTCAATCAAAATAGAGTATTTTTTATTTAAAAAATCATAATGTTGCCTCCACTGCCAAAGCAAAGAAATTTTCCAATTGATTTATTGATTTTTTGATTTGAAATATCTTTTTATAGTTAGATATTGAGCTTGTTAAGATTATAAGCGTTATTTCTTAGAAAAAACTCTCCTCTCCGTGCGTGCTACAGGCATTAGTATATTCTTTATTTAGTTCTATCACTGCCCATACCCAGATGATACACACTACTGCAAATATACCCATCAAATATACCGAGATTGAAGAGTATGTAGCCGCGGGAAAGATAACAAATATCATTGATTGTAATAGCGCGCTAGTGGACTTGCCAAGCTTCGTGCCAATCATATCAGCGGCAGCTTTACCTCTGGTTTTAAGCTGTTCATCAAGCGGCACATATGACATTTCTTTGGTAGAATCAAACAAAGTATATTTGCTTGATTTACTAAGTACATTTTGAATAGCACCAATTACAATGGCTAGCATAATGGGATCAGTAAAAGCAAATGACATCATCATATAAGTTGCAACAGGATCAAAATTTGCAACAACAAAAAAGCCAAGCCCCGTAACCAAAACCATGATGGGAGTTATCACTGCAGCTGAAAACCACCCTAATATTCTCACAATATTTGAGCCAAGCAATACAAAGAAAATTGTCAATATGCCAGTATAACTCAGGTAATTGCCTATAAACGCAGCAAATTCAGTCGGAGTCTTATATATTTTGGCAGCTTCTGCTTTCCATGGTCCTTCAACCATATTAATGGCGATACCATAGCAAATAAGTAAAATTGTGATCAATCTTATATATCTTGATTGAATAATCATCTTAAAGCTTTCTTTTAAAGTAAGCTGATTTTTCTTGACTCTGAATTGAAGATTTTCTGCTGTAGCAATATCTAAAATCTTGTGATTCAGAAACCAAAATGATCCAAGCGCTATGATTCCAAGGATCGTAACAACAGACATAACTATTTGAATTGAGACTACACTTGCACCTCCCTCAAGCCCATATATATTAGTAAAATAATCATTTATAATCTGCAAATTTACTAAAAATGTTCCAGTTAAATACAAACCGGTTTGCCCTAACAACCCAAAAAGAGGATAGAATCTTTTCGACTCATCTACTGATGTAATTTTATTCACAAACTGCCAAAATAAAAGAGCAAACACAGCGCTAGGCCATAGCTCTGCAATCACATAAAACAAGGAGAAACTCCAATTAGATAAAAGCAATATAAACCATTTTAAATTCGGAAAACTAGCGACCAATTTATTTGCAGTCTCCGGAGATAAATGAATTAGTTCGTGATTAGGAAATAGATAAAAAGCAAATAAGAAAAAGAAGCTTAGAAAGACAGACATTATAAGATATAATATACTCTCTCCTTTCATAACGCTTACTAACTTAACATAGATAATTGCTACTATAAATGATGCAGGCAGCACGCCCCAGAACTTAAGAAACGAAATTGTTTCTACACCAATCATAGTGTTGATTACACTATCCTTCATTGCACGGATTAAGTTTTGAATTCCCAATATACAAAACATTAACAGCGTAATAGATAAAAACTTTGGTAGCTCGTTCTTATAAACTGGCCAAATATAATCTAGGAATTTTATAAATTTTGAAGATGTAGGAGAGATAATTTCAGAAATTTTAGTTACGTTTGAATCTTTTTCTGAAATATGCGTCATAAGTATAGCTCTAACCCAAATGTTGTTCCATCGGCTAGGTCTGTATACTATATACACAAGTACATTTAGTCAAGAACTAAAAAAAGTTCTTACTTATCTCTGCCAGAGAGTTATATTTTATAAACAACAACAGTCATCCATAAATCAACTCAGAATAACATTGATTGCAATCTATATATTTTTTTACTAATGCTTTTAACTACAAAGAAACATCCTTTTCTATTATAGACAAGACCCAATCAATAACTTTGGCTTCATCCTTAAAATTTCCTTCGTATACATGCAAAGGTACCAAAGCTTCCCCTAATTTACTATCTGGTTTAACCCTGATTTGCGTCGGATAGAATATATCGAAATGCTCACTCGGTGAACGATCTTGTTTAGCATAAGAATAGATACTCTGAACAGCAGTTTTCCCCCCAATGTGAACAACACCAGGAATTTGCTCTAACTCCTTTACAAAATTCCAACATGTACTCCGACAAAAGCTATCCGTAAGTACATATATTTTAGCTTTAAAGGGCGAACTATCTTCATTGGTGTAAAGATTGTCTTCATCCTCGTAAATACTCCATTTTTTAACAAAAAAATCTTCTCCCTTTTTAAGAGACGAGGCATACGCCTTACTAGCCTCAGGTCCATATGTCTTTTGGAATTCAGCAAAATTATCTTTACTAATCCTAAGTTTTTTTATCCAATCTTTATTATAATCATGCGCAGCCCCGAGAGACTTAATGTAAGCATCACCCCAGAGGTTTCTGATAATGGGAACAGACCATTTTATTGCTCCACCTCTATTTCCTCGCATATCAAATAAAATATAATCTTCTTTTGCCAAATCTTTTTTTAACACAGATAGCATACCAGTAAAATATACAGCCTCCTTACGACTTGGGAAAAAACTTGGGATTTTTATCCAAACACCATTTGACACCATTTCTACTTTAAATGACTCATTGACCTCTGGCTGTCTAAGTTTTTTTACTGCTACAAGAGCATTGCCATTGAGCTCTGTATATTTCAACTCAATTGTTATAGGTTGACCATCATGAATGATCGTGACAGTTTTAGGGTTTGGCTTGAATCTGTTTCCGTCAATTATAAGCGCATACACACTCGCAGAAACGCGAGTTAATTCTGAATCATCATTGGCATAAAATGGCTCTAAATAGTCTTTGTAGTACTCTCCTATCTCAATATCATTGATATGCGTAATCTTATCTCCAACGCTTACATCCCTTAAATATTCAAGAGCTGGGTGTTTGTAAAAAATATAATGCCCATCCCCATTTTTTGCACTAATAATTCCAGGATACATATCAACGGGCAAAGTTATATACCCTCTCATACTAATATGAGATTGATCAAATCCATTGACAAAGTACTTTATCACATAGTGACAATCATCTTTATCTCTAATTCCATTGATTAGGTCTAAAGAATATTTGTAACCATTTTTATACCATTTGTGAAAATGAGTGG
>CAMDSB010000019.1 GCA_945907105.1 Rickettsia typhi | reverse complement strand
ATGGCGTTGGCGAAATTATTCAGATTGAAAGTCAAGCCATAGGTGAGATTAAGCTAGAAGTTTACGTAATCTCATTTCCCCATGATAAAATGACTCTAAGAGTTCCAGTCTCAAGAGCAACTGCATCTGGTCTTAGAACGTTAGCTACTAAAAGCGACGTTAATAACGTATATAACATCTTAAACGACAAGCCAAAACGTGGTAATAAGATGTGGAGCAGACGCGCTCAAGAATATGAAACTAAAATAAATTCAGGCCAAATTGAAGCCATAGCTGAAGTTGTACGTGATTTATATAAAATGTTGATAATGATCGTTCTTATAGTGAAAGAACAATTTATGAATCAGCACTCAATCGCCTTGCTACTGAAATAGCAGTGTTAGAAAATATAACTATAGCCAGTGCAACAGAAAAATTAGTTGAATTATTACGTGAGAAGTTGGCAGCTGCTTAGTGAATAAAAACACATCGAATGAATTTAAGAGGTTAGCAAGCATGACCTTATGTTAATTCAGAGAAATAGACTGGTGAAATAGTACCTCAAGTAATATCGCAGATCAAACTCAAGCTCAGAGATAGTTTTATGAATCGGAACCCATCTACTATTATTGATTTTTGGTTTGATAATAAACCAAACTGGTTTCTAAAAGATCCTGAGTTTGATGCTCTTATTAAGAAAAGATTTTTTGCAGTTTACAATAAAGCTATTAATAACGAATTAGATAGTTGGAAGAGGGAAGCCGAAGATATCTTGTCATTAATACTTATACTAGACCAATTTCCACGTAATATGTTTAGAGATACACCAAAAGCTTTTTCAGGAGATAAGCTGGCATTAGAATGTGCGAAGGAGGCCATGAAGAAAGAGTTTGACTTAAAGATGAACCAAGAGAAGCGCATGTTTTTATACATGCCTCTTATGCATAGTGAATTATTGCTAGACCAAGAACTTTCTGTAGAGTTGTATAATAAAATGGGTAATATAAATATCCTAAATTACGCTATAGCTCATAGCGATATTATTAGTAAATTTGGCCGTTTTCCTCATCGAAACAATATATTAGGTAGAGTATCAACTCCAGAAGAAGTTGTCTTCTTATCAACTCTAAAATCAAGTTTTTAATAGAAGATGAAGAGTTCTACAAAAAATGTTTTTGGAAGGTACAAGGAGATTACACACTATTCTATAATTCACGAATCAGCAAATTGATTGTGAGCAATTATCGATATTGTTAGGGGGTTTCTATTGTATATTACGCCTATATTTAGTAAGTATGTTGGCGTAAAATTTACTACTATAAATCGTGAAAGTCTGATTCATCAAAATTAGCATCAGCACCAACCAATTTTGCAAAGTTTTGACCGTCAAATGACTCGCATGTGAAACCATTTATACTGCAAGCTTATTCCATAACTCCACCGAACATTCCTGCCATATATCCAGGAACTGTGATAATAGCTGTGCCAGTATTATTTACTTTTGCAGACCAATCTTGTGGTAAAGTTTTTATTGTGCAGTTAGTTGCTAAGACTTTTTTTGACATACTAACTATCTCCGGCCATCTCCGGTTAGTTTATGTTTTCTTCAGTTATTTCTGTTGCTTCTTGTTGCTTTGAATTCTCTGCTTCCATAACACTTAGCTCATCTTCTTTTTGCTGAGCCTCTTTTTTGCCACCTTCTTTATATTCTCTCAAGGCATCTTGTGCTTCAGTATCTGTTTTGGCAACTACCACGAGTATAGTAGTAATAACCTCTGGGTGAAGAATAACCTGAACATCAAATACGCCGTTAAATTTAATAGGAGTATCAAGAAGAATATTAGCGTAATTAAGCGGTACGTGTGCTAGCTTTGAAATCTCAAGTGCAATCGCTTTTGCACTTACTGATCCAAACAATCTTCCATCTGCAGCAGATTGGGCTATAAAAGCTATGTGCTTACCTTTAATGGTAAGCGCAATTTCTTCTGCTTGTGCTTTATGTTCTGAATTTTTAGCTTCCATACCTTTTTGCAAAGAGGCAAATTTAGCGATATTTTCTTTGGTAGCTCTTATTGCAAATTCTTGAGGTATTAAATAGTTGCGACCAAAACCATCCGCGACGGTAACAGTATTTCCAACTTTTCCTAATTTTCTAACTGGCTTTACTAAGATAACTTGCATATTTTTATATAAATAAAATGTTCAATGATACTAAATCTGTGTCCGAAAACTACTTGCTTGTATAAACAAAAGGCAAAAGCGCAATAATTCGGCTGTGTTTTATCGCTTTTTTTAAAGCGCGTTGATATTTTGCAGAAACATTAGTAATTCGGCTTGGCAACATTCTGCCGCCTTCGGATATAAATTCACCTAAAAGGTCAGGGTCCTTATAATCTATAACTGGAGCCCCTTTTCCTGAAAAACGACAGCCTTTGCTTTTTTTAAAAAAGGGCTTTCTATTAGTTCTATCGCCTGCGCCTGAGTTTTCAAATGATTTATTTGATTCTGAAGAAGGTTCATATGCCATTAAATTAATCTACTTTTTGTGTTGTAATAATTGCTTTAGTTTCGATTTGACGTTACATCAACAGTGTTCTCTTCATTAGAACCTTTTGCTCTAAGAATTGGAGAAGGATCCTTACTGATTGAGTCTACACGAACCAGTGAGGTTCTAATTATACTTTCGCTAAGTTTAGTTTTCCTATCAAGCTCGTCGAGTAGAGGCTTAGTTGCTTCAATACCCATGAAGTAATAATGGCCCTTTTTATTATTTTTAATTTCGTATGCAAGAGTCCTTAAACCCCAATACTCTGTCTTTACTACGTTACCATCATAGCTTTTGATTACTTGCTTAAGATCATCAATGATCTTGTCAACATCAGATGATGAAACATCCTGACGAATAATAATAATGGATTCATAAAATGCCATAAAAAGCGTCTCCAATTGATAAGTGACTTTATAAAATATGGCCATTTATAACAATATAAACTAATTTATTCAAGCATTATCTTTCTTAATTATGCAAAAATGTCTTTAATTAAACATAAAGAATAAAAAAAGCACTTACATTAATTGTATTTTACTTGGGTGTAACCATAAAAGAACTATAATGACAGCGTTAAATTATAATTAAAAGTATTAGGAGACTAAATTCGTGTCAGATAAATTACCGCCAAAAATATTAGTTGTTGAAGCCGACGAAGTAATGAATACTAATCTTTGTAATGCGATTGAACGTTATTGGTTTGATGTTACAAGGGCAAGAAATTCTGAAACTGCTCTAAGAGCGGCTCAGGTAAATTTACCAAACGTAGCTATAGTTAGTTCTAGAGTACAAGATCAATCGGCTATGGAGCTGGGAGCACTTCTTAGAAGGGTACCCGACTTAAAAGAGTTGCCAATAGTGTTTATTATTGAGCAAGGCGAGTCCATTGATAATTATAATTTAATTGGTAGTGGTTATACTGAGGTACTACAGAGGCCTTTTACCCCTAACGAATTAATGACAACTATCAGATTATTGCTCCGCAAATCTAAGCCAGTATTTCAAGATAAAGTTATTAAATATGGTGACATAAGTATGGATTTGTCAACTTTTAAGGTTCTTAGAGGTGCTAAACAAGTTCACTTAGGGCCGACTGAATTCAAAATTTTGGAGCTATTTGTTCAGAAGCCTAAAAATATATATTCACGTCGTCAAATTATCGACTATGTTTGGGGAACGGAAAAAGATATTGCACATCGAACTATTGATGTCCATATAAATAGAATTAGGACTTTAATGAAACTTGACTCTGATAGGTATCCGCTGATTAAGACAATAAGGTCTGCAGGATATTGTTTGGATTAGACTTATTCAAATTCTACTTCTAAAGACTTTAATAGCTAGTAGTAAAACAATATATAGATTTGAAATCAAGCTTAGGAAAGGCCTGAGGCTTGATTTCTTACAACCTAATTCAGCTGGACAAGTATTTATTTATAAAATATAACTTTCCTGCGAAGAAACTTCTAGGAGTAATAAATTGATAATTGAAAGAAGGCTTGAGTCGAGACAAGTAATAGCACGGCTTTTAAAGAACCATGTAGCTCCTTATAAGAGACAAGTGTTTACGGCGATATTCTTTATGGTGATTGTCGCGATTTGTTCTGCAGCAATTGTTAGATTGGTCGAGCCTCTAATTAACAGAGTGTTCTTAACTCATGATCGCGAGATGCTGGTAGTCATTCCTCTCTTGACGTTAATTATATATTCAATAAAAGGCATAGCAGAGTATTTTCAGAGTTACCTTATTAAGTTTGTGGGGCAGCAAGTTCTTACAAATTTACAGATGCTTATGTATGAACATCTGTTACAAGCAGATTTTTTATTCATCCAGTCTCAATCTTCTGGAAGGTTAATTTCAAGATTTACGAACGATATAATGTTGATGAGAGGAGCTGTTTCCGATCTTTTGGTTGGTTGTGCTAAGCATTTATTATCAGTAATATTTTTGATTGGAATAATGTTTAATTTAGACCCATTTTTGGCGTCATTTCTTTTCTTGGCTTTTCCACTGGCAATATATCCAATTCAAAAACTTGGGCGAAAAATGCGTAGTGTAACAACTTCAGCACAGGAAGAATTAGGAGACTTTACAGCAAAACTAGATGAAACTTTTTTATCTATTAAAGTGATGAAATCTTTTTGCATGGAAAAAATAGAGGCAGAGAGAGCGAGAAAAATAACCTCAAATATTCTAGCTTTCTATAAAAAAGCAGCAAGACTTGATTCTTTGACATCACCGATTATGGAAATACTAAGTGGCTTTGCAATAGCATGCGTACTTTGGTATGGAGGTCTTGTAGTAATTGAAGGTAAAATGACTACGGGAGCATTATTTGCCTTTATTACTGCGTTTGTTTCTGCTTACAGACCGTTTAAAAGTCTTGTGGCTTTAAATGTAAACTTACAAGAAGGCATCACTGCCGCTAACCGTGTGTTCAATATTCTAGATTTAAAGCCAACTATTTCTGATCAAAAGCATGCTAAGAGTCCAATTTTTGTCTCTCCGTTTATTGAATTTAAAAATGTTGAAATGAAATTTTCTAATGGAAAGACAGCATTGAAGTCGCTTAATTTAAAAGTTGAATCAGGAAAAACCTATGCTTTTGTAGGCAGTTCAGGTAGTGGTAAAACCACTATTGCTAATTTAGTGATCCGAATGTTTGATCCATCATTAGGGACGGTATTCATTGATAATTATGACATAAAAGAAATAACTCTTAAGGCATTAAGGAGTCAAATTTCTTTGGTTTCTCAAGAAACAGTACTTTTTGATACCACTGTTTTAGAGAATATTGCTTATGGAACGATTGGAGCATCACGAGATGATATAATTAGGGCTGCGCAGGCTGCTGATGCGGATGAATTTATTCTTGCGTTATCACAGGGGTATGACACAATGGTGGGGTCAAATGGGACAACTCTATCTGGTGGTCAAAGACAAAGATTATCAATTGCTAGGGCGTTTTTAAAAGATGCTCCAATTCTAGTACTAGATGAAGCAACAAGCGCTCTTGATCCTCACTCTGAACGCTCAATAATAGATTCATTAGCCAAATTAAGAATCGGTAGGACAACAGTGGTAATAACTCATAGGTTAGCCAGCATTAAAGATGCAGATCAGATTGTGGTAATGAAACACGGCAAAGTGATGGAGCAAGGAAGGCACCAGGAATTGCTAAAAATTCAAAAAGAGTATTACAAGCTGTATAATAAGCAATTGAAAGAGACTAATAATACCAAACTTCTAATTAACTGATACAAACTAATTGAGCAACGCACGGTCTTAAATTCATTAGTCTGATTTAATTTGACGCTTGGTATAAGCATGTATAATATAGCAAAAACTTGATTAGAATTTATAGAGGGATAAAATGGATACAACAACAGATACTATTACCGTTCAAGATGCAAGTAGCGCTCCGGCAGCACCTCCGCCAGTAGAATCTAGTGGATGGATGAGTCTTGTTCCAATGGTGCTAATTTTTGTAGTGTTCTATTTTTTGCTTATTCGCCCACAAGAAAAAAAGCGTCGTAATCAAGAAACTTTAGTTTCTGGAGTAAAAAAGGGAGAAGAAGTAATGACTAACTCTGGTTTATTTGGAGTTGTCACTAAGATTAATGATAGCGATAATACTATAATGGTGCAGATTGCAAAGGATGTTGAAGTGAAGGTCCTTAAAAACTCCATTGCTGACATAATCAGTAGAAGCAAAAAAACAGAAGACAATAAAGACAAGAAGCAAATTGATGACAAGGCTGCTTCTTCTACTAAGCAAAAAAAGAAATAATACAATTGTTAAGAGCTGTTTGTGCAAAAAATATCAAAATTGAAACTTATTATTTCTATAATATTTACTTTAGTCGCGATTTTATACGTATTACCTAATTTTACGAGTCGTTTGAGTTGGTTTCCAGGGGATAAAGTAAATTTGGGTTTGGACTTAAGAGGAGGATCGCACCTTCTTCTTAGCGCTGACTTTGATAGTTATATGGATGATGTTAGTCAATCAGTTGCAGAATCTTTAAGAAAGTACCTAAGAGATGAGAAAATTGGTTATAGGAATCTTAGTGTAACAAGGAATAATATTAAATTTGATTTTCGAAATAATGATGATCTCAAAAATTTAAAAAAGATTGTAAGAAATATTGATCCTAATCTTTCCTTTGCTGTTGAAGGTAGTATCATGACTTTATATTACAGCGAATATGCATTGAATCAGTTGCAAGATAAAGTTATCGATCAGTCAATAGAAATTGTCAGAATGAGGGTGGATAGTACGGGGACAAAAGAGCCAACTATTCAGCGCCAAGGAGTAAGAGATATTCTGTTGCAGGTGCCAGGAGAAGAAAACCCGGCTGAACTCAAGAGGGTGCTTGGTAAGACTGCTAAACTTACTTTTCATTTAGTCGATGATAGTGCTAATTTAGAGCGTGCTAAAGCTGGCCACGCCCCACTTGACTCTAAAATCGTTAAATCAGAAGATAGTTCTGAAATAATGGTTATTAAGAAAAAAATTATAGTTAGTGGTGATCAGTTGAATAATGCCCAAGCACAGTTTCAAGATGCTATGCCAGTGGTCCATTTCTCGTTAAACAACGCTGGTGCCAAAAAATTTGCTGAAGCGACAACAAAGAACCGCGGGAAGAGGTTAGCTATTATCCTCGATGGACGAGTGTTAAGTGCGCCAGTTATTAATGACCCGATTATTGGGGGTGATGGTGTTATTTCTGGACATTTTACTGTTGAATCAGCAACCGAGCTAGCTTTAATGCTAAAAGCTGGTGCTTTGCCAGCGCCCTTAAAAATCGTAGAAGAGAGGTCGATAGGCCCTAATCTAGGAGCAGATTCAATTGAGTCTGGTAAAACTGCTGCTATTGTAGGGTTTATTTTTGTTGCTATATTTATGGTTCTGGCCTATGGAATTCTTGGGATGATTGCCAATATCACTTTAGTGATAGCGTTGCTATATATATTTGCGCTACTTTCTATGTTGCAAGCTACCCTAACATTGCCTGGTATTGCTGGTATTATTTTAACGATAGGTATGGCTGTGGATGCTAATGTGCTCATATATGAGAGAATACGCGAAGAGCTTACAAAGGGTTGTTCGAACTTATATGCTGTGAAACTAGGCTTTGAGTCAGCTTTTGCCACAATTACCGACTCCAACGTTACGACTCTAATAGCAGCATTCTTGCTTTATAGCTTTGGCGTCGGCACGATCAAAGGGTTTGCTGTTACTCTAACTATAGGTATTGTTTGCTCGATGTATACTGCCTTGGTAATCACAAAATTAATGATAGATCTTTGGCTAAAATATTTTAAGCCCAAAAGTCTTGGGTTATAAGGCCGTATTATTAATGTAACTTGTTATATATAGTCTTGCTTGCAGAGGAGAAAATACTATGTTGATTTCTATATTAGCGTATTTTGGTATAGCTTACTTACCAACAAGGTATTTTAAGGTTAAATTTACTTATTCTCTTCCTGCTTCTCTGTCTTTAATAATGGTTTTCTTATATATTTGTGCAATGTATAAATTGCTATTTCTAGCTACCTATCTTGTCTATATTGTGGGTATGGTTAGTTTTTGTACTTATGCTTGTTTTGATAGAAAGGAATTATGCTATTGTCTGAGGCAATATTTAGGCGAAATTACTATTCTGCTTTGTATTATTTTAATTTATGCCTTTTATACTAGAAATGCATATTTTAGCTCTTGGGATGATTTTTCATTTTGGGGAGGGGCAAGTAAAGAATTATTACTTAGTAATGTTTTCGAAAAACAGGACATGTTCACGTCTATAATTCCTCTACATGCTCACTACCCACGTGGACCGGCAGTATATCATTACTTTATGCTACTATTTTCGGGATATTCTGAAGCAAAAGCCCTACTTGCGCATTTTATTTTTCATTTAATTTTTTTGGCTCCGTTAATGGCCAATAAAAATTATTGGCACAGTATTTTCATCATCATGCCAATATTAGCTATCATTATGCTTTACACCACCGGTATTCGATCAATTTATAATGATAGTACTATTGGTCTAATGTTTTGTTCAATTATAGCGATATATATTTTAGAGATAAATAAGAAAAGGGCTATAATCATATCATTGCCGATTTTTGTATTATTACCTTTATTTCGAGAAATTGGTTTGATACTGGCTCTAATAGCAGCTTTGATCATTATCTTTAAAGATATTAGAGAGCCAAAGCAACCGGAATTAAAATATAATTTTATTCTATATTTGTTGATATTGTGCGCTCCAATAATGAGCAATTTTATTTGGGCAAGTTACTTTAGAGATACGCATGATTTTTTTGGTAGGACAGAGCATAGTTTTGGTAATTTATTGGTTTTAGCCAAGTCATTTAACGGGCAGAGCTTACTACTAGTTATAAACTACATTAAGTTTTTGGCAATATTTTTAATAAAAGAAGGAAGCTTGCTAATTTATGTATTAATTGGATTGAGTTGGTATGCCATAACGAAGTCAAAAAATGAGGAATATGCTGTAGAGTATAAGTTTTATTTTAAAAGTGCTTTAATATTTGGTGGTGTCTTCTCTCTTTGGCGGTTATACCTCTACTTTTTTGCATTTTCTTATTCAGAGGCGATAAAAACAGCTTCTTTAATAAGGTATTTAGGCTGCTATTGTTTAATATTTGCAATTATAGCTTCTGTGTATTTCAAGAAAGTCCTGCAGCACTATAATATAAAAAGAAAAGAGTTCGTAGTTTTATTGATTGTTTTTATAGTGTCTTTGTTGATTGTTATAATTCAAACTATTAGGATTCAAACTAATTTAAGTTCTGCGCAATTAGAATTTATTCTAAGAGCCAAGGATGTAGGCTTTTTGATTAAACAAGGTATCAAGGTACAATTTAATTTCAGCAATAAAAAAGAAGCTTTTGACTGCTTTAATTTGAATTATGCTATGTCTCCATATCTGAATAATTATGAGCGAGGTAAGTGCTTTGCTGAGTCAATTAGTTACGATCCTGATAATAAATTGCTATTGCAAGATTTACAACAAAAGGATACTGAGTATTGTATTAATAATAAACAAAGTTGTAGAGTTGAATATTTTCCATTCTTGAATAGTATAAAGTTTTATTTCAAGGATTCGAGTAAGTTATCAAATCCTTGAAGAGCTCTTCCGTAGCGTAAAATCATAATAAGATTTAGCAATTTAATATTATTAAAATTTGCTAAATAGTTTATCACTCCAATGTACTAATACAAACTCTTCTTGACTTGTTAACTGATTCATATTAAGTAATAGATAGTAAATATTAATAACTTATGATTAAAGCCCCATGAAAATAAAAATTACAGGCAAAAATAAGGGGGATTTGCTCACTATATCGACAGAGTTACAATTCTCGCCAGTTCTTACTTGTACTCAAGAAAGTTTAGGAGAGCGAGATTTATTAGAAGCATATAGAGAGGGGCGCGCTGGAATCAGGGAATTAGTCACTAACCACCCTCAATTACAAGCAGTATTGCAAAAAGAAAATATTAATCTTAATTTTTTTAGGGCTACTTACGATTTTCTTAAAACGTATAATATGAAAGTAGTGTATTCCTTATTTGCCTCTACATCTCTTATATCACTTAATTTTTTTGGTACGCAATTAGGCGAACTAGGAAGTAGAGAGTTGGCAAATGTGCTAAAGGCAACTCCTTCTCTTGCTTATCTTAAAGTTTCATATAATGATATGGGTTATCATGGGCAATTAGAATTAGCTCAAGGTTTAACAGAAAATAAATCTCTTACTGCTCTTGATTTAAGTAATGACAGTAATGTAAATTATCCATCATACTTTTTTAATTTATGCTTACCGGAGATAAATCCAGCTGAAAAGATTGTAAATAATTATCCCCAGCCGGCCCATACATTTAACCGATATGATAGTTCCTCTCCCTTAGAGCTATTTCACGCTATAGGCCAACACCCTACTATTAGATACTTCTCATTTGGTGTTGTGACAAATGAAGATTTTCTTACGTTTATGCATAACAAAATGTTAGGTGTAAAAGGGCTAGTTTTCCCAAATATTATTATAGGTGACGACGTGATTATTGAAGGGTTTAATCAATTATCATATATAGCCGATTTTAAGGGGAGGGTAGAACAAGTAAATAAATTTATGCTAATGAATTTTATGGCAACTATGCAAGAAATTGCGGAACATATAGGAGAAGAGAGGTCCATTGAATTTAGCCCTAAAATGATAGCACAATATATCAAATTTACAAATTTACTAGCCGGAGGAAGTGAGAAAACAATAAATCTTCCAGTAGAAATTAGAGAATTTATTGGGGATAATTATTTATTATTTTTGCTTGCAGTTCTTAGAAAAGACGCCGGTAATTCATTATTAGAAAAACTTCCATTAGATGTATATAAAAATGTTTCTTCTTATTTATTTAACCTTGATTTGGGTGAATCAAAAGCGAATGCTATTGATTACAGTGCTCAAGAAGATGAAATGTCGATCGTTGGAGCGGTTGATTTTGAGGATATTATATAAAAGAGGTATGGAGAAAAATTTGTGTTTATTTATCACAGTAATTTAGTAACAATAACCCAGGCTTAAATACTATCAACTTAGGTGACTTATGTAATGGGCGATTGCTATTACAAATGGCAACCCTAACTCGGGAACGAGATACCCAATCCAGAGGGCAGCTGGGTTGGGTAGTCCAACCTTCTTTATTGAAACAAGGCGACCAATCCCTGCAAAGAATATACCAAAGGCTAGAAGATAAACTAGGAATCCTTGCTGTTGGATAGTAATTGCTGCCCATAGGTTAATTAGTCCGGTAGAAAAATAAACTCCTGCCATAAATCGATGTACGTTGTCTAATCGAGCAGATGTTTCTGGTTGGCCAAGATACATCTGAAGCAGGCCTCCAGCAATTGCAATTAGAGCTACAAGAAAGAGGCCAATTTGCACTATAAGTTGGCTAGTGAGTAATTCAGTATTTTCGATCATGCGTAACCCCCTTGAGCTTTTTTTATATTCTCAAAAGAGAATACTCAAAGAATAGGTTTAATTGCAAGGAGTTCTCGTTCAGTTATGAGCAGAATAATTTTATTCTTCAATTCCACCAAATTGACTTTAACTTAATTTCTGTCGCTTGCAATGGTATTGTTGTTATTTTGGCTATACAAAATTACACTTTCTCAGTAACACCCATGCCCATTATGTTGTATCCTGAATCGACATAATGTATTTCTCCCGTTACGCCATTGGCTAGATCACTCATTAAGTATAATGCCGCTCCAGCTACATCTTGTTGAGTAGTATTGCGCCTTAGAGGAGAGGTGGATTCATGCATTCTGAGCATTGATTTGAAATCACCAATACCGCTTGCAGCTAACGTTCTTATCGGACCTGCTGAGATGGCATTGACTCTAATATTATTTTGCCCCATATCATATGCTAGATACTTAACGCTAGTTTCTAGAGCGGACTTAGCTAGCCCCATCACATTATAGTTTGGAATAACCTTTTCGGCACCATAATACGTTAAGGTAATTATAGATCCACCTTCGCTCATTAAAGGTTCAGCTCGTTTGGCAAGAGCGGTAAGAGAGTAGCATGAAATATTCATCGAATTTAAAAAGTTAGGTAGAGATGTGTCAATATACCTTCCTTTTAGTTCTTCTTTATCTGCAAAAGCTATGCCATGGATAAGAAAATCAATTTTTCCCCATTTTTCTTTCGTAAACTCAAACAATTTGTCCATTGATTGTTCATTGGTAACGTCACACTCATAGATAAAATCTGCACCAATTTCCTTTGCTAGTGGAGACACTCTTTTTTCAAGTATCTCGCCTTGATAGGTCAGGGCAATATCAGCTCCATGCGCTTTAGCAATTTGTGCTATAGCCCAAGAAATAGAAAGATTATTTGCAACACCGGTAATAATACCTTTTTTACCAGTAAGCAATTTTGTTGAATTGATCATCATAAAATACCTAATTAGTTGACTATACATATGAATTTAATTTGTATATCATCGAAAATAACTTTGTACAAGCGGTTTAGTAATGATTTTAAGAAGAAAGCTATCATTTATTTCCGGACTCATTTGTGGCCTTGCATTTGCGCCTCTGTATTTTTTTCCAGGCCTTTTAATGTTGTCTGTGTTGTGTGCTCAGATATATAAGAGCGGCACAATACGTCAGGCCCTAGTCTTTGGATATATGTTTGGATTTGGATTTTTTCTTGCTAGCTTATATTGGATTTCCTTTGGTGTGGCGGTTTATATAGAAGAATTTTGGTGGGCACTACCTTTTGCTTTGTTTGGACTACCAGCGTTTATTGCTATTTTTATTGCTCTTGCGGCGGCTGTTTCATGGAAATTTAGATCATCCTTTTTGTATCACATAATATTTTGTATAATTTGGGTATTCATCGAATGGTTGATTTCGTGGATTTTTACTGGATTGCCGTGGGCATTACTCGGGTATGCTTTTTCCATTTCTGAAACTCTTATTCAACCAGCGAGTATATTCGGGGTTTTGGGGTTGAGTTTTGCTGCGGTTTTTATAGGGTCAGCTTTTTATAGTAAAGAATTGTTGGTATCTAGAGTAATTATATCTATAGTGATTTTAACGCTATTTACTTGTTACGGATATTTGCGCTTAGAAGATAATCCAACCGAGTATAGCAATATAAAAGTCCGTATTGTCCAACCATCTATCCCGCAAATTGCCAAGTGGGATTCAAATGCTTTCTGGAGCAATTTGAATAAGCAAATTGAAATGTCAAAAAAAGAAGGTGACCCAGATTTAATTATATGGTCTGAAGCTGCTTTAACAGTGCCCTATTATTATAGGCCAATTTATAATAGTTTGATGTCAATTTTTGCTAAAGAAGAGCAAATACTGCTATCGGGAGGTGTTAATGACAATGGTTTATCTGGTAATGATTATGAAATCTACTCTTCATTGATTGCTTTGGATGGGGCTGGGGAGTTATTATTTGATTATCATAAAGCTCACTTAGTTCCATTTGGTGAGTATATGCCACTAAAAAATTACCTCCCCATGAAGAAGCTTACGCCTGGAGTTATTGATTATACCCCTGGAACTAGAGAAGTAGTTTATTTAAAAGATTTAAATTTACGTATTTGGCCATTAGTTTGCTATGAATCTATTTTTTTCAACGAGGTTAGAATATCTAATACTGATGTTGATTTTATGGTTAATATTACTAATGATTCTTGGTATGGAAGGTCGTCTGGACCATTTCAGCATTTGCAGATAAGCAGAATAAGAGCAGTAGAAAATGGATTGCCTCTTATTCGATCGGGTAATAATGGTATTTCTGCAATAATTGATCCGGTTGGCAGAGTTACTAGTAGTCTTGGTCTCGATGTAATAGATACGCTTGATGGTTACATACCATATAAGCTAACTCTACCAACTACATTTTCAGATCACGGAACTCTTGGTTTAATAATAGGAATATTTTTTGTGCTAATATTGCACTGTGTATGTTTCCTTTCTTACTTTTTTTGGAAGTACAAAAATAAAATGCTTGAACAAATTCGTAGTTAATAGTACCCTGTGGGTGAAATGGGTTTAAGGTTATTGTAGTGTTGATGTATCTATATGTTTGATCAAGCTGAGTCAAAGGGTAAAGCTGATAATGTTGATAAGTTAGTTAGTAGACGTTTAAAAATGAGAAGGGTACTGCTGGGAATGAGCCAGCAGGACATAGGTAAGGCTGTAGACGTTAGTATTCAGCAAGTCCAAAAATATGAAAAAGCAACCAATCGAATATCAAGCGGGAAGTTATTTACAATAGCAAAATTTCTAAAAGTCCCAATTACTTACTTTTATGAACAGAGTGATGAGAGCGAAATAATCGCGAATGCTTTTGCTGAAGAAGATGCTAAATATGAGGCAGAAGATTCTAATAATGTTACAGAAAAAGAAATAGTCTCCCTTATTAAAGCGTTTAGTGAGATTAAAAGCTTACAAAGTAGAAAAAAAATTACTGAATTAGTCAAGACGATGGCTTAGCATTATTGGGTGCGTCGCCCCAACGATCTAGCCCACTACTCCTTCAATGACAATTTAATAATGAGATTTTTATTCCCCTGCTTTTTGACTATTTTGTGATAAGGTGTTAGCCTTGGTCGTTACATATTTTTAATCTCTTAAGGTTTTAAGAATAAAATGGATATGGTGTCTAATTCCAACCATAAATTTCTCATTCTGGCAGTTCTACTGGCGGCGTAGCCATCATATATTCCCTATTACTAATTTTTATTATGTTTTTTTGTGAGTGATGTTTATAATGTCGCTTAAAGTATATGATTAATAAAGGAAAAAATATGAGAGTTGAAGAGAAAAATAAATTTGTCTCGATGTTGGTGTGGTTAAGTTTAACGTTGTTTTACTGTTATCAGTACGTGCTTAGGATGTTACCTAATATCATTATGCCCGATATTATGAGCAAGTATCAGGTGGGTGCTGCTGAATTTGGATCTTTTGCTGGTATATACTATATTGGATATATTGCTGTTCACATACCAATTGGCGTGCTGCTGACTAGATTTGGTGGTAAAAAAATCCTTTCTTTATGCATAGCATTGACTGCTAGTGGTCTTATCCCTCTGGTATACTTTGATTATTGGGGAAGTGTGGTTATTGGAAGGGCGCTTACAGGTATTGGTTCTTCTGCTGCGATAGTTGGAGCGTTGCAGATCTTTCGTATAATATATCCGGATAAATTTGCTAGGATGCTTGGCTTTACCGTATCTGCTAGCTTAATTACTGTAGTATATGTCGGAACTCCACTTGCGAGTGTTATAAAATCAATCGGTATTGATGCAACAATTAACATACTGATATGCTCCGGCATTGCGCTGGCAGTTATTACTTATATGATAATGCCAAAATCCGCTCAAGAAGTTTCTCGTAGTGACATTTGGACGGATATAAGGGCAGTTATTTGTAATTATAAACTACTATTTGCCAGTTTGTTTGCTGGTTTTATGGTTGGTCCTCTTGAAGGATTTGCTGACGCATGGGGTAGCGCTTTTATGCTGGCAGTTTATGGTATTGAAAAGACAACGGCAGATTCCTTAACTTTATCCATATTATTCGGTATGTTTATGGGATGTATTATTTTGCCATATATTGCTGATAAAACAAGGCTTTATCTTGGAGTAACTATAGCTTCGGGTATAGGGATGATTGTATGTTTTATATATATGTTAAGCGGTGGTGCTAGTGAAAAATCGCTTTATTATATATGCTTAGTTACTGGTATATTTTGTGCTTATCAAGTAGTGATTATTTCTAAGATAGCAACTTACGTTTCTGAAGAAAGAAGCGGCATGGCTGCAGCCGTTGCAAATATGATAATCATGACATTTGGTTGGGTATTTCACAATGCTATTGGTATGAGTTTAGAAAAATCATGGGATGGCGTTTTGATTGAGGGTGTAAAATCATATAGTTCTGAAGCTTTTGTCACCAGTATTTCAATTATTCCAATAGCTATATCTTTGGCAGTAGTTGGATTTACTGTAATGGGAATCAGTACTATTATTCATGCACGAATACAACAAAAGGCAAGAAAACTATGAGAATTGGCATAATAGCTCTAATAATAATGACTTTGCTACCTTACACGGTTGGGGCAGCATATGATATTCATAGTGAAATGGATCAGCTAATAGAGCGGGCTGACCCAAACTTGAATATCGGTATAAAAATTACCAATTTAGATCAAGAAAAAGTCATTTTTGAAAAAAATGCTGATAGATATTTTATTCCAGCCAGTACATTAAAGTTTGTTACGATTGTATCTATTCTTGAGCATTTTGATGAAAATTACAATTTTACTAGTAGTTTTTTGCATAAAAACCAAGATTATTACCTCGATATTCATGACCCAAATTTTGGAATTGATGACCTTGAATATTTAGTTGCTGAGCTTTCCACGCATTCAAGCAAAAATATAAAAGGAAATATTTATATTGTGGATAATAAATTTTCTGTACCACCAATTATAAGAGATAAAACAATTAGCGACTCTGTATATTGTTATGGTGCCCCGGTAACGTTGACTCATGTGAATAAGAATTGCAGCAAGTTAGACGTTGCACCAGGAAATTTAGGCGGCAGTATAAAAATTAATCCTGCCAAGAATTTCCCCTATACCATAATTAATGAAGCTAAGACCATAGCTGAAAATGAGAATGACAGGCTTCGTGTGAATATAGAAGATAACAAATATATTATTAAAGGCACTTTAAGTAAGTCTACCGGGCCAGTAACGATTGCTGCAGTTGCAAATGATAATTTGTCTCAAGTTAAGTACTATTTAGAAAAACAACTTACCAACCATAGGATAGTATTAAAAGGAAAAATACTATTTAGTAGTGATAAAGTAAAGGATGCGAAAACAGTAGCTTCTTTACCCAAAAATATCAAAGATCTTGCGGCTCAGGCTATAAAAAAATCTGATAATTTTATGATGGATTATTTTTTAGCTCAGTTTGCTTCCGAGCATGGTCTCACTGAGTGGGACTGGGCTGCAGCTAAATTGAAAGAGGTTGTTGCCCAGAAATTTAATGTTGATTTAACAAAATCAGATTTAAGAGATGGCTCTGGTATTTCAAGACAAAATTTGTTGACAGTGAATCAATTTGATAGTGTTTTGAAAGCAGTGGCTAAAAGTAAAAAATTTGAACTGGTAAAATCAATTCTTGCTGCTCCTAGTGACGATTCTACGCTGAATGAACGTTTTGATAATTATGATATTTACGCTAAAACCGGTTCTTTAACAGGGGTCACTGCATTAGTAGGTTATTTCTATAATTCTAAAAAAGAACTTCATAGCTTCGTGATTATGGCCAATAATTTTTACCAAGATCGTCAGCACTATCACAAATTAGAAGAAGATATTATTAAATTAGTGAGTAAGTGATATCAATTAGGCATTAATCAAATTTTTTTTGCTATCCAAACTAAGTGATGTTCTTGATCACTTTCTTTTAACAAAATTTTAAAGCCTTGTTCTTTAAGATAATACTCGTAAGTGCTAGGAGCAAGGCTGTAAAAATGAAGCTCTTGATTAAGCATGTCACTACTCATATGTTCATATTCCGCATTGCCGGTTGTAAATTCTAGTATCCCGTCTGGTTTTAGCCATTTAAAAAAACGTTGAATCATTTTTCTATGATCTGTTTTAGGGAGATGAAAAAGACACCACCATTCTACAATGGCGTCAAATGTTTTGTTTAGTACAATTGTACGAACATCCCCATAAATACTTATCATTTTTGGACATTTTGTTTTAGCAATACTGAGTAATTCTTGAGATCCATCAACGCCAGTAACTTGGAAATTTCTTTCAATTAAATAAGTGGCTATAGGAAAGCCGGATCCACAACCTATATCAAGAATATGTGACTTCTTAGGTAAGTGTTCGATTAGAGCATCTAGATATTTTTGTTCAGTGTTAAAAGAATCTCTCATTTGGGCAAATCCAGCTGCAATGGTATCATAAGATTTGCCTTGATTATACACTTTGGTTTCCTCAATTTTTATCAGTTTTATACCTTACTATTAGGACTTGTTAGGATTTTAGTGAAGGAGAAAATTCCTGGTCATACAGATAAAAATAGGTTGAGTATGCCAGGTAATCTTCTTATGCATCAATTTTGTCTTCGTCTAAATGCGTTTTTTCATAATTTTCGTGGCGCATTTGAGCTTCGATGCACAGAGTAGCTACTGGTCTGGCTTCAAGGCGTCTGAGGCCGATTTTTTCACCAGTTTCTTCGCAGTAACCATAATCGTTTTTATTTATCTTTACGATTGTGTGCTCAATCTTATCGATTAATTTTCTATAACGATCTCTAGTTCTCAGTTCAATGCTTGTTTCCGTTTCAACACTTGCTCGGTCAGTAAGATCAGGTTCATTCCAATTCTCCTCTTTTAAGTGATCAAGAGTATCGCGGGACTCCTCTAGCAATTCTTCTCTCCAAGTTTGTAATTTTTGTTTAAAATATTCAAGCTGCATTGAGTTCATGTATTCTTCGTCTTCGGAAGGCTTATAACCTACTGGTAAAATAATTTTCTCCATAATGTTCCCCTTTAAAATGGTTTCGCATAAAACTCAATATAGCGCATAAGCAAAAGTTAACGCAAGAATATTTTGTTAAAAACTTTCTTTGGATCCAGGGTGGGCTTTCTCGTATACAGATTCAAGATGTAGTTGATTAATTTTTGTATATCTTTGAGTTGTAGAAAGACTTTGGTGGCCTAGTAACTCTTGGATGGATCGGAGATCGGCTCCGTTTTCTAGCAGATGAGTGGCAAAGCTATGCCTGAACGCATGAGAACTTAAATATTCGGGTAAACCCAGCAGTCGTCTTAGATGAATTAATTCTCTATTAAAAACTGCTCTTTGTAATGGGCGGCCTAGCTTCCCTAGGAATACAGGCTCGTCATTCTCTATAGTAAATGGTATAGAATTTAAGTATTTTTCTACCAAAATCCTTGATTCCTGGATCCAAGGTATTAGACGTTCTTTATTACCCTTACCCAATATTTTTATAAATTCATGATTATCAATATGTTTGCGCGTTATGGAAAGTGCTTCGGAGACCCTAAGGCCACTGGCATAAATAAGCGTTAGCAGAGCTTTATTCCTAAGATGAATCCATTCTTCTTCGCCAAGCATTTGTATATTTTCAATAGCAGTATTGGTTTCAACCTTAGTTAAAGCTTTCGGTAGAGTCTTTGGTTTCTTGGGGCTACGTACGGTATATATGGCATGGCAATTAATATCATATTTTTTTTCGAGGAATCTATAAAAATTCTTGATTGAAGATAAAGCTCGCGCATTGGATGCTGCGCAGTATTTATCAAGATGTCTTGCTGATAACCAACTCCTGATAAGTCGAATATCTACTGATTTTACCATGTTTAAACTAGTGTTGGCTGAGTTGTAATGGCCTATAAATGTTAGAAAATGATTTAAATCATTGTGGTATGAATCTGCTGTGTGTTTTGAATATGCTCTTTGCTTAGACAAATATTCAAGCCATCCGATAGTTATTTTTTGTAAAACATCTTCTATAATAATCATTATTTGCCTATACAAAAATTACTAAAAATTTCACCTAAGATCTCATCTACAGTAATTTTACCAGTAATATTACTTATTGCTCTCATCGTCATGCGCAAATCTTCAGCGGCGAGTACTAAATCATCATTTAAAGAGAAATTCGACATATACTCAAGTGCTTTTTGTAGCTGGGATCGATGGCGCGCTCTAGTAATCTGAGGTGACTGGGATGGGCGAGCGATTTTATCAGCTATAGACACTATCTCTGCAATTATTTCATTAAGACCTTGTTCATTTTTGATCGAAACATTGATTGGTTTATGGCCATAGATAGTGTGGGGTAAAGTTCCAGAAACTAGATCGATTTTATTGAGAACTATAATTGTATTAGCATCTATTATATCCTTAAAATATCCACTAATATCATTTATTCTTGAAGCATCATGTATAATTATCTTAATATCTGAGTTTTTTGCTGCATTCCAGGCTCGGTTGATTCCTTCTTGTTCAATTACATCTTCTGTGTGGTCGTGAATTCCAGCTGTATCTTGTAATATGATCGGATAACCTCCAATATCAAGATGCCCCTCAATTACGTCTCTTGTAGTGCCTGCAATATTTGAAACTATAGCTATTTCGCGTTTCATCAAATAATTTAGCAAACTAGACTTACCAACATTGGGACGGCCAACTATCGCTAGTTTTATGCCGTTGCGAAGCCTTTCGCCCCGGTGATTATCGTCGAGATGTAGCTTAATTTCATTGGTTATGCGGTCTACCAATTGGCGCACTGCATTTATCGTTTCTTCGGGAATATCTTCGTCAGGAAAATCAATATATGCTTCAACCAAGCTTATAATTTTTAGCAATTCTAAGCGCCACCCTTCATATATTTTTTCAAGGCCTCCGCCGAGTTGTCCTACTGCCTGCTTGAGTTGCAAGTCAGTTTCTGCGTCAATAAGATCGGCAAGCCCTTCTGCGCTTGTTAGATCGATTTTACCGTTTAAAAAGGCTCTTTTAGCAAATTCGCCAGGTTCAGCTATTCGTACATCCTCAAGAGACTCCAAAACTTGGTGCATCATTTTTATTACTGCGATACTACCATGAGTATAGATTTCAACAGAATCTTCGCCAGTAAAACTGGAAGCCCCTTTGAAAAAAACGACTAAAGCATCATCAATTTGTTGATTGTTTTTAGGATTATAGATCTTTCTAAAATACAATTTTCGAGGTTCAAATTTGGGATTAGTTTGACAAACGAGTTGCGCTAAAGATTTAAGCGCAGTTGGGCCAGAAATCCTAAACACAGAGACTCCTGCTTTACCTGGAGCTGAGGCTTGTGCAAAAATAGTATTCATTTCATTAAACCTCCTGCATAAGCCATTTTGAGTGATAATTTTGTTGTCAAAATTTGTCTCCGCTCCTCATGTACTAAATGTAGGATGCTGTGTTTGCCTGTATTTTTCCTAAAAATCCTTCACTCATTTATGAATTATGCAATAGGTTTATTAATCCAAATCTATTGAAAGGAAGAGACATTTGCACTAGTATACTTCTAGTTTGTAATTAATACAAAGCCATTATTAGGATATCTTTATGGTTAAAAGCCCAAATCACAACAAGTCTTTAGCTCTTAGCAAACTGCAGTGTAGGATCAATGACTTTAGTTCTGAAATACTTGAAATAGTAAATGCGGAGAGTAAAGGTGGTTTATACACCAAATTTGTACGTAAATTCCTTACTTATATTCCTGTTGATTATCGTTCAAAAGATAAAATAGAATTGTTTGGTGATTTCACACACGAAGCTTTTGATTTTTTTCTACATCGTCAGCCACTTAAGCGTAAAATAGAGATTTTGGCAAATGAATTTAAGAATAATCCGGCTATAACTATTCTCATTGCTGCTGAAAATAGGCCATTTATCATCGACTCCTTAAATAGCTTGCTTGCAAAACTTGGGTTACAAACTATTTTTACTTTTCATCCAGTGATTAATAGCATTCGTGATGAAAAAGGAAATTTAATAGATATTGCAGATAAAGGAGAAGGAGGCATCAATGAGTACCTTGTCTATATCAAGATACTGGGGGCGTTTGACAAAAAAACATTGCTCGAAATAAAATCTGAAATAAACAACGTAATTGATCTAGTTGATTATACTTATAATTCGTGGCAAACGCTGCTTAATAAGAGTATTGCCATTACTACCGATATCGTTCATCACAAAGATATCTACGAACAAGCGAATTTACCAGCGGAAGAAACATTAGATTTCTTGAATTGGCTGCAGAAGAATAATATTACCTTTCTTGGATCAGCAGATTTTGATTTAAAAACTAAGACTTTAGTACGTCAAGAGGGTGTAAAGGAGATTTGGCAAGATAATCTCGGAGAAATCTCTACCATTATTGAACTCTCTAGTAGTGATTATTATGAAAATAAGCTGGTTATGCTTGGTAAAATAAACAAACTATCACCAGTGCATAGGAACGCTTTAGTTGATTATATTCTTGTAAAGCGTATAGATGAAGATGGTGTATACAGGACGGGGACTATTATTTTTGGGCTATACGGAACGGCAATTTACTTTCAGTCAATCAAGAGTATCCCAATCTTGCGCGGTAAAATGAGTTATGTTCTTGATGAATCTGATTTTCCTGTGAATGGCTATAACGCCAAGAAAATAAAAAATATTATTGAATCGCTTCCACGAGATACTCTTATTCAAATCGATGAAGAAGATTTATATTGCATGTGTATTCATATGCTTTCGAGTATGCG
>CAMDSB010000018.1 GCA_945907105.1 Rickettsia typhi | reverse complement strand
CGTTTGCCACTAACGACTTTGAAGCAAGCTCCAAAGGCATTCGTTCGACTTGCATGTGTTAAGCATACCGCCAGCGTTCGTTCTGAGCCAGGATCAAACTCTCAAGTTTGATTCCTGTCATCACATTTTCAAAAAAATTAACGACAGGTTTTTTACCATCTTGCGATGGTAAATTTTACTACTGTCACTACCTTTATCTAATTACTTGGTATTTGATATTTACTTTTTAAACAGCTTGCGTTGCATTCCTGTAAGTAGTAGGCCGAGTACGCTTCGTTGGGAGTATTTATAAGCAACCTCGCCCCTCCTGTCAACAACAAATTTTAAAAAAATCAATAATTTATCTATTTAATCTAAGTTTTATACAATGAAGATTAGGAAAACTATACGAACATTAGTTTTAGTTGTAGATTTCTCGACCTTTCCCAACAACTTTTCTCCAAATATAGTTAGGCACACAAAAATAAGTTAGGAAATTAAAGTTTTTATTTTAATTAACCTCTTAAGCTTATATAATTAATAAAAATGAATAGAATTATTTTGGAGTAATATTTTATGTATAATGGAACTAATATTACCGATCCAACAGCACCACCATTAGCTGGAGGACTAACAGCCTACGACATTATATCTATAGTAGGAACATTATTTGCCGGGCTCGCCTCGTTACTTGGGG
Organism: Rickettsia typhi; assembly: GCA_945907105.1. Lineage (GTDB taxonomy): Bacteria > Pseudomonadota > Alphaproteobacteria > Rickettsiales > Rickettsiaceae > Megaera_A. The sequence goes on along the minus strand of CAMDSB010000018.1, from coordinate 24,212 downwards.
CAATTAACTGCTATAGACAACAGGCGAAATCAAAAGAGATGCACTACAGCGACGCCAGAATTGAAGTTAAGCGCATTGGTCCTAATGGACAAATGCAAGAGGCTATTTGTTCGATACATATTAACGATGACGAAGGTTACAACATAACTAAAACAGAGGCGAAAGGTAAAAAAAATAATCAGACTATTGGTTCAAAAAAACAAACTGATTTTAGCATAGAAGAAACTAAATCTCATGAAGACAACGATCAGATGGTGATTCTGGCAGAAAATGATGCTAGGTCAGATATTCAACGTAATACTACTAACTGCAAATTAATAGATCATACACTCGAGGAATTTAATCACGCTGTCAAATTGGTATTTGGTCACGTTGAACAAAATGAAATTACTGTTACAGGAGACTTTGATTCAGGTTTATAGGCTTGGCAAATAGCTGGCCATATTTTGAAAGAAATTTTTTTACAGAAAAAAATATAGAACGAGCTGTTTTCCATTATCCAAAACTGGCATTTATAAGCATGATAAATGACTGAATAAACTTACAACTCGAGTGCAATTTAATAATTACCTTGGTTTTATTTTATTGCATTCCATATACAAATAGTGCATATTACCTTAGTAACGGCTTAATTCCTAAAGAAATTATAGATACCGCATGACTCAAATAATTCGCATCTTATTTGCGTACTCAACATTTTTTTTATTTCAAAAAGTTGCTCAGCGCACCTCTTTGTTCTTATCAATATTAATTGCAACCTCAACCGTTTTTCTTTTCAGTGACTATATAAGCGATAGATTACCAGGAACTTTATGGAATATGTCGGGAGATATAAGTAAAGATGACGTTGAAGAAATAGTTAGCGAAGTGGTAATAGAGAAAGGTGATACATTAAGCACAATTCTCAAAAAACAAAATCTAAGTAACTCAGAAATACAAAGTTTAATTAAATCTGCATCTACTCAGCCACTCTTATCTAAATTAGGTATTGGTCAAGTACTTAAATTTTATTATGAAGTTGAGCTAGTTGAACAAGAAGAATCTGAACTAGTTGAAGAGCGCCTAATTCTGAGCAGGATGTCAATAAAAATTGACACTACTCGATCCCTGGAGTTTGTTAGAATTGGGGAAGATTTTGTGATTCACAACATATCTGCACCACTGAAAAAACTTATCAGTAAATATGAAACTACTATTAATACAAGCTTGATTGCTTCATTACAACAAGCTGGTATCAGCACTAGTACCATAATAAAATTAGTAAATGCTTATTCTCACCAAATTGACTTTCAAAGACAGATAAAGACTGGCGATAAAATTGTTGTGATAACAGAGAAATTCGTTACTTCTGATAATGAATTTTCTCATCATGGAAAAATACTGCATGCTTCTCTTACTTCAGCCGGTACGGATTATAACATTTATTTATACTCCCCAAGCGGTAAAGAAGCCGATGTTGAGTTCTTTTCAGAAGAAGGTCAAAGCATCAAAAGTGCTTTACTAAAAACCCCAATTGATGTAGTCAGAATCTCTGGACACTTTGGATATAGAAAGAAGCACCCTATTCTTGGATTCGGCAGAATGCATAAAGGAGTTGACTTTGCCGCTTCAGCTGGGACTCCAATTTACGCAGCTGGTGAAGGAGTAGTACAATTCGTTGGTTGGAAATCTGGATATGGGCGTTTTGTTCTTATAAAACACAGAAATGGCCTATCTACAGCTTATGCTCACGCCTCAAAATTTGCCAATAACTTAAAAGTAGGCTCAAAAGTTAAGCAAGGAGACATAATCGCCTATGTTGGAAGTACAGGTCATGCTACTGGCCCCCACTTGCATTATGAAGTGCATGTAAATGGGAAACAAGTGAATCCAGTGGAGTTTAAATCTACACCGTCGATAAAACTGGCCGGCTCAAAGCTATCGAAGTTCAATGCTTTTAAAACGCAAATGCATAATTTGAATAAGAAGCTAAATAGCAAAATTGAGCTTACAGCTGCCGAGGTTCCAAGTATAAAACTATATTAACATGCTAATAATCCCAGGTGTTTTTAGTAGCTAGCGAGATCGTGACAGAAACTTGGCCTTCCCAAAATTACACTAACCTATTATTATGTAATTTAATTACATAATAATAGGAACTTTTAGGAAAAGCGCAGCCAATCTGCTATGTACTTTTGTATTTAAAGCGAAGGCGCAAATTTGACAATAAAATTACCGATAGAAATTAATTACTCAAGAGGTCTAATGACTAAGAAAACATTAGTCTATTATTTATTCATGATATTCGTTTTAGTTGGAGCTGATCAGACTTCAAAAACTCTACTTATCTACCATCTAAAAACTGAACCTGGATATCTGAAAGAAATTTTTCCTTTCTTAGACTTTGTTTATGCATGGAACCACGGCATTAGTTTTGGCTTGTTTCGAGAGTATCATCAATATAGTAACTACCTATTCTTAGCTTTTAATAGTCTTATCATTATTTACTTATCCTACATATTTTATAAGTCTAATAGCATTTTCTTTCAAACTGGACTGGCCTTTATATTAGGAGGCGCACTTGGCAATCTATTTGATCGAATATTTCGTGGTGCAGTTTTTGACTTTTTGTATTTTCATTATCATGAATTGTCTTTCCCAGCATTTAATCTGGCCGATAGTTTTATCACCATAGGTGCAGGGTGCTTTATATATAGTTATATAATTGACTGGTATCGCGAAGATAAGAAGGCCTAAGATATATAAACTCTGCAGATAGAGCCTAGGTAGAAGACTTCTAGCTATATTAATGGTTGCGGGGGCTGGATTCGAACCAACGACCTTCAGGTTATGAGCCTGACGAGCTACCAGACTGCTCCACCCCGCGCTAATGAGGAAATTGACAATCGAAAAAGTCTTTACTTTCCTGTGTAATCAATTGGCAGCATAAACTATTTAATATTTTATAGCAAGTATCAATTCACTATCTTTGTTACATGCTCTCATTATAAAAATTTTTTATTCTAAACAACCTTACATCCTGTCCATGATTTTCTTCTGATATAAGTTTTTTTAGATATTTCTTTAATTCATTTTTATTATGTAGCTTATAATTATGCGACTTCCTTACTTCTTTAGTTGAAATATTGTACCCCTTAGAAAACCATTTTAAAGCATAAGATAAGAAACCTAATTTTCTTATCCTTTCAGCATTTGCCACTCGTTTTAAATTAGACTCAAACTGTTCAATAAACATTATATCCATAAAATTCTCTTCATCATAATAGTAAAATTGGCCCTCAATAGCTTTATAAGTACAACCGACAACTTCAGTATTATCATTAATTAGGACGCGATGATTATTTATGTTATTAAGTATAGAGTCTTTGGCATGCAAGTCTTTCCAATTAGAATTTTCAAAATTTACTCTGCTCAGATCAGACGCCTCAACGCAAGCACCAACCAGAGCTGAGCCTTTCAAATTCGCGCCAGTCATTGTAACATTAAATAATTTAGCTCCTGTAAAATCTGCTTTTTGGCAGTTTGATTGACTCATAATGCAACTATTTAAATCGGCGAATTTAAACGAAGCATTTTCAAAACAGCTATCAGCGAATTTGGTACATCCAGCCTTTATGTGGTTTAATACCGCCCCTGCAAAATGTCCTCTTGGTGCTTTAACTCCATCAAAAATAGAGTATGAGAAATCTGATTTTTCAAATCGACTTCCTTCAGCAAATTTACTACCTGTAAAGTTTGATCTTCTTGCCTCGATTTGATTAGCAATGCAATTATCCCAAATTGTATGAATGGCTGTCACTCTATCAAATATAGATTTGTCAAAAACACATTCGTCCAAATGTATGTTATTCAGAAGGCTGTCATTGAATAATGAGCTCTTAGCTTGAATTTTCAAAAACTTTGCTCCTCTAAAATCAGTAGCGGTAAAATCACTATTATTTAAAGAAACTCTCTCCAATTTCACCACTTTCCAAACAGAGTTATTTGCTTGTAAATAATCCATTTTTACATCACTTAAAATGGCGCCTGAACACTTGCTCCAACTAAATATAGCTCCAGAAAAATCTGATTTTTCCAAATGACTACCTGTTATATCAGCGTTATAAAAATTGCTATTTATTGCCACTGTATTTAGAAAAACTGCGTCAGTTACCAGCGCACTTTCAAAACTAGCGTTAGTAATATTTGAACCCTTAAAGTTACTATTCTTTAAATTAGATCCTGAAAAATTAGTCCCTGACAAATCAGCATTAGTAAAATCTAGTTCTGATAAATTCAATCTACTCCACTCATTGTTACCGAACATATTCACCTTGCTGGATAGGTCAGCAATGATCTTAAGCTCTTTATCCGGCTTAATTTCTTTAGTAGCTGAGGTTATATAAAGCTCTTTCGCAAAATCATTCAATGACAAAGTTTTTGTTTGCTTAAGCCTCTTCAAATACTCAATCAAATGGTCACGTGTTAGAGCAATGTATTTTTTTCTAATTTTATTATTACTATACGCTTCTCCTGGTAAAGAAACTGGATCAAATATAAAAGTTTCTGCTTTAAATATATTACTAAAACTGCCATGAATAATATGATCAAAATGAAAGTCCCCCTCTTTCATCTTTTTGTATTCATGACGTACTTTAGCATATTCTCCAACCGCTTTACATAATCTTAATGATACTCCAATTTTAGTCAAAAGAGGTGTGCGCTTCTTGACTTCTTCAAGCTGCATACGCTTGTTATCAAGCACCCTCTGTTGTTCATTCTTTTTGGCTATTTCGTTTTTAATATCTGCATATAACCTAATGCATGAGACTGTAGAGCTAAATTTCACGCCTTCAATTACATTCCACGGCGCAGAGCAATAGCTCTTATCAAAACTGCAACTACTTAAATCAGCACGACTAAAATCAACAAAACTGAGACTAGATTCCTTAAACAAGACTTTTTCTAAGTGAACGCCACAAAATTTTGCGTTTCTTAAATCGCAACCGATAAAACTTGTATTATGAAATATTGAACCAATAAAATTTGCCGATCGCAAATCTAAATACTCTCTCGCTTTGGCGCTACCAATCGTTAAATTAGAGAAGTCGGCCACAATAATAGTTTTCGAATTCTTTGTAGAATCTCGCTTTGTAAGAAAATGATTAAATGAATGTTCTCCTTTTTTTCTATTGCTAAGCCATAAAATATAAGACACTATATCGGAATGTTTGACTTTCTCCGACATAAACTTAATCCCCTCTTTATGTCTTGTTCCCCTAGTGTCATCTACTGTTAGTGATGTAATTTTAAGCACTCGACCAGCAGCAGCCCGCTTTTTCTCATGCGAATCATTACTCTCCACAAATAACACTTTTTTAGATTCAGTTTTATTCATTATATCATCATAATTCCCTAGAGCTTACCTCCTTAGAACGCGGCCGCGTTTCAACAACTGGCTCGCTTCTACTAAGAGCCTCTTTAACTCCCTTTAGCCCATCACTTAGACTATGAGTTTTGGGTTTCTCTTTACTTACACTTTGTACTGGAACTTCAACCCCCATTTCATCTAACCTTACAGCTTCTTCACGCCCCTTTGCAAACGCTTCCTTGCCATTGCCTTTTCCTTTAGCATGCTCTTTTTCTGGAGCAACATATTGTTCTTGACATTTCTGCTTAGCAGCAAGCAGTTTCTCTTGCTGTTCCGATACTCCTACATGTTCTCCTAATTTTTTCGCTGCATTACCTACACCCTCTACAAGATTGCCGCCAAGCTCATCTATTGACTGCTCTGTACCTGTGACTATACCTGTAGCTACTTTGACCACCTTATTTGCACCTACTCCTACAGCTAAGCCAACACCTACACCTACAGGGCCCGGGATTAGAACTCCACCAGCAACACCAGCTGCAACGGTAGAAAGCCCCATATGCTTAGCTCCAAAATGTCCAGCTACGGCTCCGACAACAGCCCCCACTGCAACAGCACCAGCAACAGCGCCAGCAATAACCACTAAACTTGCCCCGCCAGTTACCACTGCACTTGCTACAATTGCACCAACAATTAAAGCTCCCGCTACCGCACCGATTATTCGCCCCCATTTTGTGCTAATTGGCTGCCGAATAAAATCCGCAACTTTTTTACAACCTCCTCCAACACCTTTTAATACATTACCAGCTAATTTAGAGAAAAAACCCTTCCCCTCTGCTGCATGAACTTGGGCGTCCATCTCCTTTTTTGTCTCGAGCTTCATTGGTTTTTTTTCACCATCTACACCTTCATGAATGGCTATTCCTTTTACTCCAGTGATCTCTGCCTTATCAATATCAGTTCCTTCATTAATTTTAACGCCTTCTACTTCAGCCTCTTTAAGGTTTGCCTTTTGCAGCTCTGCATTACGCAAGTCAGCTTTCTTCAAGTTGACTTTTTCCATTATTGCTTCTTGTACTTTAGCTCCTCTAAGGTTTGCACCCTCCATAACTGCTTCTGTAAAATCTGCCTTCTTACCTTCTATACCTTCTAAGATTGCTTCTTTAAACTGCCCTTTTTTTGCGTTTATGTCGGTCACGTTTGCACCGGTCATATCAACACCATTCGCCCTAACACCTTCAAGCACAGCTCCCTCGAGATTAGCAAACCTCATACTTACGCCCTCGAGAACAGCTTCTTTCATCTGAGCATGCTCTAGATTAACACCATCCATATGAGCGCCAACGAAATTAACCCCGTCCGCCTTTACCATTTTCATTATTGCATTATCAAGATCTGCTCCTTCAAGTTTGCAAAGCTTATCAATTTCAGTGTCTGTTAAATCAATCTTTCTTGCATCCACGTCATTAAGAACAGTGTCCTTAATTTTTGCTTTCGTAACTTTAGCACTTTCGAGAAAGGCCCCCGTTAAGTCAGATTCAATAATTTCACAACCGTTTAATATTGCTTTTTCAAGCATCGCATGCTGCATCTTAACTTGACTAAGTTTAGCATTTGCTAGAGAGATCCCTTCTAAATTAGCATAATTAAATGTGGCATCTTGAATATTAACTCCATCCCATTTGCCATTTATAACGTCAGAATAGTCAAAATTAGAGCCCGTTATCTGCATCTTAGTAGCTTCGGATCCTCTCATAAACGCACGTTTAAAACTACTATCAACAACTGTCGATCTATCAAGGAAACAGTGAAAAAAGTTTGCATCTTCTGCTCGTGTATTTTGAAATGTCGCCCCCGTGATAACAGCAGATTCAAATATAGCCTTACTTAGGTTAGCTCCGGTAAAATTACACCCTCTAAAGGCCGCTCCTACAAAACAAGCCTCTTGTAAGTTTGCACCAGTAAAGTCTAGGTTTGACAGATCTGTTCCATATTTAGCATAAGCTACTGGCTTTGATCCTTCATGTAACTCAATGCCCTTTTCAGCAGCCTTTGATTTAGCAAAATCATTTAATGTTAAATCTGGAGTAGTTTTTAATGCTAAAAGGTAAGCTTCAACGTCTCCTCTGTTTAATTCAACATATTGTTTCTCCTGTTCTCTTTCTTTTTTATTACTCCCTCTGACATATCCAGGATCAAAGCTTTCTGGATTTTTTGGTATATATACAAAGCTTGGATCTATTATATATTTTACTGTTTCTTTATCTAAAACACTCCTATCTATCGCAGCGCGCTCTCTAACTAGTTTGTCATATTTCTCATTGCCTGAATCAAATCCGGTTCGAACATAACCACTTTGAATATAAGTAAGGCCTTTATATGCTTCACTTATCTCTTTATCCTTCAGGAGTAACTTTGCTTGCTTCTCTTGGCCAAACTCTTTTTCCGCATCACTTAAAATTACCCTATTGATCTCACCATACAAAGTCATCAAATCAGCCGTAGAGCTAAATTTCATACCCTTATAATTCTTTACTAAAGCCTCCGGTACTTCAGGCACCGGAAGATGATCTCTTTTTGCATTATCTACTTCTTTCTTGTATGCCTCCCACTTTTCTCCAAACCCTGCAATTTTGCAAAAGCTTAAATCCGCACCTCTCATATCAGAACCAGCCATTTCACAGTCAAAGAAATCCACTTTTGACAAATCTGCATCGCAGAAACTTGCCCCTTCTAGATTACAAAACTGAAAATGAGCCCCTGTTAGTTTTACTCCAGAGAAGTCTACTCCCCTTAAATCATGAGCCCCTTCAATATGCTGGCCAGATAAGTCTGGAACAACTACTACATTTTGACCTTTATAGAATTTTTCCTTAACATACTCGACTAAAGAACCTTGGGCGATTGGATCATTTTTTCCCCTAGCCTCAAGAAAATCTTGCAAACCCCCGTCATCCATAGGGTGCCTTTTTACTGCAACCGAAAGATTTATTGGCTTTATCGTGTCTGACTGAGGCTCTGTGGGCACTTTAGACATTATCCATTCTCCACTAATATTATTTACATTTTTATATATTGTATAAAATATTAGACCGAAGAGATAATTATATTAAGACTATCTTAGATCAATTTAAATTATTAGTTACAAAACGAGGCGTTTTGACAACTACACCATCAAGGAGCGTGATTCAAAATGAATGATGATTTTTATAGCAAACTCTGACGCAAAAAAAACCTGTTATTGGGTTTGGCTGATTTTAATCATTTTTTGCTTATTTTTGTCCCAGCAATAGTGGGTGTTAATAGTCTTAACTTCAGTTACTATAACATCTCCTGTTGGGAGCTGAGCTATATCAAGGCCTTTTTGTAGAGACTCTACAATAAGTGATGTAGAACCACAGATATATTTTATGTCAGAAAAAATGTCATTCGTTGACATTTCTTCCTTACTTTCTACTATTTTTTCTGCTTCAATTACTGACATTAACAACTATGATTAAATTTATTAAAATATATTTTTCATATTAACATATATTTTGCTAGATATCAAGACATGCTGACACTTCATTTTTTATTACCAATAATACGTACTAAAATCGGCTACATACTTTACAAATATATCTAGGATCCTTCTTTTTTTGGTCAGCATTCATACTAACTCGGCCACTTGGTGCTGTTGTTGGAGACTTTCTGGATAAGCCTATTGAACTAGGTGGTTTAGACCTGAGCCGCTTTTCTTCTTCAGCTTTATTGCTAATATTCATTATTGGATGTATTTACTTCTTACCTCAAAGGGCTGCAAAAAAATTGCATTGATACGCAAATATGCTATAATCTCTTGTCAGTTTAGATAGCACAGTTAGGTGTACAAGTAAATTTAAGAGGTATTACCTTAATATGCAGAATAATATCTCTTTTATCGATTCTATTAATTCTAAAAAAACGCAGCTCACCACTTTTAAACTATATATGCACTTCCTTTTTTCTAGCCAGAAAAAACAAGTATTGCTTTTAATTACTCTAGCTCTTTTAACTGGACTAGTACCTTCAATAGATAGTTTATTTCTTCAAAATATCACTGACTCCATTGAAGCATACTCGGATAAAGCATTGTCAAATGTTGATTTGCCAACTTTACTCTTCAAGTGGGTTATAATCTATGCTTTATGGTGGGAAAGTTTAAATATATTATGGCGAGTTTATGACTATCTATACCTAAAAGCAATACCAAAAATTAAAGCACATGTCACGGATGAATTTTACGATTACGTCCAACATCACAGCCATGAATTTTTTCAATCAAATCTTGCTGGGGATATCACCAATAGGATATCCGAAGCTTCAAGATCCATAGAAATGGTTTTTGCTTATATTAATGAATCAATTGTCCGAAAATTATCTGTTTTAATATTCGCGTTAGCAACTTTATACTCTGTCCACTCGACTGTTGCGTTTATTTTCTTTTGTTGGCTCTTTGTATTTATTGGCACTAGTTTATATTTTTCTAAAACAATAAATAATTACTCTAGGGTATTTAGCAAAGATAAGGCTCTTGTTTCTGGCAAGATTGTTGATGCTATATCAAATAGCTCTGTAATTAGAATGTTTTCTTCTCATAGATTTGAGCGAAAATACCTTAAAAAATACATACATAATACTGTAAGAAGCGATCAACGCTTACAGTGGTTTATGTTCAAACTTAGATATGCACTAGGCTTGTCCTGCACTGTAATGATCGGCTTCATGATCTACTATATAATATCTTTGCGTAGTAATCTTGAAATAACAATCGGTCAATGCGTTCTTATTATAACACTCTGTATATCTGTTATTGAGGACATTTGGGATTTAACTCAAGAGTTTGGTGACCTGTTTGAACAAATCGGTGCATTTAATCAAAGCATTAGCTTACTCGAAGAATATTCTATTAAAGATAGTCCGGGAGCAAAAAATTTATATGTTGAATCTCCATCTATCGAATTTAAAAATGTAACTTTTCGTTTTCGTAATAATGACAATAGCTTTGACAATAAATCTATATCTATTCTTCCACATGAAAGAGTTGGCCTCGCAGGCTTTTCTGGATCAGGAAAAACCACTTTTACCAATATGATTTCTAGATTATATGAGATAGAAAGCGGAACCATCCTAATTGACGGACAAGATATCAGCCAGGTTTCCCTTGATAGTTTGCATAAAAATATATCAGTCATACCTCAAGAACCAATTCTTTTTCACCGCTCTATTCGAGAAAATATTTTATATTCTAATCCAACTGCATCCGATGAAGAACTAATAGAGGCGGCAAAAGCAGCATACATACACGACTTTATCATAGGTCTGCCTGATCAGTATGATACTATCTGTGGCGAAAGAGGCAATAACTTCTCTGGTGGTCAAAGACAAAGAATTAGTATTGCTAGGGCATTCCTTAAAAAAGCACCAATCCTTATTTTGGATGAAGCTACTAACTCACTTGATAGCCACACAGAACAACTAATACAAAAATCTCTCCAAAAATTGATGTTTGGCAAAACTGTATTAGTTATCGCTCACAGGCTTTCAACATTATTACATATGGATCGAATACTAGTCTTTGCTGATGGCCATATTGTCGAAGACGGACCACATACCACGCTTCAAAAAGATGGCATAATATACAGAATGCTCTGGGATAATTATTGACTACCACTTACGACGGATTAATGCAAAACACGGGGGGTTAATCCTAAAAATAGCAAAGATTTACTTGATAGTGGAGAATATATTGTTCTCCACTATTACAAGTTTCATTATTTTTGTAGTATGATTACGCGGCTTCTCCTGCCACTTCAATTACCACCTCTTCTTCGGCTCGCAACTCTTCTATCTCTATAGTAGGAGACTCTCCAAGAGAGCTGAAGACATTTTAACACGTAAGCACAGCCTACTTGCAGAGCTTCTAACTTTCGTAGTTTACTCTATTGGGTCTTATTCCCCTTGCGCAAGCGAATAGCCTCGCTTACCATCATATTCATAGAGATTTTCGACCTTTATAAAGTCAACTCCTGCAGCAGCGATTTTCTCCAACAAATTCGTTATTTCTTTATGAGTAATGTTTCCTGAATCTGGCATAAATCTACAGCACCAATGATCAGACTCCATCATATATTCATCATCTCTAGGCCAAAGTATCAGGCCTTTAGAGGCAATCGTTTTCATTATCAATTTGCCACCATCTATCGCGTTCATTTTTTTCGCGACTTTGGTAGCTGATTCTGCACAAATATCAACAAAAATATCAACCCCTACAAGAGTCTTACTCTCGGAAGTATCTATTTTGTAAGTAATTTGTTTTGAACTAGTTGATGCACCAGATTTATATTCGGCAACTTTTAATTTTTTAGGTTTCTGGCCAAGTCTTTTGACAACTTCCTCAGCAAATTCTTTAGTGCCCACTTTCCTCGAGGAGGTTTTTTCGTTATAAATATCCACTGTGTGAATACCATCTTCTAATGTTGTTTTCCATGCATTTTCAATGATAGAAGCGACATCACCTTGCCCAACATGAATAAGCATCATTATTGCGCCATTGAGCAATCCAGATGGATTAGCAATATTTTTACCTGCGATATCAGGCGCAGATCCATGTATAGCCTCAAACATAGCGTAATTTTGGCCAACATTGGCACTACCAGCCAGTCCGACAGAGCCAGATATCTCAGCTGTAATATCTGAAATAATATCACCAAACAAATTAGATGTTACGATCACATCAAAAATTTCAGGCTTAGTTGCCAGTCTTGCAGTACCAATATCGACGATGTAATGTTCATTTTTAATCTGTGGATACTGCTTAGCAATCTCGTCAAATACCTGATGAAATATACCATCAGAAAATTTCATGATATTATCTTTACTAAAGCAAGACACCTTCTTACGATTATTTAACACGGCGTAATCAAAGGCGTATCTAACTATTTTCTCACACCCTACTCGACTTATCAGCTTCACTGACTCACGCATGTTTCTAGTATGTCTATACTCAATACCGGCATACAGATCTTCCTCGTTTTCACGAACAATTACTACATTAAGATCAGGGTGCTGCGTATTAACAAAAGGATAGTAAGCGATAGTTGGTCTAACATTAGCATACAAGCCCAGTGCTTTTCTCAATGTTACATTTAGACTTTTATACCCGCCACCCTGCGGCGTAGTAATCGGAGCCTTTAGCAGCACCCTAGTTCTGTCTATTGACGCCCAAGTATCTGCAGCAATCCCTGAAGTATAATTTTTTTGGTATAATTTTTCACCGATCTCAATGACTTCAAGACGAATTTGCGCTTCAGCCTTCTTTAAAACATGAAGAACCGCATCCATTATTTCTGGACCTATGCCGTCTCCATATGCTACTGTGATTGGTACTATTTTACTCATATTATATCTCCTTTTTTAGTATAAGCCGTATGTTAAGAATTGTAGCACAAGATAAAAAATTAAAGTGAATCTTTATTATGTTTATACTATTGTTTTCTTCTAATTTAGGATAAAAGCACCAGTTTATAATTCACCCCCCTATTAATATATTGGGACTAAATAAGAAAAAGATTTTCTAGACAAACATTGTACTTTAACTTAATTTAATAATTAGCTGCGTAAGCTCTAAATTACCAAGGACATAAATTATGGCAAATATGATCTCATTACCTTTAGTCTTCGCTCCTAATAAAATTTTTAAGCAAATAGCTCAGCCCGTTGAGGTTGTTAATGATGATATCAGAAAGTTGGTTGATCAGATGTTTAATACTATGTATAGGGAAAAGGCGGTTGGTCTTGGGGCAAATATGGTGGGAATATTAAAACGTATTGTCGTTGTGGATCTGAAAGAAGAAAATATATTAAAACCCTATACATTCATAAATCCAGAAATCACCTGGAGCTCAGAAGAAACACAAATTTTTACCGAAGCATCCGTATGTTTTCTAGGCATTAAAGCAGAAATAACTCGCCCTAAGTCAATAAAATTGAACTACCTGGATTACGAAGGAAACAGTAAAGAACTGGAAGCTAGTGGATTTTTTTCTACGGTCATCCAGCATGAAATAGATTATTTAAATGGCAAAGTATTTCTAGATTATTTATCCAAACTCAAACGTGATACCCTATTAAAAAAGATGGAGAAACGTACAAATCCTACTCAACTCTAACGTCCATGTTTTTAAGTCGTTCTCTTAAGCAACTTCACATAATCATCTCTAAGCAGCTTAACGCCCAAAATCCATACTAAACAAACAGCCACGAAAACAAACATTAAAAATCCGGCTATGTCTTCATGATGCGCGGCAGGAAAGATAGTAAAACTAATTATTTGAACGAGAGCTCCAATAGACTTACCTAACTTGGCCCCCAGTACATCAACTGCTGCCTTGCCCTTAGTTTTCATCTCTTGATCCAAAGGGATATAAACCATCTCTTTTGTTGCATCAAACATAGAATATTTTACTCCTTTGCCTAGCACGTTCTGAACGCTACCCACAAATACTATTATTACTAGAGGAGCAAAAGCAGTTAAACCTGGCAGTATATAACTCAACTTTTCTTCTATGAGAACAAAGGTAAAAAAAGTTGAACCTACTAAAAGAAACATAAGCGGAGTTAATACAGCTCCCCAAAACCAACCAAAACGCCTTAAAATAATATTACCAATAAATATAAAACCTAACGTAGCAATGCCAGTCCAAAACAATACATTTCCATGGTAGGCCATAAAGTCTTTTGTAGCTGGATATAAAGCCTTTGCTCTTGACATCCATAATCCTTCAATAAGGTTCACTACTGTACTATAAGATATCATCAAGATACAAATTAGTGCCAAATATTTAGACGTAAAAACCATTTTAGCGCTTTGTCTTAAGGTTAACTTAAGAATATCAGTTCTTTTATTTTTTAATATTATTCCTTTTAAGGTTTCAATATTTTTTACTTCAATATATCTATGCAGTAAAAGACATATTATGCATGAAACAGTAATCAATATAGTCATTGATTTCAATACGACTTCCGAGCCATCCCTTATTGCTGAAAATAAAGGAAGTAAAAAATGTTGTCCTTGGGTAAAATAAATAATTATTACCCCTGAAAGAAGCAAATTTAACTGGCCGAACAATCCAAAGAAAATATAGAATCTTTGAGCTTCCTCAGTTTTAGTAATTTTATTGGCTAGTTGCCAAAAAAATAGGAAGAATACTATCACTGTCCACAGTTCGCCCATGATATAAAATAATACAAAACTCCATTTGCCCCACATCACAATGAACCATTTTAAATGAGGAAACAAAGCTACGTATTGTTCTACTACAACTGGATCTGGATGAAAAAATTCTTTATTTGGAAAAATAACAAATGCAAAAACAGCAAAGAATATCAGAAAAATCGATACTATAATCCTAAACACCTGCTCAGTAGTCATGACGTTACACATTTTTGTGTATAGTATAACGAACAATATACCCATAGGCATTTCACCCCAAAGCTTGATAAAACTTATAACTTCGGTTCCAATCATCGTAACGATGAAGCCATCTTTAAGACTACGCACCAAGTTTTGCGTAAGTAATATGAATAACATCAGAAACGCCATCGGAAAGAATTTTAGCAATTCATATGACCTAACTGGCCAAATAGCAAACCTCATTTTACTATGTCTTAGTTTGTCTATCCAACTAATTGATTCAGATACTTTATCCACCGTACGTTTTCCTTAAAATTAAATTACTTGAGGTAAGCTAGTGCAAGAAACATTACATGTCAACGCTATGCTTAATAAAAAATATTTCAGTATCTTACCAAAATTAGTATAATAATTTATATAGGAATATATTTTAATATAAAGAGTCACTGTTTATGATATTATCCGATAAAAGCACCACCCCTAATTTGTACGCAGATTTATACTCAAATTTTAAATTCATAGGTACTCCATGTTTGGCTTATAGAGATATGCCAGATATTTTAAACAAATATGTAAGCGGTAAAAAGGTTTTAGACTATGGCTGCGGGACAGCAGAGTCTACCTTGTTTCTAAAATCACTTGGTTATGATGTAGTTGCTGTGGATATAAATGAAAGAATGCTGTCTATAGCGCAAGAAAGAGATCCTAACGGAAAATATACTAAAATCAATAGTGGAGCAGTACCATTTGACGAGAATAGCTTTGATTTAGTTCTTTGCAGTTTTGTCTTGCTAGAAATCGGGACAAAAGATGAAATGTTAAATACAGTTCAAGAAATCCATAGAGTGCTAAAAAAAGGAGGAAAATTTATATCTATCTCAGCAAGCGATCATACTTATCATCACGAATGGCTTACACTAAATACGGATTTTCCAGAAAATAAAAATATTACTAGCGGTTCAAAAGTGAAAATAGAGTTCCTCGACATAAATCTTACAATCGATGATTATTTCTGGACGGAAAAAGATTATAGAGAAGTTTTTCAGAAAGCTGGGCTAGTTGTTACCGATGTACATAACCCTCTAGGCAAAGAAGATGATGGTTACGAATGGAAGGACGAGACAACTATTTCACCAATTTCGATTATTATCTGTAATAAAGAATAAATCTACAAGTAGTTTAAATATCTTACAGCACTATATTTTTTGATCTAATAAAAAACCACCAATTTGTGCTTCCCACAAAGTTTTATACAGGCCATTCATTGATAGTAATTCGGTATGAGTGCCATCTTCGACAATTTTACCCATGTCAAAGACAAGAATACGATCCATCTGCAAAAGTGTGGATAGACGGTGAGCAATCACTATCGTTGTTTTACCTTGCATAAGTTCCCATAAACTCTGCTGAATATCACTCTCCACTACTGAATCAAGAGCAGATGTAGCTTCATCTAAAATTAAAATAGGCGCGTTTTTTAGAATAGCTCTTGCTATAGCAATTCTCTGACGCTGACCACCAGAGAGCTTTACACCTCTTTCGCCAACAAGAGCCTTATAACCTTGTGGTAGTTTTGTAATAAAATCATGCGCATGCGCTTTTTTAGCAGCTTCAACTACGGACTGATCACTAGCTTCGATACGTCCATAACGAATATTTTCTATCAGAGTTCGATGAAACAACGATGGATCTTGAGGAATCATTGCAATGTTCTTACGAAGACTATCTTGAGTACATTCACGAATATCTTGGCCATCAATTAGGATACGTCCGTCAGTTACGTCATAGAGCCTCAAAATCAGATTCACGAATGTTGATTTGCCGCTGCCTGAATAGCCTACTAAACCCACTTTCTGCCCGGCTTCAATTATAACTGATTTGTTATGAAATAAAGGTACTATTCCTTTGTAATGAAACAATACTTGATCAAAAGAAATAATACCTTTAGTCACTTTTAGCTCATAAGCTCCTGGTAAATCTTGAAACTCAGGTTTGTCCAAAACAATTTTTAAGGCTTGGGTAATACGTCCTAGTAACTTTGAAAACTCAGAAAAATCTTTCGTTAATTCCCAGAAAAAATCAGCAATTGAAATATTAATAAGTAAGACGATAGCAAAATCCCCAACAGTGATCCAGCCTTCTTCTCTACCTTTGAGCAGGAAATAAAAATTGAACGATTGTAGCACGAGTGAAGAGACTGAAATACAGACCCACATCCAAAGATATGCCCATTCTAGTTGTCGTTCCGCATTAACTGCATTTTGAAATACGCTACCTAAAGATTTTTTCTCCTGAGATTTAGCACTAAATAATCGTACAGATAGAATATTTGACAAAACATCAACGAGATTGCCAGTAATAGTTGAAGCAGATTCTGACCATTTGGCAGCTAGCATACTTATGTGTTTTGAATAAATCCAGGCTCCCGTAATCAAAATCACTGTCCATACTAGCATACCCAGAGCAAAGTGAATGCTCACCTGCCATAAAGTAATAATAGCTATACATAAAGCTAATCCGTGACTAAAAAATCGATCAATAACAATTCTTACAATTGCCGGAACAGAACTTGTTAAATCATTGACTTTATTAGTCAAACTGCCGGAAAAATTATTTTGGTAAAAATTTTGGCTTTTATCAACCAGTAGCTCTAAAGCGTCGTTGGCTATTTTTGCACGCAGAGCTGGAATCATTTTAATCTCAACAAAATAATTATAAACACGAAATGATATAGAAAGCAAAAGATATAGCCCAAGATAGAAGATAATAGGCACTATTAAATTAACAAAAATATTATGTTGCTCACTAGAAGCTAAACGATTTAAAATAACTTTTAATAAATATGCTCTAAGTGAAAGATCTACTGCCCATATTACCCCCGCCAGAAACATAGTGAATATCGGTAAAGGGAACGGCTTTATGGCTTTAACAATATAAGATAAAATTTGTTTTGCTGAGATGTTATTCATAGATCCGCTTTAGCTATATAGTAAATTAACTTGAGTTAGAGATAGTTAATTCAAGTTAATTTACTATACCATATCCTCTGGCACAACATATTTATCAAAATCTTCTGAAGATATAAGTTTCAAGGCAATTGCGGCTTCTTTTAACGTCGTACCTTCGCTATATGCTTTTTTGGCAATTTTTGCTGCATTATCATAACCCACATATGGGTTAAGGGCGGTGACAAGCATCAAAGACTGGTCACGCAATAGATTAATGCGCTCAATATTGGGCTCTATATCATCTATACAATGATCCACTAAGCTTACTATCGCATCACTGAGCAAGTTAATGGAGTGAATAACATTCTGAATTATTAATGGTTTAAACACGTTAAGTTCAAAATGACCGTTACTTCCACCAATAGTGACAGCCGTATGATTACCAATCACCTGCGCAGCTACCATAGTCATAGCTTCGCACTGTGTTGGGTTAATTTTTCCAGGCATAATTGATGAGCCAGGCTCATTTTCCGGTAATTTTAGTTCTCCAAAGCCGCACCTTGGACCAGAACCAAGCAAACGTATATCATTTGCAATCTTCATCATGCTCACAGCCAGAGTATTCAATGTACCTGAAAACTCAACTAAGGCATCGTTGCAAGCAAGTGCTTCGAATTTATTTGATGCAGTTTTAAAAGCATAGCCAGTAAAACTTGAAACTTCCTCAGCAAATTTTTCTGCAAAACCGATTTTGCAATTAATACCTGTTCCAACAGCCGTTCCACCTTGTGCTAAATAATGAACTCTTAATAGTGATTGCTCAACTCTTTCAAGACCAAGCTGAATCTGACAAGCATAACCAGAAAACTCTTGTCCCAGCGTTATAGGCGTGGCGTCCTGCAAATGAGTTCTGCCGATTTTTACAATGGATTTCCATTGTTTTGCTTTGGTATCGAGACTCTTATATATTTTTTTTAGTGCTGGAATTAATTTTCTATTGGTACTAAGTACTGTTGCTATATGCATCGCGGTTGGAAATGAATCGTTCGATGACTGGCCCATATTAACATGATCGTTCGGGTGAATTGGAGACTTACCACCTTTTTTGCTAGTTAAACTTTCATTAGCAATACCAGCAATTACTTCGTTAACATTCATGTTAGATTGAGTCCCAGAACCAGTCTGCCAGACAACTAGAGGGAAGTTATCATCAAACTCTCCAGCAAGTATTCGATCTGTTGACTCTACAATCACCTTGGCTAGGTCTTTATCAAGAGCTCCCAAACTGATATGAACTATTGCTGCAGACCTCTTTATAATAGTCAAAGCTTCTATAACTTCTTGCGGCATCTTCTGACCAGCAATTTTAAAGTTATTAATAGAACGTTGAGTTTGAGCTCCCCAATAATATTGGTTTTCTACTTTAACTTCACCCATGGAATCAGTTTCAATCCGATAGTCACTCATAAAACCTCTAACTCTTTATAACAAAATACTCCATATATTCTGTATTTTCACTTATCGCCAACTTGTACCTATGCTCACTACATATATTACTTGCATAATGTTCACGACAATTTGTTATGGTAAGCGGCTCAGTTATATCACCATCTAAAACAGCAAAGGATCCGTGTTTCAAGTGAAGTTTTCGTCCGGTGCTCTGAATTTTAAATAATGTATTATTTTTTTCGTTAATATATAAGTCAATTTCACCTTCAAGCCCAATATTTTCAGATGCAATAGAAACTAAACTATATGCTACTTTAGCCATATGAGCATCTACTGATAACAAATCACCCATTATGTGGGCATTAAAATTGATTTTAGTATCTTCAAAGAATTTCCTCAAGATATCTACCATTTCAACTATACTTAGCATCGATTCATTCTCAACTAATCCATAAGTGCTACGCAAAAATTTAATACGTTTGACTAAATTTTTTGATTCTTCTAGCACCAAGTCTTTAGCCTGCGCTCCGATAATTTTATTCTCACTATCAAGTAAACCGAGGCAGTTATCAATTGTACCAATTGAACCTGCTAAATCATGACAAATCTTTGAACCTAACGTCTGAATAAGTTTTAAAGTATTGGACATGCTTACCCTATATATTTCTAAATATGTATCTGTTTCCCGTATGCTTGCAGCACAGATTCATGCATCATCTCTGACAAAGTTGGGTGCGGGAAAATCGTGTTCATCAAATCAATTTCCGTCCCTTCCATTTCTTTTGCAACTACATATCCGCCAATAAGCTCAGTTACATCGGCTCCAATCATATGGGCCCCTAATAATTCACCGGTTTTTGCATCGAAGATAGTTTTTATTAAACCATCACTATCTCCTAGAATCAATGCTTTTCCATTAGCATAAAATGGGAACCTTCCTATTTTTGTTTGATAACCAGCTGCTTTGGCTGCTTCTTCACTCAGGCCAACACTTGCGATTTGTGGGTTTGAATATGTACAGCCAGGTATATTTGTTTTAGTAATAGCATGTGGGTTTTTACCAGCAATGAACTCTGCTGTAATAATTCCTTCGTGACTAGCTTTATGAGCAAGCCATGGTGCTCCAGCCACATCACCAATTGCAAATATTCCACTCTCTGCTGTTTGCATCATGCTATTTGTAACTATATGCCCTTTCTCAACAATAACTTTTGTCTTTTCTAGACCTATATCTTCAACATTACCAACAATTCCAACAGCCATTAGTAGTACTTCTGACTCCAAGGATTCCTTCTTACCATTATAAGCAAAAGTCACACTCACTCCTTTAGCAGAAGATTTTTGCGCTTCTAATTTGACTCCAGTCTTAAATTTTATACCTTTCACTTCAAAGGCTTTTTTTGCCATAACTGAGATCTCAGCATCTTCAACAGGTAATATTCTATCCGCGGCTTCAAGAACTGTAACATCGGACCCAAGAGCATTATAAAAACTAGCAAATTCTATCCCAATAGCACCAGAACCAACTATTATCATAGATTTAGGCACATTATCTGGCACTAAAGCTTGACGATATGTCCAGATATTCTTGCCATTAGCTTCAAAACCGGGCAAACTTCTTGCCCTTGCACCAGTTGCAATAATTATATTCTTGGCACTAATTTTATCCTTACCGTTGATTGAGATTTGTCCAGCCCCTTCAAGCTTTGCAGATCCTTCTATTACAGTGATTTTATTCTTTTTAAGCAGGGCTTTTATCCCACCAACAAGCTTTGTCGAAACATCACGAGAACGCTCAACTATCTTTTTTATATCAAATTCAATATTACCAGCTGAAATTCCAAACTCCTTGGCATGCTTCATTTTTTGATATAACTCAGCTGATTTTAGCAAAGCTTTAGTCGGAATACATCCCCAATTAAGACAGATTCCACCCAAATGCTCCTTCTCAATTAAGGCAGTTTTTTTACCTAATTGCGAGGCTCTAATCGCCGCAACATAACCACCAGGACCGCCACCAATCACCACAACGTCAAAATTTTCCATAAATAAACTTAATTTAAATAAACATCAATATAGGAGATTCAATATATTTCTTAAACGCAGCTAAAAATTGTGCCCCCACCGCTCCGTCTACAACTCTATGATCACAAGATAAGTTCACGTCCATCACTGTTCCTATTTCTATCCTGTCTTCAACCACCACCGCTCTTTTGCTACTCATACCAACTGCCAGGATACATCCTTGAGGAGGATTAACAATTGCATTAAAACTCTTGATGCCGTACATCCCCAAATTGGATATGCTAAAGCCACCACCTTGAAACTCTTCGGGTTTTAAACTATTCTCACGAGCTCTCTTAGCTAAATCCTTCATCTCGGTAGAAATTTTAATTATATCCTTCTGATCCGCGTTTCGAATAAGAGGAGTAATCAACCCCCCATCAATCGCTACAGCAATTGAAATATCTACGTTATTATAAATCTTGATTGCTTCATCACTCCAACTTGCGTTTGCAGCAGGAACATCTTTTAAAGCCTTAGCAGCTGCTAAAATCACAAAATCATTTACTGATAATTTTTTATTTTTATCCTCACCAAGCGTATTATTTACCTGCGCTCTAGCTTCTAGAAGTGCATCCATCATGCAATCGATTGCTAGGTAGAAATGGGGAACAGTAAGTTTAGACTCAAGCAAACGTTTTGCAATGATTTTGCGCATATTATTATTTGGCACCAAATGAAATTCCTCATCATGCCTAAAAACTTTACCTTTTGCTTGACCGGAAGAAACAACATCTGCTTTGACGATTCTACCATGAGGTCCACTTCCTATAATATTTACTAGACTTACACCATCTATAGCCGCAACTCGCCTTGCCAAAGGAGAAGCAAAAACCCTACCGAAACTCGGAGCCGAAGACATCTGCATTGGTTGAGGATTAGGTATATTATTTGAGGCTGGGGGTAGTATTACCGCCTGATTTTTATCAGAGTTATCACCGGCATCAACAGACTTAGCAGCCGCTTCTTTTGCAATAAATTCTGCCAAAACAGACTCATTTTCATCTTCTTCAATTAAAACTGCAATCAAAGCATTTACAGGAACTTCTTCTGTTCCTTGAGGTATTAGGATTTTTGCCAGAATTCCTTCGTCAACCGCTTCCACTTCCATCGTAGCTTTGTCAGTCTCTATTTCTGCGATTACATCACCAGCTTTAATGGTATCGCCTTCCTTTTTTAGCCATTTTGCAAGATTGCCATGTTCCATAGTTGGTGAAAGCGCTGGCATTAAGATTTTTATTGGCATCGTCCATCCTTCATTTTTTTAATTATCTCTATAACAAGCTCTCTTAGAAGCTTCTACTATTTCCATAGTATTAGGCAAAGACAATTTTTCGAGGTTCACTGCATATGGAAGCGGCACATCCTTGCCAGAAACTATCTCAACGGGAGCATCTAAATGA
This sequence comes from Rickettsia typhi, assembly GCA_945907105.1. Classification (GTDB taxonomy): domain Bacteria; phylum Pseudomonadota; class Alphaproteobacteria; order Rickettsiales; family Rickettsiaceae; genus Megaera_A. The sequence continues at coordinate 1,565 of CAMDSB010000018.1, read as the reverse complement.
TCAAAGGCTTCTCTCATTGTTATTGAACTAATAGTGGCTCCTATGCCTGCAAAGAACCACCCCTCTTCAACACATACCAAGCGATTAGTTTTTATTACGGACTCTATAATTGTCTTTTCATCAAGCGGTCTTATTGTTCTAAGGTCAATTACCTCCGCACTAATGCCGCTTTGAGCAAGTATCTCGGCTGCCTCAAGAGCTAAGCCTACCTGCAAGGAAAAAGCAACAATCGTTACATCAGTTCCTTCTCGAAGAACCTTAGCTTTGCCAATCTCCATTGGCTCAATAATATCCGCAACTTCAAAGCTCTGACCATACATTATCTCATTTTCTAAGAAAATTACTGGATTATCATCTCGAATTGCGCTAATAAGCAACGCTTTGCTATCTTGTGCACTGTAAGGAGCGATAACTTTCAAACCAGGAATATGCGCATATAATGCTGCATAATTTTGGCTGTGCTGAGCTCCCACTCTTGCAGCAGCTCCATTAGGCCCACGAAACACTATAGGGCACCCAAGCTGTCCGCCAGACATATAGTTTGTTTTCGCTGCTGAATTTACAATTTGATCGAATGCTTGCATCGAAAAGTTAAAGGTCATGAATTCAACAATAGGCCGAAGTCCGCCAAATGCAGCACCAATCGCGAGTCCTGTAAATCCATGCTCCGTAATTGGAGTATCTATGACTCTACTTGGTCCAAACTCTTCTAGCAAACCTTGTGTTATCTTATACGCTCCCTGATACTCAGCCACTTCTTCGCCCATAACAAAAACCCTTTTGTCTCTGTGCATTTCTTCTCTCATGGCTTGCCCTAGAGCCTCTCTAACTGTTATCTCTGCCATAGTCCCCTATTTAAAAATATCTGTAAAAAGCTCATCTTCACTTGGAAGGGCTTCTGTTGTTGCAAATTCAGCTACTTCAGCTATTATTTTTTTTACCCTATTTTCAATTTCCTTCAACTGATCTTCGTTTGCATATGCGTTATCTGTGATTATTTGCCTAACTGCAGCTACGGGATCATGAGTCTTTTTTTCTTCTACCTCGTCCTTCGTCCTATATTTTGCAGGATCAGACATGGAGTGTCCACGATAGCGATAAGTTTTAGCCTCAATAATTAAAGGGCCATTTCCTCTACGGACGTATTCTATAGCTTGCATAGTTGCATTATAAATAGAATCAATATCCATACCATCTGCTTGGAAACCCGGTATACCAAAAGACTCTCCTTTCCTATACAAATCTGTCATGACAGTGGATCTTGCAACAGAGGTGCCCATTGAGTACTCATTATTCTCTATAACATAGATTACAGGCAGCTTCCAAAGTGCGGCCATATTAAAGGCTTCGTACACTTGCCCTTGATTTACTGCCCCATCTCCAAGAAAAGTAAAGCACAATTTATTCGTATTATTATATTTCTCGGCAAAAGCCAAGCCGGTTCCGATAGGTACCTGAGCTCCTACAATTCCATGTCCACCGTAGAACTTTCCTTCGCTATTAAACATATGCATTGATCCGCCTTTGCCTTTTGAGCACCCAGAAGCCCTACCGGTAAGTTCAGC
>CAMDSB010000017.1 GCA_945907105.1 Rickettsia typhi | reverse complement strand
CATATTTATATGATGTTTTATGAGCTGACAAAAATTGTCCCATTAAATATTCAAGGTCTCTCGATTTAATACCTCTTTGTATTACTTACCTTAAAAGATAGAAATCTTAGGGCTTATACTCAAAACATTCAAATTCAGCAATTTTTTAAACCCAAGATTCTCATAGATACGATATCCAGCATCACTTGAGGCATAGAGAGCAACAAACGTTCATGATACTCTGGCTTTAAGGTCGGAAGTAGTGCTATAATAAAATAATATAAGAGAAATAGAAAATAACACTGCAAATAAATAAGCAAAGTTATTTATCGTATTACTATGAAAGGTTGATATCATAAAACTAACACCTGCTGTCATCAAATAATACATTGCGCCAAAGATAGATCCGGCAGATCCTGTTACCTTTTGATAATCTTCAAGTGCATGGCGCAATAGCATTGGTACAACCATAGCATGCCCCATAAGTTGTATTGCCATTGGTCCAAAAATTAGTAAAGCAGCATATGTTGCTTCATCTGTATCAATGTGAGATCCAATTAATAACAAAATACAGCCAATTGCACTCAAGATAAACCCTGCTACCCTGATTTTAAGAGTACTAACAAATTTACGTACTAAGGATCTGGTGATTAATCCTCCTGATAGGTTGGCAACACTCAACGCTAAAAACAGTTTACCATAATTTGATGGAGACATTTCTAATCTTCCAATAAAAATAAATGGTGCTTGGATATAAAAACCAAAGCAAATTCCGTTATACATCCCTACTATAAAAGCATAGGTAAGAAGCGTTTTGTCTTTTAATGCTATTTTTAGAACTGTGAAAAATCTATTGTTTTTTGCGGAGCCAGTATATGCATTAGTTTCTGGAAGAAATTTTATATATATACTAAGTAATATAGCTGACAGCAAAATAAGAAAATCAAAAATATATTGCCATTCCTCAAAATACTCGATGAGATAGCCACCAAGCGCAGAACCTATTGAAGGTACAAATGCCATAATGGTTGAAACGCTAGCATAAATATACGACAATTCCCATCCTTTATAGGAATCACGTGCCATAGCCTGAGCAATTACTGATCCTACACTTGCTCCGTAAGCTTGAGCAAATCTAAACAAAATAAACATTTCTATATTAGTTGATTTGCTTATAAGAAAAGTAGATATTATATAGAAGCTTATGCCAAATATTACCACTGGTTTTCTGCCATAAATATCTGATATTCTGCCCAAAGTAAAAATTCCTAAAGCAAAACCAACATAGTATGCGCCGGTAGATGACTGAGCAATACTGCCCTCGGTATTTAATTGCCGTGCTATCTCAGGCAGAGCAGCAGAATAGACCGTCTCAGTTAAGGTCGAAAGAGAGATAAGACAATAAAGCAAAATTGGTGGAACTTTTCCGATTGTTTTCATAACTAGCCAATCTGACCAGGATCATTTATGGCGTTTAATACCATTAAAGTAAGTAATAAAACTATAATAATAACTATAAAAACCTTATCAAATAACGTAATTTTTATTGGATCAGGAGGGGTTCCAAATCTATTTTCTCCAACGTCCCCTGGTAAGAAAGTAACTACCAGTGCTATAATATTAGCAAGAGGTAACATCCACCACCCCCTGAAGTTAACGTCATGCAACCTACGCACACTAACGGATAAAATGGGAATAAAACAGATAAGAGAAAATATCCATGTAGGTATTCCAGTCAGTGAGTCTATAAATTGATCTAAAATAATTATAAATAAGTTACAAAACCAATACTCTGCCCTAGAAGCTCTGCCTTTAAAATCAAAGCAATTTTTAATTCCCAGTACAATAGCTTTACAAAAAGCAGAATCCTGTATCATTTCCATTGTCTCATATAATTTTGCTAAACATTAAATCTAAAATGCACTACATCTCCATCTTGCATAACATAATCTTTTCCCTCAACTCTCAGCTTACCAAGTTCTTTTGCCTTAGCTTCAGTCCCAATCGCCAGATATTCCTCACAGGAAATAACTTCAGCTCTAATAAAGCCTTTCTCAAAATCAGTATGTATAATACCAGCAGCAGCTGGTGCAAGAGACCCCGTTTCAAAAGTCCAAGCATGAGCTTCTTTAGGCCCGATAGTAAAAAATGACTTCAAGCCGAGGAGAGAATGAGCTGATTTTATAATTTTGCTAAGGCCTGGTTCTGATAAATTAAGGCTTTCAAGAAATTCTTGTTTTTCTATAGGATCTTCTAGAATAGATATTTCCGCCTCAATTTTAGAAGAAATAATTACTACGTTTGCACCTTCAGAAGTTGCTTTTTGCTCTACTCGTTGCGAATGATTATTGCCAGACGTTGCTTCTGACTCAAGAACATTACACACATATAAAATTGGTTTTGAAGTAAGCAACTGAAGAGCAGATAGTTCTTTTGCATTAACTTTACCTATTAATGATCTAACAGGTCTCCCCTCCTCTAGCACTTTTCTGCAAGCTTCTAAAAGTTCTACTTGCAACTGTAATACTTTATCGGTCTTAGCCTTTTTTATTAAATTAGGCAGGCGTTTATCCACAGAATCTAGGTCTGCGATAATTAATTCAGTTTCTATTACTTCTGCATCTTCAACAGGATCAATTTTCCCATGTACATGGGTAATATCTGAATCCTCAAAACAACGTAAAACATGGATAATGGCATCAACCTCTCTAATATGAGATAAAAATTTATTACCTAATCCTTCTCCTTTGCTGGCACCCTTAACAAGACCAGCTATGTCAACAAATTCAATAAACTCTGGTATAATTTTAGCTGAGCCGGCAGTTTTGGCTAACCTATTAAGGCGTGAATCTGGCACTGGGACAACACCAGTATTTGGCTCGATCGTGCAAAAAGGGTAATTTGCCGCCTCTGCATTGCTACTTGCAGTTAGGGCATTAAACAAAGTTGATTTACCAACGTTAGGTAAACCAACGATTCCACATTTAAGTCTCATAATTATTTCCTTACTTATATTTTTTTGAATTAAGATGATTTTCTTATATCAGAATCCATATTTAAACATAACATAAAAAGCTACAATTTTCACTAGCTTTAAACAGAAATAGCTTTTTTAAATGCTTCAATATCACCTAAAATTAGCAGCTCCATATTGCTAATGAGTAAATCAATATTTCTTAAAATAAATAATTCTTCTTCTCGAGAGAATTTTCCAAGTACAAAGTCTGATATTTCATAAGTTGCATCTTCTGGCCTACCCACACCTATTCTAATTCTATGATAATTAGACCCAATATGTTTATCAATCGACTTTAAACCATTGTGCCCACCAGCTCCTCCGCCTATCTTATAGCCAATCTTACCAAATTTTAGGTCTATATCATCATGAATGACTATAATTTTATCTAAAGGGATTTTATAATATGAACAAATTGACTGCACCGCTTCACCAGATAGATTCATATAAGTTTCTGGTTTACAAAGTACAATATTTTTAGATTTATGTTCTCCGAGTGCAAGTTGAGAAGTAAATCTAGATTTACTTTGAAATGGTAAGTGATATTCTCTAGACAAAGCATCTACAGTCCTAAAACCAACATTATGCCTAGTATCGCTATATTCTCTACCAGGATTACCAAGCCCAATAATTAGAAACATTCTACTTAAAACCACTATGTCAAAAATGTTTTACAAAAGTTTTTCTTTCCTTTTTGTCATTCTGCACAAGGCTTACGAATCCATGGCAGAATGTTATCAAAGAACTAGCTTCCCGATACGGGAATGATTTTGGGGACCTTAATATGCTATTATTTTTTAGCAGCTTCAGTTGGAGCTACAGCTTCGTCAATGTCTTCAGATTTACCTTTTTTACCAACAATTGAGGCTATCACAAAATTAGCATTATCCAAAAGTTTAGCACCCACTGGAATCGATAAGTCTTTTGCTTTTAAAGATGAACCTATTGGCATTGCAATTACATCAATTTCAATTTTGCGAGGCAAGACGCCAACTGGGCAAAGAATTGTTGCAAATCTTTTTACTGTGTTAAAGTAACCGCCTCTTTTAACACCTAAACAATTTTCTTTGTTTAAGTAAACAATTGGTATCTGCATTTTTTGCATTTTATTTTCTAAAAATACAAAATCAACATGACTTACAATGTCAGTTATTGGATGTAATTGAATTGCTTTTGGTAGAACCTTAAATTTCTTTTGACCGATTTCAAGTTCAAATAACTGAGAAATATATTGAGGTTTTCTATAATATTTGGTAATTTCTTTCTCTTCTATTGCAATAGATAAAGGTTCTTTACCCGCTCCATAGATTGTCGCTGGTACCATACCATTTTTTCTTAAAGCCCTAGACGCCCCTGTTCCTAATTCTTCCCTTAGCTCTGCTGCTAGAGTTAATGCTTCACTCATCTTTAAATATCTCCAAATTTCTTTGTGAGCCCTGGTGAGCTCTGTATTGTGTTTAGACTTTTTAAGCCTCGTAATATATAGCGTCCATCCTAAACATTCAAGAGTTTTTTTATACAATTAATGTAACATAGTAAAAATATACTCAAATATTCGGTAGATTGATTTTGAGTAAATTGTTATATTGTTATAATGATTTTGTACAAAACCAACGATAATATCAGACTAAACAACTTAAAAAGTATATATTATGGCAGTATTTAGTCTAGTATTTTTAAAAGTATTATCTTCGCTATTGAGCGTATTAATTGGCTTTTTGTCGGGTAAATTCTCAAATGTAGAAAAAGAGAGCATTGCTTCTTTACTATTTTATTTCGTTGCTCCCATTGTATTTTTTGCCATTCCGACAAGCACCGAACTAACATTTAGTTCGCTTGGAGTTTCAGCACTAACTTTCACTTTATGTACAATGCTAAGTATTTTTAGTTATTGGCTATATGGAAAAGTTTGGCAAGATTCACATAGAAATATTTTAGCTCTATCTGCGGGGACTGGAAATAGCGGTTACGTAGTTTTGCCCATTGCAGCTGCTCTATTTGATGATCACACCCTTAGTATTTATGCTCTCGGCTTGATTGGTATTGCTATTTGCGAAGCCTCAGTTGGATGCTATTTTTGCGCAAGAAGTGTAGGAACATTTAAGCAAAGCGTGCTAAGGGTAGCAAAATTACCACTTTTAAATGCATTTTTTTTGGGTTGTGCGATGAGTCTTTTAGGCTTCCATCTACCTAATTTTTTTGATGATTTTATCAGCAATATGAAAGGGGCTTTCTCAATACTGGGTATGGTAACTATTGGACTCGCTCTATCAAGCATTAAAGAATTTGATTTTGATATAAAATTTACTGCTGCAGCGTTTGCTAGCAAATTTTTATTTTATCCGGCGCTATTTAATATATTTATTTTACTAGACCGTTTTTATTTCAAATGGCTTGATGTTAACTATTATAACGCTCTGCAGCTGCTATGCGTTGCGCCAATGGCTACTAACACGATTGTACTAGCGTCACTGTATAAAATTTATCCAGAGAAAGTAGCAACTGCGGTATTGCTTTCTTTACTCTTTGTTTTACTATACATGCCCATTATGGCGACAATTTTCCTTGAAGGAATTCTTACTACATAATTGATCTCAATTTAAACCACGGTAAAGTATGGAACAATCTATTACTAAAACTAAAATTCTAATTATTGGCTCAGGGCCAGCGGGCTTAAGCGCCGCAATTTATGCAGCCAGAGCTGGATTAAAACCAATTTTAATACATGGAATGCAACCAGGTGGACAACTAACCATTACTACTGACGTGGAAAATTATCCGGGATTTGCGCAAACAATACAAGGCCCATGGCTAATGCAAGAAATGGAGAAGCAAGCAGAAAAGGTTGGTACTAAGCTTATTTATGACCATGTTGAAAAAGTTGAGCTGAGTAAAAGACCGTTCAAAGCTTATACAGAATCAGGAGGTGTATACGAAGCTGATAGCGTAGTAATTTGTACAGGAGCTCAAGCTAAATGGTTAGGGCTTCCATCTGAACAAGAGTTTCAAGGCTATGGTGTATCCGGATGCGCCACATGTGATGGATTTTTCTTTAAAGGCATGGATGTTGTTGTAATAGGTGGCGGAAATACCGCTGTTGAAGAAGCTCTATACCTTACTAATCATGCTAAAAAAGTTTATATTGTTCATCGCCGCAATGAGTTTAGGGCCGAAAAAATGCTTCAAGCAAGATTATTTAAGAATGATAAAATATCAGTGATTTGGGACAGCGCGTTGGAAGAAGTGGTTGGTACAAATAACCCTAAATCTGTAAGTGGTGTGAAAATTAAGAATATTAAATCTGGTGAAATCTCTGATTTACCATGCTCCGGGGTATTTATTGCAATTGGGCATAAACCGAATACAGATATTTTTAAGACCCAAATAACGATGGATGAAGAAGGTTATATAATTACAGCACCGGATTCGACTAAGACTAATATACAAGGAGTATTTGCTGCTGGAGACGTTCAAGATAAAATTTATCGTCAAGCAGTAACTGCTGCAGGAACTGGTTGTATGGCAGCTTTAGAGGCTGATAAATTTCTAAGAGATGCATAGTGGAAAATATAAGTCAAACACTACTAGAACATAATTTGTTAAGAAAACTACCTGCCAATGTTCATGCAGAACAGATGTTGCTTGGGGCTGTTCTTATTAACAGCGATTTGATTGAGCAAATCAATGAGTTCTTGAAAGCGGATCATTTTTATGAAAAAATTCATCAAAAAATCTATCATGCTATAGAAATATTAGTTGAAAAAGGCTTGAGTGCAACTCCTGTTACTATCAAATCTATGCTCGAGAAAGATCCTTTATACCAAGAACTAAACGGCAATGAGTATATTATTCGATTAACAACAATCGCTATGGTCGTAATTAATCCTTATGATTACGGCAAAATAATCTACGACTTGGCAATAAAGAGAAATTTGATTACTATCGGTGAAGAAATTGTTAATGATGCATATAATTCAACTCTAGAGCAAGAAGCTCCCGAACAACTGGAAATTGCTGAAAGTAAGCTTTATCTTCTTGCCAGTGAAGGTATGAAGGAAAAAGGCTTTATTCCAATGAGAGAATCAGTTGCGGAGTCACTTAGTAGCATAAATAGAGCTATGAAGAATACTGACCATATTACAGGCATCTCAACAGGTTATCTTGACCTAGACAATAAGCTTTCTGGTTTTCAAAATTCTGATCTAATTATAGTTGCTGGTCGCCCATCGATGGGTAAAACAGCATTTGCTATTAACTTTGCTTTCAATGCTTGTAAAGCTTTGCAACGAAAATCTACAGAAGGGGAAAAACCTCCTGCAGTAGGCTTTTTTTCTTTAGAGATGTCGTCAGAACAGCTGGCTAGTCGTCTGCTTTCTATGATGTCTAGAGTTGATTCAACAAACCTACGTAATGGCAAGGTAAATGAAGAGCATTACAACGATCTGCGCAAGGCGGCTGCTGAGTTATCAGAAATGCCATTTTTTATAGATGATACCCCTGCTCTATCCATCTCAGCTGTTAGGTCTAGAGCAAGAAAACTTAAGAGAAAACATAATTTAGGTATTATTTTTGTTGATTATTTACAATTGCTTACTGGATCGGCTAAATCAGAGAATAGAGTGTTAGAAATCTCTCAGATTACTCAAGGTCTTAAAGCCATTGCTAAAGAATTAAATATCCCAGTTATTGCTCTCTCCCAGCTTTCACGAGCCGTAGAACAAAGGGAAGATAAAAGACCTCTACTTTCAGATTTAAGGGAATCAGGTTCAATTGAACAAGATGCTGATCTAGTTATGTTTTTGTATAGAGAAGAATATTACTTACGCAGAAAAGAACCAGCCCCGGGTGATCCAAAATATTCCGAATGGCAAGCAGCTCTCGATAGATCTCATAACATAGCAGAAATATTGATTGCAAAACACAGAAATGGTGCAGTTGGTAATGTTCAGCTATATTATGTTGATAAATTCTCCAGTGTTGGTAATCTAGATAGATCGCATAAACAAAATTAAATAACCCAGATAATATTATGATACCAATAATTTTCGGTATTAGCGGTACAAAACTGACCCAAGACGAGCTAGATTTATTTAGCGTACATCAAGTTGCCGGATTTATTCTATTTTCTCGCAACGTGGAGTCAAAAGGGCAAGTTATTGAACTAACCCATACGCTTAAAGGATTGTATCCTGAGAGAGAGGTGCCCATATTTGTTGATCAAGAAGGTGGTAGAGTGGCGAGAATTAAACCTCCGATCGCCGCTAGATTATATCCCTCAGCTGAGCATTTTTCCAATATTTATAATGACGACAGATTAAAAGCAAAACTTGAGTTGAAAACTAACTACATTCAACTGATGTCTGAGTTAAAAGAGCTTGGCATAGATTCACCATGCGCTCCCGTTTGCGATTTATCTTTTGAAGGAGCTAGTGATGTCATAGGTGATAGAAGCTTTGGCAGCGCTCCTGAAAAAGTAATTGATTTATGCAAGTCCGTTATAGCTGGTATACAGCATTGTGGTGGTTTGCCATTTATCAAGCATATTCCTGGGCATGGACGATCTGTCGTGGATAGTCACTTTGATTTACCAATTATAACTGCTACTCTTGAAGAGCTCGAAGCTACTGATTTTAAAGTTTTTAAAGAATTAGCTCTAGAAAAAGTATGGGCAATGACGGCTCATATTGTATATACATCAATTGACCCTGAGCTGCCAGCCACGACATCGAAACAAGTTGTAGATTATATTAGAAATAACATAGGTTTCAAAGGTAACTTAGTGTCGGATGATTTATGTATGTACGCCCTGCACGGCGACGTAGGAAAAAAACGCTCTACTCTTAAAAAAGTAATAGCACTTGCTGAAGGTAATTTAGAGTGGAGGAAAGATTATTCCCAATCTTTAGAACTATTCGACATAGAAACTGCTCAAACTACTAATTTAGCAATAATCGAGCTGTGTAAGAAGAAATTAGCCCAGTCGAAGACTGAATTTCTTGCAAGCCTTGCTAAAGTAACTAGAATGACCCTTGATGCTGGATGCAATTTGGCTCTTCATTGCAGCGGCGATATAGATGAAATGCGCACCATTTGTAACATAAAATAGGAAATTAACATGACATATTGTGACTATTCTAACCAAGAAAACTACCCTTTTGAATTACCAGAATTACCATATGAGAGAGATGCATTTACTCCTAATTTCTCTTCGGAAACATTCGATTACCATCATGGCAAACACCATAATGCTTATGTAACTAATTTGAATAACCTCCTTAAAGACAATAAAGAATTCACTGAAATGGATCTTGAGCAAATAATTGCCAAATCTTGTAGTTCGAATGTGGCAATTTTTAATAATGCCTCTCAAATCTGGAACCATACATTTTTCTGGCATTCAATTAAGCCCAATGGTGGTGGCAAACCTCATGGAAATATTGCGGAGCTTATTAACCACAATTTTGGTTCTTACGACAACTTTGTTACTGAATTCAAACAAGCTGCAGTGTCTCAGTTTGGTAGTGGTTGGGCATGGTTGGTCCATAACCCAAAAGATAAGAAGCTTCAAATCATTAAAACAGCAAACGCAGAAACTCCATTAATTCAAGGGTTAGACCCGTTAATTGCTTGCGATGTTTGGGAGCATGCTTACTATATTGATTACAGAAATAAACGCCCAGATTATGTATCTGTTTTTATAGAAAAAATGATAAATTGGGATTTTGCAGAGATGCACTTAAATCGCGCCAGGCAGTAGGATATCTAGTTAAAAGCTAGTTACCGTATTTCTAACCAATTAGCCCTCAAGGCACTAGACACGCTTAATTGTCGTTCCAGATGAGGTAATATTCAGAGCAAAAGTAATAATAACAATTAAGGCTACATAAATGGAAAGTTACTCTACCCTATTTCTACAATTGCAGGAATTTATGCCTAAGTTCATTTCGGGTATTTTTGCTATTATCCCGTTTTTAATACTATGGCTTATTATCAAGCCTGTATTTAGTAAAATTATTGCTAAGTCAAAAGTTTCATCCAAAAATTCGTCTATAATTTATTTAGGCAAATCGATTAGCATAGCAATTTGGATTACTGCTCTATTAACTGTCCTTGGTACTTGGGGAGTTGATATCAGCGCATTAGTGGCAGGGCTTGGTTTGACAGGATTTGCTATTGGTTATGCTTTAAAAGATGTCTTAGTAAACGTTGTGGCCGGAATAATGATAATATTTTATAAAACTGTTGAAATTAACGCGCATATATCCCTTCTAGACGTTGAAGGAGTAGTGGTAGATATAGATCTTCGGTACACTACAATTCAGGGCCCTAAAGCAAAGCACCTAATTCCCAACTCTCGGCTATTGTCAGAGACAATTACAATATTTAATAAAAAAACTATTACTAATCAAAAAACAAAGTGAAAATACCTATCCGATCGAATATTATTTTATTCATTAAAAATAAGATCATTTTACTTGCTAGTAATTGAGTACATTAATTTTCCAATTAAATCTTCAATATTTAAAGAGGATTGAGTAAATTTTATCTTACCGCCGTGGGCAAAATTATCATTAGATGCACCAGGGGTGATCCGAATATATTTTCCACCTAAAAGACCGTTGCTTGAAACCATTGCGCTAGAATCATTCGGGATATTTATCCCATCATTCACTTTGAGATTTAAAATTGCGTAATATGTATCGTCTTCAAGAGTAAAACTATCCACAAATCCAATCTTAATACCAGCAAGCTTTACATCTGCTCCCTTAGCAATTCCGTCGATATTTTGGAAATTAGCCGTTAATAAATAACCTCCTTTTGTCTTTGAAAAATTACTTGTATTGTAAGCAAATGCAAAAAAACTGAATGCTACAATAAGTACAAAAAAACCTACCAATGTTTCAATAATTCCTTGTTTCATTTTTTTTATACCACAACTATTTAATTATTCTGGTTTCCAACTGGAATATGTTTTTAACTTCGTATGTTTTGACTTAGCTGGGTCATAAGCATATTTAGTTCCAGTTACATTTGGCATATGTTCTTTCTGCCAAATATATTCTGTAGTCTGATTTTTATCTGGTATAGCATCACTTAAGTAATGCAACCAAGAATGCCACATCGGTGGCACTTTCGATCCTTCATCAAGGCCATTATATACTATATATCTTTTATGAATATTTAAGTAGTTTTTATTTTTACCAACATAATAAAAATTACCAAATTGGTCAACGCCGACCTTTTTACAGAAAAATTTAATCCACAATTTATTGATTTGAAACATCTGTAAGCATTCTCTTTGCAGTTTCTTTGCCAAAAACGGCTAATTTATCAGCGATATTATTCCCTTCATTATTAGCATGACCCTTGACCCAACACCAAATGATATCGTGTTTTTCCATTTCATGCTGTAAATTTTGCCATAAATCAACATTTGTCACTGGTTTATTGTCACTTTTTCGCCAGTTATTCTTTTGCCAATTTTGCATCCATTCAGTAGCCCCTTTTTGAACATATATACTGTCAGTATAAAGTTTTACTCTACATGGTTTTTTCAAATGTTGTAGAGCATAAATCGCCGCAGCAAGTTCCATTTGATTATTTGTAGTTGCGAGCTGGTACCCAAAAATTTCTTTTCTTTTGTCATTAAAGATTAGCAAAGCCCCCCACCCCCCTGGTCCAGGGTTATTGGCACATGCCCCGTCAGTATAAATTTCAACAAAAGGCACGGTGTCAGCAGACATATATAAATTAAGTCCTATTTGCTTTTTTTTCGAAACTTGTCAATCGCAATAACTTCACCAGCTTTTTGCACCTTATCCTTTGGAAAGGCCTTAGTTTTTGTAGCTAATTTAGGCTTCATTCGTTTAATTTCTTTATCACTATCAAAATCGGCAGCAAATGTTTCTGATTCCAATTCAACGTTTTCTTTACCCCTATTGAATTGCAAACTAAAATTAGCAACCGGGTCAATGAAGCTTGTGAGAACAGAAAAAGGAACTATAATGGTCTCTGCAGCCCCTCCAAACGCAATATTAACGGAGAATCTATCCTCTAAAACTTGTAAGTCTCTAAATTGATATTGCAACACTATGGTAATTTCTTTAGGGTATTTATTCCTCATATTTCGAGATAATACAACTTCAGGATCATCAGTCTTAAACGAAATATAAAAGCTCTGCTCTCCAATTAACCCACTTTCAGAGGTGTTGATTAGAACTTTCCGAACGATGCTAAGCATTGCTTCGTCTATTAATAATTGATAGTCAATTGACATAAAATCTTATTACAAAAATAGTAGGGCTTTTCTGTTGCCAGGTAAGCCCCGAACCCCGTGGCTAGCTACAATTAAGCAGCAAGAGCCGCAGACGATTTGTTATCGTTTGCATTTACTTTTTTTGATCCATTAATACAGCGGTATCATGCTGGGTAAAAATTATTTCTTTATTAAGCACGTCGATCCTATTTCGCTCCCAAAAAAAACTAACTCTAAAATGAGTCATAAATAATGGTGGAAGCGCCGGGTACCGCCCCCGGGTCCGCAACTCCTATTCCAAACAATGTTTATCACCATAGCCACCGAAGTAGCAATCCCATTATAAACCACATTCACAAGCATTGTAAATAGATGATGGGTTAATTACCGAACAATTTAAGAACAAAAAGTTTTTTCCTCTTGTTGGTTAAGTTTTGAATGGACAAACATATTTTTTTTGATTATAAATTGCACTCACATCTGGCCAAGTAGCTCAGTCGGTAGAGCAAAGGACTGAAAATCCTTGTGTCGGCGGTTCGATCCCGTCCTTGGCCACCATTTTCTAGTGAATAAAAATGGTAGTGTCGCATCTATAAATGGAACTGGATACGGACTTTCCTTTTTTTAAATCTTTCTACAAATCCTAACCATAATTAAGAATGGATTTTTATCTACCCATGATATTTTCTAAACAAAATTATTTGGAGACTTTATAATGTTTAAACCAACGAGCGCACCACAATTAAGCCCATATTTTACAGTTAGCAATGGAACAAAATCTATAGAGTTTTATCGTGATGCATTTGGTTTTATTCTGGAGGAGGCGGTAAAAGATGAAAATGGCCATCCCCAGCATGTATCCATGAAAAAAGAAGCTGCTTATATCATGTTTTCTCCTGAAGGAGCATATGGCTCAACTAAAAAAACTCCTGTTAATTTAGGCATAACTATACCAGTCAATATGTATGTATATTGTGAGGATACTGATAAGCTATATAAGAAAGCAATTGAGAGAGGCGCAAAAAGTATAATAGAACCTCACGATAGTTTTTGGGGCGACCGCTTTTGTTCAGTAGTGGATCCTGATGGCTATGAATGGGCCTTTGCTACCACCCTGAATGATAGACACGATTAGGCAAATTTTTGCAACCTCTAACTTCGCTTACAATTTTAAGATACATGTCATATCAGTTGTCAACGAGCTTTAGATGAAAGCTGTTTTTTACTTGGCTTAGGTGCTATTTGCATAGGATTGGTAGGTTTATGTTTAGCTAACTGGTCCATAATTTGAGCAGATAGTTTTTTTACCAAACTTCCTTTTTTCACTTTAGGTTCTTTGTCGGCAACATTTACACCTATCTTAATTGCAGATTCTTTAAATGAATTTTTATCTCCTTTGTCAAAAGCTGTATTGAAAGAAGCTTCTAACCCTCCTTTTTCTACCTGACGGGTAATGGCTCTTATCACTCCGCCTTCAATAGTTTCTGACAATGCTTTCTTATTAAAAATAGTTGTATCCAAAACATTTAATTTTACCACGCCATTGACAGAAGTTAGTTCAGCATATTCACCCCCATGCTTATCCATCATTTTAATAGTAAATGCAGGTTTAAATCTAGTTTCCGGTACTAAATCCAGTATTGCTTTTGCTTTATTTTCAGGGTGGGTAGATAATAGATTTAATGGATTCTTGGTATTATAAATTAAGTCTACTTGATGAATAGCCTCTGCGTTCAAATTCTTTTTGTTTAAGAATTCAGACATCACTCGAAGATCTTTGATTTGCATTATATTGGTTGTAGTATCTATATTACCTATGTCTATAGCGGGTTGTCTTCTTTCTACATTTGTATCATAAATAGTAGTAATCGCTTTTTCTGGAACACTAGTTAGTAATCTGCCACTTGCATTAGCGTGACCTTCTAGTAAAGAAGTGGTATGGACAAATCTTCCTTTATCTGCTGGACTTGCACTTGTATCTCTAGCTCGGTAATCAGCTCTTTCAGCAATTCCTACAAGGCCAGGAGCTCCACTATATGCAGCTATCGCTGAAGTCACAACTCCTTGTTGTAATAATTTTTTTGTACCATAATCTAATGTAACAGCATCAAAAATTATGTTAGGGCGCCCAGCTGCTCTTTTAGATATATCTTTTTGAACTAATTCTTTGACCATATAAGCAAGATCTTGAGTTTTAGCAAAAACATTTTTACCAGCATCTTTTTCATTTTCATTAGAGCCGGGAATACTGAAGGCGCGATAATTGTCTGTGGCAACTATAATACAATTCTCTTTTTGGCCATCGGTAAGAAATTGTCTAGAAATAGTACTTTTTCCGCTTCCTGCAGCGCCCAGAAAGCTAAAATCTTTGTTTTGGCCGGGTGTAATAATATCTTTAGGTTCTAACCCTAAGGCTGTGGATATAAGTGGTCTTTGTTCTTGGACATATTCATCAACTATTTCAGATGTAACCTTTTTTCTTATTAAGTCGAGCTCTATGCTTTTTGCGGCATTAAGCCTTTCCTCCGTTATTGGTAATTCTGGTAAGTTATTTTGTTTTCTATTTTTATTATTTTGTTCTAATCGAGAACGTGCCGAAGCTTCTAATTTTTCTGGAGAGGGGGTATCTACAGTAAGTCTTGTATTTATTTTTACTTCAAGTTGGTTTTTAATATCAGGATTATTCTCTAACAGCAACTTATATGCTTTTTGATTTTGCTGGTCTAAGTCGTCTTCTCCAACTTTATAGGTAACTACCATTTCTTTCGCAAGATGAATAGTTAATGCACCTTGAACGCTTGGACAACAAACATCTGTTAACCAATCTTCTCCTACTAACTTTGCATTTTTAATTAATTCCTCTGCCGTTCTTGTAGCAAAACCTGGTTGTAAAATACGATTATGCTCCAAATGAACCATTTCTTCTTCTTGTGTCCATTGGTTTAATGGCTTAAGAGTTAGCACATCTCTTTGATTGTAAGCTTCTGGATATTCTAATGGTTTAGGAGCTTTCATATAATTAATCGTTATTTTTTTAAGTATTTTTAGTGTGTTTCTAATTATTTAGCATTACAAGATATTAAGCAAAGATTAATGCCTTAATTTAGTTGGTTAGGTCGCACTTGCAACAGTATCCTCTTGCGTAATATCTTATTTTTACTATAACTTCTCTTGCTTAATTAAACCCAAGAGAAATATTGAGACCTATGCAAATGTTAGGCAATTTCAATTAAAATTCCTTCAAACAACTATTATGGGGCTAGTGACTCCCATAAGGTCAATAGATTGGTTACTATCTGGAGGCGTAACATAGGAGGATGCGTGGTCTGTGTGCTCATCTTCTTGATTTGGTGGGGAAAAATTATAAACATCGCCAGCCTTAGGATGATTGCTGCGTGGGTGCATAGCATCGGACGATTCCCCCTCCTTCTGCTCTTCTGCTTGATTGATTGGAGAAGTATTAACAAAAACACTATCACTTGATTTATAATCTAATTTTTGAGGTGGAAATGGCAAATTATAACCATTTAATGGACTGGGGCTGCCTGTCTTTCCCTTCAGAGTGGGAGACTGCAAAATGCGAACATTTAATGGACCAGGATTCTCCCCATCCTGAGCCAACAACTGAAGTTGTTCCAGCTTTATCAATGTATTTAATGCATCTCTAATAACGTGATTTCGTGTGTCTCCTATTATTTGGTCTCCTAGATTATTATTACCCATAATTGCTTGAATGCTTCCAACCGTATCATGCATTGTCCCTGTAGTTGGTGCTGAAGAAGGTAAATTATCTCCAGCCTCCTCACGCACACCAGGGATTACTTCCCGGGCTGGGTTGTCCTTACCATTTGCAAGGGTTGTATATTCCGATGTATATCTCTCATCATTTTTTAACTTTATATTAATTACTATTTCTCTTTTGCCCCCTTCATACGATATAGCCTGAAGATGAATATCTGTGTTCTGTTCATCACTAAATTGATTCTTAAATTTTATATAAGCAAACGTTAGTAAAGAAGCAATGAAGCCACTTGCCCCTGTAACTAGTCCAATAATATTCTCTGGGGTCCAATTAGCTTCACTTCCTGTACTAATACTAGTTTCATTACCTTTCATATACTACCTTTCTCATTTTCTAAATTAAAAGCTTCATACAAAATTTAAAAATATATTGCACGAATTAGTATGAAGATATTATCGGTTTTACCCATATAGCTCTCAAATTATACTAGCCACTTAATTATAGAAGCGACCAAAATAGTTAGAGTTATAATAAAATTATACATAACTAATACAATTTTGTAAACTAAACATTAAAAACTATACTATTTATTAATACTTAACTCCACTCTGAGCTTCAAGAAGATTAAAATCAGTTTTAAAAATAACTTCAGTTTTAGGGTGCTGATCCTATCTCAACCGTCACACACTAAATTGGTATGGAAACCTAAGGTAAAGCATGGCATGATCTATTACAGCTCCTCTAATACTAGACATTTCCTCTAAGTCTCGATAACTCAAAGAGAATCTACATTTCATATAGACAAACAGCATGATGATTTCTGGAAAAGAGCAAAATCCTTTAAAGTATTTGAGTAATTTGGGAGAAATATGAAATGGCATTGCGCTATTCTTTTACCTCGTTATACCATATTTCAAACTCATTCTCAACAGATGCGACAGAACCCTATATGCTATTAGCAGCAATTATTAGCTACTTAAAAAGAAGCGCCATTGTTTATCTATTGCTTTTTTTATACCTATTCGAGGAGTGCTGCTATACGTTACAGAATTTATCCCCTCTGTTAAGTAAAAATTATTGTTAGTCACAAGATTAATGCCATTATGCTCTTTGGTTACTCCTAAATATTTACATATTTTTCCAGGCCCATCCAAATGAATATCGGGCAATTTTAAACCACGTATAAGTACAGCACTGGGAGAGTTTTCTTCTTCAGTGACAATGTTTAAACAATAATACATACCATAAATCAAATAAATATAGCTATACCCCGAAGGGCCAAACATTATTGAGGATCTAGGAGTAAAGCTAAAAGCATGAGATGCCTCATCATCCGCCCCTCTATACGCTTCTGTTTCTGTTATAATTCCTTTTATTTTTCCAAAAACTAAAGTTTTACCTAAAAGATTTTTGGCAACTTCCACTGCATGCTTATTATAAAAATCATTATCTAATTTTAACATTGTAATAATGGATTCTGCAAGTTTTAAGAGAAGACAAAATAGAGACTGGATCAAATCCAGTATGGCTGTTATTTATTCAGGTCTCCTTGAACGTTTTTAGACATACGATAATAGATAGTATTATATTCTTTATCAGTGCCGGCATATTTTCTTTTTCTTACTGAGAGGCTACCAAACCCTCTTATTTCCACTCTATTGTTTATTGCTAGCTCATCCTTAATATAGTCTAAGATACAATTAACCGCAAAGTTAGCATCTTCTTCGCTAAGGTAACTAAGCTTTTTTACTACCGAGCGTTCCAAGTCTTTTTTTGTTGCCATTATAAATTATAATTTATTTTATTTTTTATCCCTTAATATTCTGCCCTGCTCTCTCTTCCAATCATCTTCTTTAATTGACTCTCGTTTATCATATTGTTTTTTACCCTTTGCTAAGCCAAGCTCAATTTTAATTTTATTTTTATGGTTAAAATAAAGGGATAACGCTATCAAAGTGTAGCCCTTTAATTTGATTTTACCTATTATTTTTTGCATTTCTCTCTTATGAACCAGTAATTTTCTTGGTCTAAGAGGCGCGTGATTAAAACGATTAGCTTTTTCGTATTCTGCAATATGACAATTATATAAGTATAGCTCACCAGAGCTCTCTGCAGCATGCGAATCGGCCAATGACACCTTTCCTTCTCTAATAGATTTCAGTTCACTACCAGTAAGTATAATCCCCGCCTCTATGTTTTCCTCTATCGAGTAATCGAACGATGCTCTCCTATTTTTTGCAACTACTTTCTTATATAAGTTATCAGACATCTTTTTCTAAACCTACAATCTGAGACATAAGGTCATTGACTTTTCTTCTGGTATCTTCGCGGGCTTTGGTCAGTGGTAAACGAATTTTATCACTACATAACTTAAGTTCATGAGCCGCATATTTGATACCAATAGGATTACTTTCAGAAAACAAAGCCGACATAAATGGCATCAAATTTTGCTGCAACTCTCTTGCCTTATCAATATTACCAGAACTCCATAGGCTCTCAATTTTTTTACAAATCTTTGGAAAAATATTTGCCATAACCGAAACGCACCCAACACCCCCATGAGCACTATAAGCTAAAAATCTATTATCATCACCTGTTAGAAAAACAAAAGGTGAATTTACTTGCGTCAAAAGTCTTAAAGGCTTTTCAATATCGCTACTACAATCTTTCAACGCCACTATTTTATCAAGAGCCGAAAGTCTAATTATTGTGTCGTCTGACATATCACAGCCAGTTCTTCCAGGATGAAGATATATCATTATAGGCACTGTGCTAGCGTTATTTATAGCTTGAAAGTGCTGATATAACCCATCTTGTTCTGGCCGAATATAATGCGGAGCGGTGCACATTATACCGTCTATACCCATGCTCGAGAGAATAGATATTTTTTCGCATACCGAGGCGGTACTAACTCCAACAGTGCCAGCGATAATAGGGATTTTTCCTTTTGAACAAGCTATTGCCGTTTTAATTAGCTCGTAATATTCTGCATCAGAAAGACTACTACCTTCCCCCGTAGATCCAGCTATAACTAGACCATTAACGCCTGAATCTATTTGTCTTTCTACAAGCGGTTGAAGCGTTTTAAAGTCAATGTGGTCATTCTCATCAAATGGCGTAATAAGAGCGGTTAAAATTCCTTTGAATATCATTGTATTTTACCTACTATTTTAGCATATTCTTTTTGCAGCCTTGTTACTAACTCATTATTAGAGAATTCTATCTTACCATTATCATGCGATATTGATGAAACACCCCGTATTTCTGCAGAAGTGCCCGTTAAAAAACAAGAGTCATATCGCGATATATCACCCAACAATAATCTTTCTTCTTTAACTTCCATACCAATATTTCTTGCAATTTCCATAATAGTTTGGCGCGTTATACCATTAAGAAAACGATCAGCTATCGGAGTAACAATTGTACTACCCTTACCAAAGAAGATATTAGTCGTAGAACTCTCGGCAATATCATCGTACTGATCTAATATTAGCGCATCATCATAACCAAGGTCTTGAGCAAGTTTCTGAGATACCGTCATCATTGCATAATGAGCTGATGATTTACATTGTGGTGGCATTGCATCAATTCCTACTTTGCGCCATGGTGTAACACACAAGCTCATTCCGCTTATAAAGGTTGGGTTGGATTCCATAGCTACTATAAGCATATTACACTTAAGAATTGGATGATAAGCCCCTAGTGTTTCCGCCCCACGCCAAATGAGCGGGCGTACATAGGCATTTTTTAGATTATTCAAACCGAGCACTTCGTTGGTAGCTTGATTAATTTCATCAGCTGAAAATTTTACTTTCAAATGCATAGATTCAGCTGAACGGAGTAGTCTATTTGTATGATCCATCAACTTAAAAACCTTACCATTATAAGCACGTTCTCCTTCAAACACTGCTCCAGCATAGTGTAGACTATGCGTAAGAACATGAATATATGCTTCATCCCAAGGTACAATTTCACCATTTATCCAAATATAGTCGGACATTTTATTTGATAATTTAAAATTCATAAATTCCTTCAAAATATTATAGTCAATTTGCTTAAATAGGATTATATTACCCGTAAGAACTAAATATTTTCTAACCCTGTTAGTAATTAGTACAAATGGATAAAAAACCGCACATTCTTATAGTGGATGATGATAACAGAATACTAAAACTTTTGAAGACATTTCTTACTCAAAATAATTTTTTAGTTTCCACAAGCGCGTCTGCGACTGAAGCATCAGAGCTGTTATCAAATTTTGTATATGATCTAATTATCCTCGATGTAATGATGCCTGAAATTACCGGAATTGATTTTGCTCAAAGAATAAGATCAAGTGGTATGATAATGCCCGTAGTAATGTTAACCGCTCTTTCTGAGCCAGAAGATAAAATTAGAGGTCTAGAATCTGGAGCTAATGACTATGTTACAAAACCTTTTGAACCAAGAGAGTTGCTGTTGAGAATTAATAATCTAATTAACTCTCATAAGCGATTTAAAAAAGAACAAGAGATTATCAGATTTGGAAACAATACGTATAATCTAATAACGAAGGTTTTAATACAAAATGGTACCGATATTAAGCTCAGTTCTGCCGAAGAAAAACTTCTAGGCACTTTAGTAAAATCAGAAAACGAGGTTATTTCTAGAGAAGAACTGTCGAGCGAACTCGGCGGGCTAAATCTAAGATCTGTAGATGTTCAGATTGTTAGACTCAGAAATAAGATAGAGTCTGATCCAAAAAATCCTAAATTCCTTAAAACAATAAGAAACAAAGGATATGTCCTCTATACTTAGCTCCTTACCTAAAAATTTATTTCCTAAAAGCCTATTGACTAGGTTCATGCTAATTATCATTGTACCGGTATTAATCAGTCAACTTCTTGCCGTATATTTATTTTATAAAAGGCATTGGTATAATGTTTCACAAAATACAAGCTACTTAATAGCTACAGAAATCTCTGAGCTTATTAATAATCTTAATAATAAAAAAATACCTAAGCATGGTACTTATTTAAATCTAGAATATTCTATTATTTCTTCAAAATTACCAGATTCCACTGGAGAAAAATATATAGAGGAGCTAGAGATTTTTAAAAAATTACTGCAGGAAGCTCTTGGGCAAGAAGGAGTAATTATTTTTGATCAGAGCAAAAATGTCGACTTATACCTTAAAATTAAGTCAGAGACCTTGTTGATTAAGCTACCTTACAAAGCACTTTTAAATCCAACAACTAGTATTTTTGTATTATGGATTATTTTTCTTACTATATTGCTACTTTCAGTTTCGCTAATTTTTTCAAAAAATCAGATAAAATCAATTATTGAACTCACCAATGCCGCCGAACGTTATGGCAGAGGAGAAAAAACTGATAATTATAAACCTTCTGGCGCAAGGGAAATTAGACAAGCCGGGCTAGCTTTTTTAAAAATGAGAGACCGAATTGAACACCAAACCGCAAAACGTACTCAAATGTTAGCTATGATATCTCACGATCTCAAAACTCCTCTCACGCGCATGAAACTACAAGCCGAACTCATGGACGAATCAGAAGAAAAGGAAGAACTACAGTATGATATAGACAGTATGCAACACATGATTGACTCATATTTAGATTTTGCGCGGGGAGAAGGTGGCGAAGATTTTAAAGCAACAAATCTTAATAACTGGATTTCATCTTATATCAAAACTAAGTGGTCGGAGCGCAACATCACGCTCAATATTAGCCCAGAACCAGTTATAACACTTATTAAACCGCATTCTTTTCAGCGAGCGATCGCTAACCTCGTTGGTAACGCTTTCAAATATTCATCTAAAGTCAAGATTTCTCTATCTTCAAGTCAAAACGATGCACTGATCATTATTGAAGATAATGGTAAAGGCATCAAGAAGAATGAAAGAAAATCAGTGTTTAAACCATTTTATCGTGCTGATAAGTCAAGACCTTTAGACAACTCCGCTGGTGTTGGCCTTGGCTTAGCTATTACAAAAGAAATAATCAGCGGTCATTATGGCAGCATTACCCTGGGCGAAAGTAAGAGTTTCAAAGGGCTACTTGTACAAATTAAATTACCAATTAAAAAATAGCTTTATGAAACAAAACTTAAATCACTTAGCAATAATTATGGATGGAAATGCCCGGTGGGCCCAGCTCAATGAAAAATCTAAAGCTGAGGGGCATAAAAAAGGAGCCGAAGTTGCAAAATCTCTAATTCCTCACCTATCAAAATTAGGGATAAACTATCTTACCTTATATGCATTTTCATCCGAAAACTGGCAGAGACCTGCTGAAGAAGTCTCTATTTTAATTAATCTTTTGAGTCATTACGTCTTGCATGAAACAAAAATTCTTACCAAACATGGGATTAAGCTTAAAATTATAGGCCATCTGGAGAAATTGGCTCCTTCACTTCAAAAAAAATTAAAATTTGCCGTTGAAAGCACTAAAAACAACTCCAAAGCTACTGTCTGCATAGCTTTTAGTTACGGCAGTAGAGCAGAAATAGTAGACGCCTTCACCAAAGCTATTAACTCAGGTATAACAAAAATTACAGAAGACAATTTTAGAAATTTCTTATATGATCCAGAAATGCCAGATGTAGATCTTTTAATTAGAACTGGTAATGACTACAGAATTAGTAATTTTTTGTTGTGGCAACTAGCATACGCTGAACTATATTTTTTGGATAAATTTTGGCCAGAATTTGATATAAGCGACCTAGAAAAAGCCATAGAGAATTACTCAACTCGTCAGAGAAACTTTGGTGCTAGATAGAAATCGTATACTTATGAATAAAAGAAATTTATTGATTCGTTGTCTTTCGGGGTTGCTACTAGGATGTTTTTTTATTGTAGCAATTTTTGTTTTTAGACCGCTATTTTATATAGCCATTTATGGCATTGCGGCTGTGATGCTTCTTGAATGGTATAATATTACTAAAACATCATTATACCATAATCTGATTGGTCTAATAGCAATACCTATTCCTATAGCCTCCCTATTACTTATTTCCTATATTGATCGAACTGGCTGGCTATTAATGACATTTTTCTGTGTAATTTGGAGCGTTGATGTTATGGCAATGTTTGGAGGCAAGCTTGTTGGCGGCCTTAAGTTAGCTCCTAAAACTAGTCCAAACAAAACTATTAGCGGTCTAATCATTGGTGTTTCTAGTGCGATAATTAGTCTTAATATTCTGACTCTAATTCCAGCGTATAGTCTTCCTTATATGATAGCTAAATCGAATGTTTCATTAAGTTTTTTCGCTCTGATTATTGGAGTTACTGCGCAGATAAGTGATTTGAGTATATCATTACTAAAAAGGAAATTTAACATCAAAGATACGGGAACAATTATACCAGGTCATGGTGGAGCGCTTGACAGGTTTGACAGCATAATTCTAACTGCTCCATTGATTGCTTTATACTTGCTTAATAACGTGTAGTAATCTATATGATAGATAAACCTTCAAAGAGCTTTACTTTTACTAAGAAGAAAGCCCTTAATATCGTAGTGTTTTTAATGCTATCTTATTTTGTCTTTCATTCAATTTATGGCAGCAGAGGGGTATTAGCTTATTTTAAGTTGCAGGCAGAGCTAAGCAGCTCGCACAAAAAACTTGAATTTTTAAGAGCAGAACGGCTAGAAATTGAAAACAGAACAAAGCTATTAAGGCATGAATCTATAGATAAGGATATGCTTGACGAAAAAATTAGAAATGTGCTTGGATTTTCTGCACCAGAAGAAAAAATATTTAAAACGCCGCTTAAAAGCGATTAACTTTAGAGAAAAAAATATTATGAGAGTGGTTGTTTATAAAAATGATTTACCAGATGATTTTCACTTAGCCGGAGATATTGCAATTGATTCCGAAACAATGGGGCTTAGTTTCCATCGAGATAGGTTGTGTGTATTGCAAATTAGTAACGGTGATGGGGATTCATATTTAATTCAATTTGATCAAAATAACTATTCTGCCCCTAATTTAAAGAAACTACTTCTAGATGAAAACAGAGGTAAAATATTTCATTATGCTAGATTTGACTTAGCAGTTATCAAGAAATATTTGGAAATAGATCTAGTAAACATCTTCTGCACAAAAATTGCTTCAAAATTAGCTCGCACTTATACTGATCATCACGGATTAAAAGATCTGTGTCGAGAATTGCTTGGCATAACTATTTCCAAACAACAACAATCCTCTTATTGGGGAGCAACAGAGCTAAGTGAAGACCAAAAAGAGTATGCTGCTAAAGACGTAGTTTATCTTCACTCTCTTAGAGCAATACTTATAGAACGTCTCATTAAATTAAATAGAAATAAAATTGCTCACCAATTATTTGAATTTTTGCCAATTAGAGCGGAGCTTGATTTAATCGGCTGGAATGATATAGATATTTTTTCCTATGGTAGCTAAAATGGATTATGTAACTTTAGCAAAAAATAGCATACTAGATCAATCGAAAGCTCTACATGTTTTGGCTCATGATATTCCAAGCGATTTCTCTGATTTAGTTGAATATATACTAAAATTTAAAGGAAGAGTCGTTCTTATGGGTATGGGGAAAAGTGGCTATATTGCTAAAAAAATTGCCGCCAGTTTAGCTTCGACTGGTACTCCAGCATTTTATATTCATCCAGGAGAAGCAAGTCACGGCGACCTTGGCATGATCACTGAAATCGATATGGTAATTATGTTATCTAATTCAGGAGAAACTAAAGAATTATTTGACACAATAAATTATTGCAAACGATTCAATATTAAAATTGCAGCAATTACTATGAACGGCAATTCTACTCTTAGTAAAAGTAGTGATTTTCTATTAAAACTACCAATGCAAAGTGAAACGTCTTCTATTTCAGCTCCTACAACTTCTTCGTTAATGACATTATCGATAGGAGACGCTCTCGTTACTACTCTCCACCAGTCCAAAGGCTTTACAAAAGAGGATTTTAAGATATTTCACCCTGGTGGTAAGATAGGAACGAATTTATTGAAAGTATCAGACATAATGAAAGGTGAAGGAGATCTTCCAATAGTACAAGAAAGCACTAAATTTACCGAAGTACTAATTACTATGAATGAAAAATGCCTCGGGTGTGCAATCGTTTTAAACAACGATGAGGGCATAATAGGTATAATTACTGATGGAGACCTTCGAAGACATATTAATGAGAATTTAGGTAGTACGACGGCCAAAGATGTGATGACTAGTAATCCAAGAACAATAGCTGATAATGCACTAGCAACAGAAGCAATATTCATCATGAATCAAAAATCAATTACTGTTCTTCCTGTGACTCGGGAAAATCAACTTGTAGGAGTATTACATATTCATGATATATTGAGACATGGAGTTGCATGAATCAATTAAACCGCTCTCAAAATAAATTTAAACTTATAAAATACATCTTTCTTTGTTCTGGAGTATTAGTACTCATAGTTATTTTTACTACTATTATATATTCTTCTCGTTCGTTGCAAAACAACCATGTTGCCAAGCAAGATATCCTAAATAATAAACCTTATCTTACAAAAGATTATTCGTTAGGTATAGAGAATCCAGTTTTCGAAGGGATTAGTAATAATTTGGCCCCCTATAAAATCCTCGCCCAGACAATGGTGAAAGATAAATATAATAACTACATCCTTCAATCGGTATCCGGCAAATACCTCTCAAGTGATGGCGACATAATTATAAAATCGAATGAAGCAACTCTTGATGATTTTGCAAAAAAAATTATACTCAAGGATAATGTTCTGGTAATTTTCAATGGTATTAAATTAAAATCCAGTCAATTAAATCTAAATATTAACACTCATAATATAAATAGCGAGGTTCCAGTAATAGTAGATTTTTCTAATTCA
>CAMDSB010000016.1 GCA_945907105.1 Rickettsia typhi | reverse complement strand
GAAGTAATATTACAATGCTTAAGATGGTACTTAAGATATCCAATCAGCTATCGTAATTTAGAAGAAATGATGATAGAGAGAGGAGTTGAGGTTGATCACACCACTTTATACAGATGGGTGCAAGCTTATTCCGTTGAATTAGCTAAGCGCATACGTTATTACTCCAAGCCTTATTCTACCTCATGGCGAGTTGATGAAACTTATATTAAAGTAAAAGGTAAATGGAAATACTTGTATAGAGTGGTAGATAAATGGTTCTGTTGCAAATTTAGAAAGAGGATGAAATGACCTGTAAATACAGGATTTTGAAGCTTAGAATTAGCTACTTTTAGTCATAGATATAGAACAATCTTTTAACAAATTGTACTTGTTCTAAAATAGAAAGCCTTAGATAATGAGTTTGCTTTTTAATCATCATAGCCATAGCTTCTATACCAAAGATCTGACTCTATAATGTTATTAAGATACTTGCACTGCCTATGAAGAAGAAGGTTAGGTAGTATCTTCTGATCCTTTAATTGTATAATCTATATTTATTACTAAACTACTATCCAGAGCTTAGTGAAAACCGATAACGATTGGCTATCTCAGGGCACTTACCCTGAAGGTGTAGACGTACCCCTACCCTTTATCGACATTAATTTTGTGCTGTAAATTCACCAACTTAACGTGGCAATTTACGGAGCATTTACGATTAGGCACGGGACGTTTAGTCTTTGATCCACTTTTCTTCTCAAGACCGATAGTAGCTAGAAATTTTTTTGTTTCAGCAGGAAGGTATTCTACCTTCACCTTTACCGTGCCCTTCCTTTTCATATCTATTATTTCTGCAGCTTTTTCAGAAAGATCTATTATTCTTCCTTTAGAATAAGGCCCACGATCATTAATCATAACAACAACAGATTTATTATTTTCAAGGTTAGTTACTTTTACCAAAGAAGGAAGTTGCAGTGTTTTATGCGCTGCACTAAGAGTATTCTTATTGTACAGATCACCATTTGCTGTTTTTTTACCGTGGAAGCCATTCTTTTTACCATACCAAGAAGCCATACCTACCTGCGTATAGCTCTTAACTTCTTTTGGTTTATAAGTAGTGTTTTTTATTGTATATTCACTGCCAACTTTATAATGACCTTTGTATTTTATATTTTTTGAATCTTCTTTAGATAGTTTTCTATATTGAGCCCCTCCCTGACACCCGCAAAGAACTAGACATGATATTATTAATATAAAAAACGTAATAATTTTCTGAGAAACAAAAATCCTACCAGTCATCTTTTGGACCCTGAATGACATTATCATTTTCTTCTACAATAGATGGTTTAACATTAGCTGGTTCAACGACTGTAACTTTATCATCATCAATTATACTGCTAGTTCCTTCTTCTACGTTCGTCGACTCTTTAGATTTATCTGCTTGAACTACGTCGCTTATTTTAACATGACTAACCACTTTTTGTACGCCATAAACATTCGAGGCAATATTGGCAACTTTCTCTAGCTCTTCCTGTGATCTGGCAATTCCAAAAAGATAGACAACATCGTTAATAGTTACCACAGTATAGTTTACGAATTTTATTTCACGATTTACAAATGTTTTAGATTTAATCTGGCTAGTAATCATAGTATCGCGCGTATACTGCAACAAATCAAAATGCCTACTATTTTTATCCACTTTCAATTCGTTAATAACTTCAGTTACACCTTTCTGGGCCCACGATATTTCAACTGCCTTTACAGCATCTTCTTCTTTATCAATTCCACCTGTTAATAAGACGCGACCTTGCACGACCTCAATTTTGATTTTTGTATACAAATCACGGAAATCTTTTTTTATAAAATCAGCTTTGATTCCAGCAGATATTCTAGTGTCCGTAAGAGTTTCATTAGCAGGCCTATCTTTAGCAAATTCCATAGCAGAACCAGCCGCTCCAGTAAAAATAGCAGGAAGACAACTAGTTAATGAAGAAAAGGCAAATAATACAGAAATAATCTTTATAGTAATTTCTCGATTCATAGCTACAAAACCTTAGTTTGAGTAATAATCACAGCCGTGATTATACAAAATAAATATCTGTTAGCAATTACTAATGTATTTAGGATTATATTTTTCTCTCAAGTTATGAATTAGTAAGAACATTTAATGATTAAAATATGTTGACATTATCGAAAACAAACTATTATCATTACATACTATTTTAAATTTATGAATTAGCCAAAAAGATGACCGAAACTTTTCAAAAGAAATACATAGCACTTTGGTGTTTAGCCAATTTATTCTTTGCTTTCCAATTTATTTTGAGACTTTCAGCTGGGATTCTTAGAGAAGATATTATTCAAAAATTTTCTGTAGATGCCGCAAGCTTCGGTACTTTAGCTGGTTATTATTATCTTGGCTACTCTGGCGCTCAAATACCACTTGGGATTATGCTTGATCGCCTAAGCTTTAGGTTTGTTACATCTATTGCAATAGCTACAGCTGGCATTGGAACACTTACTTTTGTGACTACAGATAATTGGAATTTATTGCTATTAGGACGATTTTTAATTGGTGTTGGATCTGGTGTGGCCTTCTTGTCAGTCGCAAAAATTACTACAACCTTTTTTGAAGAAAAATATCACTCACTTTTATTAGGATTTTCATTCACTTTTGGTCTAATAGGAGCAGTGTTTGGTGCAACCCCCATGCAACTATTATTTGATCATTTTGGCTACACCAATACATTTAACACCCTTGCTTTAATAGCTTTTTTAATTGCTGGAGCGATGCTTCTAATGGGGAAGATCGATACTCAACAAAATAGTGATGCAAGCAATGTGTTTAGTTCTGTTATGAAACTATTGTTAACTCCAAAAATTCTTTTAATTGGCGTTGCAGGTGGTCTGATGGTTGGATCTCTTGAAGGATTTGCTGACGTCTGGGCAATACCATTCTTTAGTCAAATTTTTGCTATGAGTAAAAATGAAAGTCGTACCATTACGTCTTTTGTTTATATTGGAATGTGTTTTGGGGGTCCACTTCTTGCAGTAGCTGCAAATTTTTTACGCTCAGCAAATTTCATGATATTCTTAATAGGAACTTTTACTATAATTATATTCCTTATACTATTTTATCTTCCACCATTATCATTAACTAGTAGTGCTATCTTGATGTTTTTCTTGGGAATTTGCTGTTGCTATCAAGTGCTTGTATTTACAGTAGTCAGTAACCAAGTGGAAGTCTCAAACGCTGGGCTTGCTATTGCTGTAACAAATTGCATAAACATGTCTTTTGGTCACTTTTTCCATTCTGTCATTGGCAATGCACTTCACAATAATTGGAATGGCGCGGTCAACGAATCAGGAGGCGCAATATATACCGCTAATAACTTTATTTATGCTCTTGCCATAATACCAATATGTTGTTTTATAGGACAGTTAGTCTTTGGATTTTTAGCTCTTAGATCAACAAATTAATTACGTAAGCAGAAACTAAGCCTTAAAATGGTTGTTACATCTGCAACAAAGTTTTTCTAACTACCACCACAAAAAGAATAAGTACCTTTTGGAGTAAATATAAAACTGCTATACAAAGAGGTATCGTATATAAGATAAAGATTCAAATGACTCCTAAAAAAGATTTAAAGCAAGTCTTCTACAAAAAAAATAATGAAAAGTTTGAGTTTATATTTGCAGGTGATACTAGCTTTGGTGAAAATTACCAAGAAAAGATCAAACAAAGTGGCAGAGAGTCTATTTTGGATCGTTTTGGCTATGAATATGGACTTAAAAAGCTTAAAGCCATTATGGTAAATGCTGATTTTGTGGTCATGAATCTTGAAACCCCCATTACCGATTCTGCGCATTCTCCTTTTGAAGGGCAAAAAGATTACATACATTGGACTGATAAAGAAAAGGCACCTAAAGCCCTTATGGGTCATAATGTGTCTTTAATAAGCTTAGCCAATAATCACACGTTTGATTATGGAAGCGAAGGCTACGACCAAACCTTATTCATACTTAAAGAAAATAATTTACCCGTGATAGGATGCGGTAATAATATTCATGAAGCTAGTAAACCATTTATCTGTGAAATCAATTTTGAAGATAAAAAAAAGACAATTGCAATTATTGCCGCTTTTGAGAACCGCCCTTCATATAGAAATAAATATAGAGTCTATGCTGACGCCCAAAAACCTGGATTAATGCCATTAGACGTAAATTTTATTGCTGATCAGATTAAAAAAATTAAAACACTCGATCCAGATACGTTTATTATACTTTTTCCACATTGGGGTAATAATTACCAGTGGTGCGATAAAACACAAACCGACTTAAGTGATAGTTTATTTTCATGTAGCGTTGATTTAATTATCGGTCATGGTTCACATATGATGCAAGAGTTTGAAAAGCGTAATGAGAAGCTTGTGTTATATAGTATTGGTAATTTTATGTTTCATTCTCCGGGTCGTTACCAAAAAATGCAGGCACCGCCCTATAGTGCCATTGCCTCTCTTAACCTTCAAATAGTTAATAACAAAATCGATATTCAATTAAAATTGTACCCAATTGTAAGTGATAATAAAATAACAAACTACCAACCACGATTTGTAAGCAAAGGTGAATTCAATAATTTATGTGAGTGGCTTCTTCAAAAAAAAATAATGGTAAATTCAGAGCATCTTCTTGAACCAAAAGAAGATCAGTTTGGGCATTATTTTCAACTGCCAATTATGCAAGAAAATCTAAAAGAAGAAAAAGATAAACAAAAATGGATTGGGCTGATGTTCCATGAAAAGCACGAACGTAAAATCCAAAATAATAAATTTAATCTGGTTATGCACAGAGCCTCTGTCCTAAATCCTGAATTGGCAAAACATGGCTATCGATTAATTTGCTATTCCCCTACAAATGTAAACAAAGAAGATAAAACTATTACTGGTTACAGTTTTGAAAATAATAAATTTAAACAAATTTGCGTTGCTATACCTAAAGTTACTTATGATTTTCATATCGGTAAGGATGAATTAAATATTTATTATAAATTTTTAGCGTGGACCTCAGATCAAGGAAATAAATTTTATCCTACTGATGCTATAAGACGTCTATCCCAAGATAAACTGCTAACCGGAGAGTTTATATCAAATTTTGACAATTCTCTTATGCCCTACACCGAAGTATTTGATGGGAACGTTGACCAACTTAAGAAGCAACTTCTAAAATATTCCAAAGTTTTTATTAAACCACGATATGGCAGTATGGGGGATAAAATATTAGTAGTAAAATTGAAAAATGATGAGTTTATAGCGGAATATTATGAACAAGGTACAAAAAAAACATCTTCTTTCTTAACTATATCTGAATGCCTCTTTTATATTAATAGCATAACCCATAACAGACATTATCTTATTCAAGAAGCTATTGATGTTGTGTTTTATGAAGGATCAGTTTTTGATATTCGCGCACTAGTTTTTAACGAAGGTAAAGAATGGCACTTCTTAAGTGAAGTAAGAGTTGGCACAAAATTAAGTTCCCTCTCGAACATAGCCCAAGGAGGTTATGTTGATACACCTATAGAACTTTTAGAGAGAATTTTTTCTAGAGAAAAAGCTTCTAGTATTATGGATAAAATAAAACATACTACAATTATCTTAACTGATCTTTTGTGTAAGGAATATAATGAAGTAATAAACGAACTAGCGTATGACGTCCTAATAAATAAATCAGGCGATATCTCTTTTGCTGAAATAAATACAAAACCAGGAATAGCTGGATTATCAGAATATGGTGATTTTTTTAATATGACAGATTATGAAAAGAATTTTTATGAAAAGCTTACTGTAAAACATGGTTGTTTTTTAGCTAAATCTTTAATGTATCTAGATTCTTAGTCACTTGAGTTATTATATATTATGCAGCACTTCTACTTCCTATCATAATTTGATATAACGCCAGTAGTGACGACAGGTTGTGCTGGACATAATCTATTCTAATTTCATGCGTATTAATACTACCGCGAAAGCCACCATAAGCCTTCTCTCTAACTGCTAAATACATAGTTGTAAGCTCAGTATATTGCGTGCGCAACTGAAACGCTATTGTACGTTTCGCGCACTCCATAATAGATAAGGCCATAGGATCATTATCACCATACTCGCTTATTAGTCTGTATGCTGCTAACAAGCCTTCGCTTCTGGTCGCTGCTGGTGTTGACCTAGGGTCACCAGAATAGAAGCTACCATAGTAATCAGGATATTTTACTGTTAAGTTTTGTTTATTCATTATTGCATTACAGATCTTAGCAACATGCTCAATAAATTGTGGATCTTGTTTTACGCGATAGAGCTCATTTAAACCATAAAGCAGCCAATGATCATGCTGCAACTCACGAACACTCTTATTACCATCTCTAGTATTAATTAGCCATTTGGCAATTTTATAGGAAGCTTCAACCAATCTTTTATCTGGTGCAATTTTATTTGCAAGCATCAAGCCATAAATTGCCTCCCCTGGATAGTAATCAGAAATCATATTCTTATAGTTTCCCTTAGGATAATATTGTATATGACCTGGAGAGCTACCATCCTCGTTCATTTTTTCTAAAATCCATTCACAAGCCCTTTTCATAAGTGGAATGTAACAACTATCCTTTGTCGCCTCTGTATATTTTGCAATAGCTAGTATTGCAAGGCCATTCCCACCTAGTTTAATAGACCCACGCTCCAACAAACATATTGTGTTAGTGTTTTCAATACCTGGCACAAAAAACTTTATCATGTAAGACATAGCTCTTTTTATCGCTGGTAATATAGTTTCATCTTTAGAAAAATCATAATATTCTGCCATTGAAAAAATGGTGCCAGCATGTCTCAGCGCGCTATAGTCTTTCATGCTACGGTTGGCATCAGCATAATAGGAGTAATCAAATCTACCAGACGCGCCCACTGCCCCATTGAGGTAAATAGATGCAAGTTTTATTGATTGTTTTAGGTCTTGCGCGTCAAATTTATCGTAGATTTTTTGGCCTCTATAAAGCGCATTGAGTTGTTTTTTCTCTAGTAAAAAACCTTCGGTTTTAAAAAGGTATGTCGTGAAATTCTTACTATCTAGCACCTGAAAAAATTTACTGGCTTCGATTGGTGTATTCTCAAGATAATTGTATGTTCTCTTAAGATATAATTCTAAATTTTCATCCAGCAGAAAATTATAAGCAATTTGGTCAGGTAAAATAGCAAGATTATATTCATATGCAAAAGCAATGCCGTGCAAACCTCTTTCTATAGGATATCTGGTATCCGCATCGCAGTTTTTAATCTCCGTTACATTTGTAACAATATCAACTTTTATTACAAGTTCATCTATTGGATAATCAGAAAAGCTTTCTAAGAACCTGGCGAACAAAATTTCTAGGGCATTAAGCAAACCTAAGCTACCTTCACAAAAAACTGTTGCTGTAATATTTTTAGGTGCAACACTTAGAAAAAGTATTCTGGGAGTATAATCTTTAATTACCCGCCCCTGAGGATTAAAATTTTTACTCTTTAATGACTCATA
Source organism: Rickettsia typhi (assembly GCA_945907105.1). GTDB lineage: Bacteria > Pseudomonadota > Alphaproteobacteria > Rickettsiales > Rickettsiaceae > Megaera_A. The sequence continues at coordinate 18,655 of CAMDSB010000016.1, read as the reverse complement.
TAAAACTTGCTCTAATATTCCAAAATCACTCTTCTGAAGCTTAGGTTGGGAATTAAATTCAATACTATTGAACCAAATTTTATCTTTCTGCATATCACTACATCTTTAACTAGCTTTAATGATAAATAGTATAAGCAATTGGTTATGCTTGATCTAGTCAATTAAACAGATTATTTTAAACTATATGAATTAGATTGTTGATTTACTATAGAACTTTTTAGGATTGTTCTTCAACTGCTTCGACACCTTTGACTTCAGGCACAAAATGTTGAAGCATCGATTCAATGCCATTTTTGAGAGTAACTGAAGAGCTAGGGCAACCAGAACAAGCGCCACGCAATTGTAGATACACAATACCATCTTCAAATCCTTGATAAACAATATCTCCTCCGTCCATAGCAACCGAAGGCCTAACCCTTGTTTCAATAATTTCTATTATTTGTTTCTCAATATCAGACATTCCATCTGTATCTATCTCTTTAAAAATATTCTGAGGTTGATCAAACACAGGTAAGCCAGCAACGAGATGATCCATAACGACCATCAATATTTCTGGTTTTAGTAGTGACCATTCTGATTGCTCTGATTTAGTAACAGTAATGAATTCTTTGCCATAAAAAACGGCTTCAACACTACCAACTTGAAAAATTTTAGCTGCCAAGTTGCTTCTTTGCAGAGCTTCTTCAAAACTATTTAGAAAAACCGGTCCCTCTGGACTAATTTCGAAACCCGGTAAAAATTTTAGAGCATTTGGATTTGGCGTTTCTTCAGTCTGAATAAACATAACGATTCTACTAATATAATTAGAAATGGTACCCGCGGCCGGACTCGAACCGGCACGAGCTAGGCTCCACAGATTTTAAGTCTATTATGTCTACCATTCCATCACGCGGGCACTAACCACTAACATCTATAGTGATGACCTAAACTTATGTAGATTAAGTCGCATGACACAGTAGAATAATTCCCCAAAAAACACAAGCCATTTTGTAGTAATTTTAAAAATATTTTGTAGTATTATAATAGTGCAGAGAGGCCGAGAACATCTTTCATTGAGTATAATCCTGGTTTTTGATTAACTAGCCACTTTGCTGCAACTAAAGCTCCTTCTGCAAAAGCATCTCTTGAAAGAGCACGGCAACTAATTGATACTACTTCGTATTGCCCAGCAAAAATAATCTCGCACTCGCCAAATATTCCGCCACCTCTGATGGAAGAGAAACTCATCTCATTATATTCACGCATGCCTTTAGCGGCACGGTCAAAGACTGCATTTTTTTCAAAATCAATTCCTTTAACATCAGCAATTTTTTTACCAATCATAAGAGCTGTTCCCGACGGAGCATCTTTTTTAAATCGGTGATGAGCTTCTACAATTTCTACATCATATTGATTTAATACTGTTGCTGCCCTGGCCGATAAATCAGCAATTAAATTTGCTCCTAAACTAGTATTAGCTGCATAAAGGACAGGTGTTTTTTTTGCAAGAGACTTAATGAACTCAATATGCTTTGATTTAAGTCCAGTAGTGCCTACTACTAGACAAGAGTTATTTCTACCCGCGGCATCAGTAATAGCTTCTATGCTATTGGGGCTAGAGAAATCGATCATTACGTCACAAAGCTTACAAGCCTCATCCATTTGTTGGGGCGTACATGTGCTACCAATTTTAGATACTAGTTCATAACTAGATAATTCGTTATTTATTAAAGCTTCAACCGCCTTACCCATCTTACCAAAGGCACCATTCAAACCAATTTTTATAATTTTCATTTCATCTCTCTATATGACTTTGCAAAATATAAAAGTGGTAATTTGCTTTCCTCACAAGCTATTTGAATCACCTCCCCTATAAAAATAAAATGATCTCCGCACTCCACTTCTTTAAATTTTTTGCACTGAATAAAACTTGAGCTTCCAGTTATCAACGGTGTTTTCGATTCAGCCCCTAACTGATAATCAACATTCGTAAATTTATCAGAATTTTTCTGAGAAAACTGCTTAGCAATTTCTTGTTGATTACTTGCAAGTATATTTATTGAAAAATATTTAGAACCAATGAAGGCATCGAAACTACCAGCTGCTTTGTTTAAACAAAATGAAACTAGGGGCGGCGCAAGAGATACCGAAACAAAAGAATTGGCAGTAAACCCCCATAACAAACTATTAAAGGAAGTCGTTATAACACATACTCCTGTTGGGAATTTACCTACCGCTTTTTTAAAATCCTCAGTCTGTATCAACTAATCCCCATTTTTTACTCAAAGATTTAATGGTACCGTTACTTTCTAGAGACTCAATCGCTTGGTCGATACTTTTCTTCTTAGGAGAATCTTTTGGTAAAGCGATGGCAAAAGAAGAGCTGTGTTGACTTAAGCGAAAACTAGAAAATTGAGGATTTTTTTGGATGAATTTGTCAGCTTGAGATTCTTCGATAACCACAGCATCAATACGTTCAGTTTTTAACTCCTCAACAAGCATTAAATTACTAGACAATGCTTTCGTTTTAAACGAATGATCAATTGACAAATCATGTGCTATTAACGACCAAATTGTCCCTAGTTGCGCACCAACCATCTTGTGTTTTAAGTCTGATGGTTCTTTATAACCATCAGCTCGTCGAAACAATATAGCAATCCTTGCTTCAGTGTAAGGTACAGAAAAATCTACCCTAGCAAGTCGCTCCGGGGTTATGGACATACCAGCTATCACCATATCAACATTCTTAGTTGCCAGTGCGGCTAAGAGCCCATGAAATTCCATGTTCTTAAACTCGATATTTTTACCTAAATGCTGCCCTATTGCTGTCATCAAATCGATATCAAATCCTTCAATCTCTCCGTCCTTTATATGTTCATAAGGAGGGTTATCTGGGCTTGTAGCAACGATCCAGGTGTCTTGATCTTGTTTTTCAGAGCACGCGCTAATAAAAAGTGGTAAAGTAACTAAGATTACTAATTTAATTATATTCATTTTTCTATACAATTTTTAAAAACTCAACGTCTGTTTCCTATTAATATTTACGAATTACTTCTAAGAGGTAATTATAATCTGCCGGCAACTCCTTTTCAAACTCTATTCTAATTCCACTAACGGGATGTATAAAGCTGATGTAGAAAGAATGCAGTGCTTGATGATTCATTTTTTTCAACTCTTCCTGTAGATACTCGGGACTTCCCTGTATTTTTCTTGCATTATTGCCATAAGTTTGATCACCAACAATAGAGTGTCCTCCGTGACTCAAATGCACTCGTATTTGGTGAGTTCTGCCCGTCTCTAGTTGGCACTCAACAAGACTGAACAACCCGTTATGCAACACTTCAGTAGTTTTGTAGTGAGTTATTGCCGCTTTTCCACCACTTTTCACAGTGCTCATTTTTTTTCGATCTAGACGATTTCTGCCCAAGGGAATATTTATTATGCCTGCTACAGGCTTAACTACTCCCCATACCAAAGCCCTGTATCGCCTGATTAATTCACCAGTCCCGATTTGTGCAGCTAAATGAGCATGTGCTCTATTATTTTTTGCGACCACCATAAGACCTGAAGTAGTTTTATCTAAACGATGAACAATTCCTGGCCTAATTTCCCCCCCAACATCTGACAAAGAATTAGTGTGATATAACAAAGCGTTTACAAGAGTTTCTCTATGATCTCCCGCTCCTGGATGAACAGTCATAGTAGAGCTTTTGTTTATCACTATCAGATCCTGATCTTCATAAATTATATCGAGAGGGATATTTGCTGGCAATATACTGGCTGAAACTTCTTCTTCAAGAATCAACTCTACATTATCATTTTCTCTAACTTTTTCCGATAAGTTAGAAATAATTTTACCATTAAGTATTACTTTTTCATTTTTTATTGCTTTTTGAATCTGGCTACGCGATGATTCGTTGCATAAATCAGTTAAAGCTTTATCTAATCTTTGTTTATCTAAATAATCTGGTATTGTGTATACGTATTTGGGCATTAAAATTAACTGATATATGAAAAATTTACGACAAAAACTCGGACATCTTAATTGGTTGAATTCGATGGGAGTAGAATATTACTGTTCTACTCAAAAAGATAGCAAAACTTCTCTTATCGACTATACCATAGCTGAAAATGAAACTAACGCACTCCCAACTATTAAGTTGCCATTAATCACAAAAGAAATGGCTGTACAACAAAAAGAACCTTTAAATCCTAGCGATAACCCAGCATACCTAGAAGCAAGAAAACTCGCTGATAAAGCAACTAGTCTCGCAGATCTCAAAGGGTATGTAGAAAATTTTCAAGGTTGCGAGTTAAAACAATTTTCTAATAATACCGTATTTGCAGATGGTAATCCAAATGCTGAAATCTTACTTATAGGAGAAGCCCCAGGATCAACAGAGGATGAAGAAGGAATTCCATTTTGTGGTGAAAGCGGCAAACTGCTAGATAGTATGCTCAACACAATTGGAATCAGCCGTGCACAAAATGCATACATCACCAACACAGTCTTCTGGCGTCCACCAGCAAATCGTAGACCCACAAATGAGGAAATTAACCTCTGCAAACCATTCGTGGAAAAGCACATTGCGTTAATTAAACCAAAACTTATAATTCTGGTTGGTAACACAGCCACTATTTCTTTGCTGGGCAAAAAAGAAGGTATCACTCAAATTAGACAAAATAACTATTCTTATACCAATCAATATCTAAGCAAGCCAATAATTACTACAGCTTTATTCCACCCGGCTTACTTACTACGTCAACCTATGCAAAAAAAAGCTACATGGTTTGATCTATTGAAAATAAAAAAATTACTATAATACTGATAGACAGCTTAAATTGAACAAATCAGTTTAATCAACAGTGATGGTAGTCACAGGTATTTTTTATTAATTAAAGTTTTTATATTAACTTTTTATTAAGTAATTTTTCATACAATTAGATTTATGCTACAAAAAAAGTTTTGCCTTCTTACTTAAATATTATTTTAGGGAGATCGAAATGAAAACAACTCAAGAGAGTGAAGAAGACCAATACACGGAAAAATCCCTTTTACATCAAGAAATGTTAGACTTAGCAAGACAAGTTTCTGAAGCAAAAAGATTTAATATTGTATTAAAAGATCAATTACGCAAAAAACTTCTATCCAACATAGTAAGAGAACTTGACTCACCAACAGACAGTGATTTATCACCTCAAGCTCAAGAAATTTTAGGGGTCTTGAAAATGCAAACAGCCAGTTCAATACTTGTCATGCAAGAAGTATTGGATGATTTATCATCGCAACCACCTCCAAGAACTCTTATACCGGAGATATTAGAAGAAGATTACAGCAACGGTGACGGCGATGATGAAGCAAGTGAAGACGAAGCAGGCGATGATGAAGCGAGTGAAGATGAAGCAGGCGATGATGAGGCTGATGATCGAGGTGTTATCACCCGATCTAATAGTTTGCAAGAAATAAATTTAGTCACCTCGGAACCTCAAGAATCTGTCCAAATCACCGGAGATCATTCTTCTGGTTATTCTAGAGATTGTTGCATAGGAACCGATTGCGTGATTTTATAAGAACTAAAATAGTAAATATCTAGTATAATTTTAACAAGATTAGGTAGCTAATATGAAAAGTCAAATTTTACCCGGCCATAAAAATCATATAATTTTAAGTGGAGAAATCGATCCAAGATATACAGTACCTCCTGGTACATACGTAACCTTTGCTAAAGGCTCATCTTTTCAAGAAAAAGATGTTAGTGGAGAAATTTTTCACAATGACGAATATATAGTAAAGTCATTTAAACAAAATCTATTAGGAAAAATAGAATTAACCCCCTTAGTAATAGATTCTCCTAGCAGCAGCCCGTTATGCGAATTACCTTTAGACCCTCATTTTCTGGAGTCACCAAACGTACCAACAACACCAACCGGTGAAAAAGAATGTTGGCTTACACCGCCCGCTAGCCCTCCTTCTATTATAGAACCAGAGTCTCCTCTTCCACAGCCAGGCTCTCCTCCCCCGCCAACTCTTCATAGAGAACTCTCGGCTCCTCCTGGCCTATCCTTTCGAGAAGCTCTAGAAGCAGATCTAAGCAATGAACAAACGCTTGCGGGTCAGAGTCCTGAAGAATCAGCGTGCTGCTGCTCTATATCATAGTACTTAAGTATCGCTCAATATTATTGAATTAGCGAATTACATAAAACGACGCATTATAATATCGCGCAACACGATCCAAACTAAGTTAATTAATGAGATAGAGTGTCGTACTTGATCTTCATAAAATATTAGATACAATGCCAAGCATTTATTATAGCTTTTTAAAATTAGGGAATAAATAAATATGAAAGGAGAAAAAAAAGATACAGCAAGTGATATGGCTTTAAACGGACTACCAACACCTCAAGACCACCCAATCCAAAGCGATGGATCTTCATCACCAATACCTACTTTGTTTTTAATATCTCCACCCCCAGCTCTTATGATTCCTCCAGACTTTATTCCTCATGAAGCCGGCGAAAGAGTTACTCCCGCTCCTGATGGGTTGCTTACTGCACACCCTAGAGCATATATAACTTCTCAAGCTTGGGTAGCAGGTCCCGATCTTTCTTCTGTTCCCGTTCCTACGGCTGATGAGTTTCTTACACCACACTCCACGACTCTAACGTATGTACAATCCGAAGCTAGGCTAGGAACAGATGAAAAAGATTTATCGGGCGAGGCTGCAGAAGTACCATGTTGTGAATGCTGCGGCTGCATTGTAAGTTGACTGTGGGTAAGACATTATATTTTTAGAGCCTGTCATTTTAGTTTATCAAATCTTCTTAACAAAATAAAACTAGTCGATCATTAAATTTTTGATACCTACGTTGTTTTCTTGTGATGTTATAGTGATTCCATCGGCTTGAAATAATATTCCAGATTTGACAGCATATAACATGCGATTATTTTATCATGTTGATATATTGCATAAGTTGACAAGAGCGTTGGGCAATTTGTATCTAAATACGACAAAAAGCCCTCTCCACTTGATTTATATTATCCCGGAACGACTTAATTCTAGTATAATGCAATGTATAGTTAAATAACATACAGTGATCCTAAATAAAGTTATTTATTTTATTGTAAAAATAATTTTTCTGTAATACAAGGTTCATAATTTAAAATAAAAATTATGAACGAATGAAAACTAAACTTTTAAGCAAAGATGGAAAGTCTATAATGTTAAGTGGAACAATCGACGGAGATTATATAGTTCCACCAGGAGTAAAAATTACAATTAATAAAGGATCAACTTTTGAAGGATTAGTTATAGATAGTAATAGAATTTTTTGGAATCAAGGCCAATACGTATCACAACAATTTAAATTAAATCCATCCGGACACATACAATTAATTCCAATACCTATGGATGATGGTAGCCGTACACCAACCCCGTGCCCATTTGAGTATTCGTATAAAGGAAAAAAAAGAAGCTTGGGGTGAAGAGGGGAAAGTAAAAATCCCGTCAGCAAGCTCCCCTGATTATTCTGACGATGATAGCCTAACACCTGATCTCAGCTATCCAATACCAGCAGACGTGGATCAGCACACTGAATTAGAACTTTCTGGTGATATTCGGGAACCCTTCTGCGGCGGTGGATGTTGCATTGTAAGCTGAATTTTACAACCCTCGCTTAGCTTATAACTATGAAAAAAAACTCCTGTAACTCCTTCGCCGCCTCAATACCCATTTCTTCTGCATTTGATTTAGCTCCAATTTTTTGACAATATTCAACTTTGCTACCTTCAAGATTTGATAGCATATAACGCGCTATTATTTTATCATGTTGATATATTGCATAAGCTGACATTGGTGTACGGCAATCTGCATCTAAATAAGATAAAAAAGCCCTCTCAGCTTTGGCTAAATGCCATGTTGGCTCATGATTTATTTTAGCGCATATTGCACGCATCACCTCATTGTCACTTCTTATTTCTATACCAATGATCCCTTGACCAGCTGCTGGCAGCATTTCATGAGTTTCTATGGGAAAACAAAAAGATGAATCAAACCACTCCCCGCGGCGCAAGCCAGCGCAGGCTAAAATTGCCGCATCTACCTGCCCGGCTCTAAGTTTATCTAGCCTTGTGTTGATATTTCCGCGAAATTGAACTATTTCAAGTTCAGGCCTAATAGAATTAATCAAAATTTTCCTTCTAACTGAAGAACTACCTAGCTTTGCACCATTGGGCAACTCCTTTATAGATTTATAGTGGAAGGAAACAAAGCAGTCCCTTGGGTCTTCACGATTAAGTACTGCAACTATTTCAAGCCCTTTTGGTAAAACTCCAGGCACATCCTTTAGGGAATGTACTCCAATGTCGATCTCATTTGTACTTAGTTGTTCCTCTATTTCCTTTAAGAACAGGGCCTTACCACCTATATCATATAAATTCCTGTCCGTAATCTTATCACCAGTAGTGAGTATAGGAATTACCAAGCATTGAGCTTGCGGAAAATATTTAGTTATTTCTTCAATAACTATATTAGTCTGGATTAGCGCCAACTTACTATTTCGTGTTCCTATCCTAATTTCCATAATTATACCAGTTCAAACGGGCTCTCTACAGAGAAAATTAAGTTATTTATATGACCGATCGCCCCCAGAGCAAGTGGATAATTCATTGCTCCATGACCAATTCCTTCCGTTTTAAAAACAGGAACTAAATTTAAATAGTTACTAATGAAGTGCTTAATACTTGCATCTAAGTGCTTATCTGATTCAGTAAAATCAGCCAATATTACCGCCCTTACATGTTTGAACAAACCAGCATTACTCATATGTAATAAATGGCGATGTATCTGATATCCTCTTTCATTTACGTCCTCAATAAATAAAATTTTATTTGCAGTATCAGGATGAAGTTTCGTACCAATCATGTTGCAAATAAGAGTAAGATTGCCACCAGTAACTTGACCTGAAATATCTGATGAAATTTGTGCTAATTTGTTCCAAGCTTGCATTGTAAATTTGGCAAGCTTTCCCTCAAGAACAGAGACAACATTGCTTATCATGTGCTTATGATTCTCACTTACCACGCCATGAATAGAAGGAAATCCATAACATTGGTTAAACAAAAAATGTAGCGCTGTTGCGTCGCTGTAGCCAATCAATATCTTCTGACATGGTGGTTTAATTTTAAGGCAGTCAAAAACTATTTCACCTGCCCCATACCCGCCACGAAACATGGATATAATTTTCACTTTTGGATCTTCGATCGCAGCTATCAATTGTCGCAATCTTTCCTCTTTATGAGTAGAAAAATACGCTAGACTCCCTCCAGCAAAGATTTTTTTATCATATGTACAAGAAAAACCATATTCTTCAAATAAAGATACTGCGACTTGGAGACGATTTTCACTTGCTGTTAAATCGAAATTACCAGCTTCGTCTCTACAAGCAGAACTAGGAGCTAGTATAGCTACTTTATCTTTCTTCCTGTCAATCGTAATCATAGAATTTTCTTAGCATAAATCTTATCTCCAACAGGGAACAGTAACATCGAAAATGTAGCTATTAATCATAACTTTTTTTTCTGTAAGTCCCAAGTATTTTTCTTCCCAAAGAAGTCCTATAGCAAGATTTTCATAAAATGAACATAATTTTCCTACTTTAATCCCATCGAAAGTTAATTCTGCACCTTGTTCTATAGCGACAAAATTCATACCACACTGCAGCTTAAATATTTTTTTTCTTACTACTCCCTGATACTTGGCTCTCGAAATTACTTCCTGACCAACATAACATCCCTTCTTATAGTCAATTGCATTTAGTTCTTCGGCACCAAATTCTATCGGAATTGATTTTTCTGCCACTAAATCTAAAGTACCATCTACAATAGCAAATTCATACTTGTCTTTAAGATATAAATTATTAATTTTTGCTTCTAATTTATTGATATTTACTATTTTTACTAGAGACCTAAATCCAAGTTTATTATATCTTGGATCTTGCAACGAAAAAATTGTATCCTGAACTTTTGATCTGGAGTACAAAACTGTATAAAATTCTGAAACATCATGGATTTCTATGTGACTTCTTAGTTTATACATAGATAAGCGCTTAATTAGAGCGGCACTGTTAGCTTTATCAATATCTAAAAAATAAGATTTATCATTATCTTGGTATATAAAAAAATCATATAAATATCTGCCCTGGTTATTGAGAAGATAATTATATGTATATATTTTATTGACTATATCATTGGTGGTAAGGCTCTGAAGAAATTTTTGACTATCTATGCCTACAATATGAATAATGGATCTATCAGACAGAATTTCAAACATTTATTCCTGCATTATCTGATGAAAAATAACTTCAAGATCTGGTTGAGATACTCTTAAATCTTTTATCTCACCCCCTATCATGTTGATGTTTTTGAGTATTTTTGAGTAATTATCTCCGGTAGCAGTTACCTGAAAACGAAGTTTGGTTGCAGATAATATTTCAACTGAACCTTTAGCAAATTCAAGGTTTATGGAATCTACAGGGGCGCTAAACTCAACATCTATATGCCTAGTTCCCAGATCCTGCAGTAGCTTGTTTTTCTTATCTTGCTTAATAATTTTTCCTTTATTGATAAAAGCAATTTCATCACATAACTCTTGCGCTTCTGCAAGGTAGTGGGTAGTAATAATAATAGTCATTCCTTGCTTATTCAATGTCTTTACATATTCCCAAAGATTCAAACGGAGCTCTAAATCTACACCCGCTGTTGGTTCATCAAGGATCAGGACAGATGGCGAATGCACCATTGCTTTTGCTATAAGAAAACGTCTTTTCATTCCACCAGAAAGTCGCTGCGGAAAAGTATCTTTTTTATCCCACAGACTTAAAGCTCTTAAGATTTCTTCTGTTTTCCGTTGGTTTGGTTTAATGCCATAATAACCAGCATAAAACTCCAGCGCTTGATAAATTGGGAAAAATGTATCAAAAAATACTTCTTGCGGCACAATTCCAATTGAGGATCTAGCCTTTTTAGGATACTCATCTATAGAAGTTCCCATAATCCTAACTTCACCCGATGTTTTTACTACAGTTCCAGCCAAAATATTTATCAAAGTTGATTTTCCAGCGCCATTTGGTCCAAGTAAGCCAAAAATTGAACCTGCTGGAATTGCTAGATTAAAATCATTGAGCGCTAGAGAACTACTTCCTCCAGAGCGCCCTTGATCGTATTGCTTTACCAAATTTTGGATTAATATTGCATTTTCTGTCATCTATAAAAAAACCTGAGCTTAAGTAATGGCTTGTGTAGTGTAAATATGGTTATCTTGAACTTAGTTTATGATGATAGTTACTAACTCGCTCCAATAGCATTATTTTCAGGCGCTATTGATTTCATATGATCATTGTGAATATCTTTGATTAAATTAGATAATTCACCGGTTTCAAACATTTCTCTTACTATATCACAACCACCGACAAACTCTCCTGCAATATAAAGTTGTGGAATAGTTGGCCAGTCGGCAAAATCTTTTATCCCCTGACGTAAGTCTGGATTTTCAAGCACATTGATATCCTTAAACTTTAAACCTAGTGTTTGCAATATACCCACAACCATTGCAGAAAAGCCGCATTGTGGAAAATCTGCAGTACCCTTCATAAAGAGCACCACCTCATTAGTAGAAATCTGTTCGTTGATAAAATCAAAAGTTTTATTTTTATTCATAATTAATCCTTGATAAACAAAAGGTTGCGTCATTTTCTTATCTATCATATACAATTAACAATATAAAATAAATATAAATTCGAAACTAAGGACTACGCATGACGACACAACATGAAATAGAAAAAATATTTCAAATATTTAGTGCTGCCAATCCGCTACCCAAAACTGAACTAGAATATACAAATAATTTTACACTAGCAGTGGCTGTTATCTTATCGGCACAAGCAACTGATATTTCCGTAAACAAAGCAACAAAAAAATTTTTTAAACAGTTCAATACACCTCAAAAAATACTTTCACTAGGAGTGGATAATTTAAAAACTCATATAAAAACCATAGGATTATATAACTCAAAAGCAAAAAATATCATTGCACTTTGTGAGATTTTGATCGATAAATATAACTCAATTATTCCAGACGAATTTGAGGAGCTAATTAAATTGCCTGGTATAGGCAGAAAGACAGCAAACGTAATTTTAAATTGTGCATTTGCTAAACCGACGATGGCTGTAGATACACACGTTTTTCGCGTGGCGCACAGAATAGGTTTGAGCGTTGGCAGCTCACCAGAAAAGGTAGAAAATGATCTTTTAAAAAAAATACCATCAAAATGGCTTTTTTATGCTCATCATTGGTTAATCCTTCATGGAAGGTACGTATGTAAAGCAAGAACACCGATTTGTGTAAAATGTAATATATCATCTTATTGCTCATACTATAAGAAACGAAATTAATATAATTTGTATGTAGGTTAAGTTTATGTTATCAGAAGAAATACTTGATTACCCAGAAATAAAGCCCCTATCAGGAAAGGTTGACAAGCTTCTTGTATTGCTACATGGCGTGGGTTCTGACGGTCATGATCTTATTGGCTTAGTTCCTTTTATCCAAGGATCCTTACCCCATCACCATTTTATCTCTCCGCATGGAGTTGAACCTTATGACATGGCTCCATTTGGTAGGCAATGGTTCAGTCTGAAAGATCGTGACAATGCAACAATCTATCGGTTAGTGAAAAGCAATTCAGCAAAGATTCAGCAAATAATTGAAGATAAACAAAAAGAATTAGGCCTAAAAAACTCTGATACAATTCTTGTTGGTTTTTCTCAAGGAACTATGATGGCATCATACCTTACTCTAATTCAAAAAGAACCATTTGCAGCGATGGTTGGATTTTCTGGTAGACTAGTTAGGCCCACTGATCTAAAAAATACATTTACTCCAATTTGTATAATTCATGGGCTCAACGATGATGTAGTGCCAGCCAGTCAAAGTAGAGAATTTGCTAAATATTGCGAGAATAACAAAATAAGTTTCCAGCTGCACTTAATACCAAATCTAACTCATTCAATAGATGATAAAGGAATGCAGCTTGCATTAAAATTTTTATGCGGAATTAAATAGGAGATGTAGATGAATAAAAAGCTAAAAATCTTAGACTCAGAAATTTATGATGCAATAGAAGCTGAAAAACTAAGACAAGAACATAGTATTGAACTTATTGCTTCTGAAAATTTTGTTAGTAGTGCAGTCTTAGAAGCTCAAGGGTCTATTATGACTAATAAATATGCTGAAGGCTATGTTGGCAAGAGATATTATTGCGGTTGTGAAGAAGTAGATAAAGCTGAAAAACTTGCTATTGAGAGATTAAAACAATTGTTCGAATGCTCGTATGCTAATGTTCAACCACATTCAGGCTCACAAGCAAATCAGGCAGTTTATCTGGCTCTGCTCGAACCTGGGGACAAGATTTTAGGCATGTCTTTGGATTGCGGAGGCCATTTAACCCATGGAGCAACACCGAATATTTCTGGAAAATGGTTCAAACCAGTATTTTATGGTGTTAACCCTACAACTTATTTAATCGATTATGATGAAGTAGAAAGATTAGCCATGGAGCATAAACCAAAGCTTATAATCGCAGGCTATTCCGCTTATACACAAACCCTTGATTTTGCTAAATTTAGAGCAATTGCCGATAAAGTTGGTGCATATCTCTTAGCAGATATTGCCCATATCGCTGGAATCGTTGCAACGGGTAAGCACCCTAGCCCTCTTCCATATGCACATGTTGTGACATCAACGACTCATAAGACACTCAGAGGACCTCGTGGAGGGATCATTATGTCTAATGATGAAGAGATAGGTCAAAAACTAAATAAGGCAGTGTTTCCTGGTTTGCAAGGCGGTCCCCTTATGCATATAATTGCAGCAAAAGCTGTTGCCTTTAAAGAAGCTTTAACAGAAGATTACCGCTCTTACATAGACCAAGTATTATTAAATGCTAAGGCGCTTGGTAAAAGTCTTGTGGAGAGAGGTTATGATATTCTTACTGGTGGAACGGTAAATCACATAGTATTACTTGATCTTAGAAAACACGGACTTACAGGCAAATTAGCTTCAGAGTCTCTAGATAGAGCGGGCATTACTTCAAATAAAAATACAGTCCCTTTTGATCCAACCTCTCCCTTCATTACGTCTGGAGTAAGATTAGGAACGCCAGCCTGTACAACTCGCGGATTTAAAGAAAATGAGTTCAAAGCGGTGGGAAACTTAATTGCAGACGTCTTAGACGGATTAAAACAATTTGAGAATAACAGTAAAATAGAGAAAGAAGTGTATGTTAAGGTGATGGAGATAACTAAGAAATTTGCTATTTATGAATAATAAACTATGAGATTGATATATCAACTATGAAATGTCCATTTTGTCAGTCACAACATACTGCTGTTAAAGACTCCCGTGAAACCGAGGAAGGTAAAGTAGTTAGACGCCGAAGGTCATGCACGAACTGCAAAGGTAGGTTTACTACTTTTGAAAGAATACAGCTAAGGGAATTGATTATTATAAAAAGAAGTGGAGCTAAAAGACCATTTGATAGAATAAAAATACTAAAATCGATTACCACCGCTCTAAGGAAACGAAATTTTACCGAAGAAGAAATCGAAAAAATTGCAAATAGAATAATATTAGAAATAGAAAGCTCAAGCTCTACAGAGGTTCCATCGCATATGATAGGTAAATTGATAATGCAAGAACTTGCCAAAATTGACCCCGTTGCTTACATAAGGTTTGCTTCGGTATATAAAGATTTCTCTACCGCTCAAGATTTCGCAAAATTTATAGGAAAAATAAAGGAAATCAATAAATGAAAATAATTTTTACTACACTAATACTATTTTTAATACAAGGAGATATGATGAAAAAAGAAGCTATTAACCCACCATTGGCTAAAAAAATTCCTTATACATTTGAGTTACACGGGGAAAAAGTTCAAGATGAGTATCATTGGCTACGCGCAAGTGGTTGGCCAGATAAAATTACTGATGAAGCAGTACTTTCTTACTTAAAAGAGGAAAATGCATACTTTGATAATTACATGGACCTCCTGGCTGATAAGAAAGATATGTTTTTTGAAGAGCTAAAAGGACGAATTAAACTCGCTGATCAATCAACTTACATAAAGAAAGATGATTACTTCTACTATACTAGAACGGAAGAAGACAAAGATTACACCATTTATTGTCGTAAATTCGGCTCTACTTCAGCTCCTGAAGAAATACTCCTTGATGTAAACGAGCTTGCTAAGGATCAAAAATACACTTCTATAGGGTCGTTTTCCATTAGCCCTGATCATAAATTAATTGCCTATTCGGTTGATTTTACGGGGGGAGAGAAATACACACTAAAAATCTTTAACCTAGAAACAAAAATTTATCTTGCAGATCAGATTGAGAACACAATAGGTTCAATCGTTTGGCACGAAGACCAAAGTGGCTTGTTTTATACTCCCACAGATGATAAGTGGCGCCATGATAAAGTGCTCTTCCATAAACTGGGCACTAAAAATATTGACGATAAACTCATTTTTCATGAAAAAGATCCATTATATTATGTAAGTGTAGGAAAATCGTCAAGCAAGGATTATATTTTTATTACCGTAAGTGGTCATGATAGTAATGAAATGTACTTCATTACAATGACTGACAAAACATTTACTCCCCAACTTGTTTTAGCTAGAAAAGATAGAATACAGTACTCTATCGACCATAATGGACCTTTTTTCTATCAATATACTAATGATGGAGCTAAGAATTTTCAGATATTACGTGCAGAATCAAATGATTATTCAGCCACAAAACCATGGTCAACCTATATCGCAGAGAAAAAAGATAAATACCTATCCAGCTTTGATTTGACTCAAAATTATCTCTTGATGGATTATAAAGTCAAAGGCTTAGCTGAATTAGTCGCTCAAAACCTAGATAATGAAGCCCAGCAGGTCTTAAATTTTCCAGAAAATACATACACGGCAAGCATATATTCAACAAACTTTAAAGAAAATGATATTAGGGTAGACTATAGTTCTTTGGCAAGACCAAATACTGTTTATAGCTATGACTTTAACTCAAATGAACTATCAACACTTAAGGTACAAGAAATACCTAGTGGTTTTGACCCAGAGGAATATGCAACCGAGCGCCTATTTGTAAAAACAGATGGAGTAGAGGTACCCGTCAGCTTATTTTATAAAAAATCATTATTTAAAGGCGATGGATCAAATCCATTATATTTATATGGTTATGGATCTTACGGCCTAAGCATTGCACCATCATTTAGGAATAGCGCTGTTTCATTAGTAAACAGGGGCTTTATCTATGCAGTCGCCCATATACGTGGTGGCGATGATCTGGGACATGACTGGTACGAAGCTGCGAAATTCCTTAATAAAAAACGTACCTTCTCAGATTTTATAGCAGTTGCAGATGAGCTTATAAGCCTCAATTATACCTCAGAAGGAAACATAGTGATTGTAGGAGGAAGTGCTGGCGGTATGCTCGTTGGTAATGTTATAAACCAAAGACCGGAGCTGTTTAAAGCTGCAATTGCCCACGTGCCTTTTGTTGATGTATTAAACACAATGCTTGATGAAAATCTTCCCCTTACGCCTGGTGAATATAAAGAATGGGGTAATCCTAAAGACAAGGATTACTTTGAATATATGAAATCTTATTCACCCTATGACAACGTATCTCAACAAAACTACCCTAGTCTATTTGTAACTGCTGGACTATCTGATCCACGTGTTGGATACTGGGAAGCCGCAAAGTGGGTCGCACGACTACGTGATCGAAAGCTAGGAGATAATATAATTATTTTTAAAACAAATATGAGCTTTGGCCACGCTGGGGCCTCTGGAAGATTTGATTATTTAAAAGAAGCTGCTGACGACCTAGTATTCATCACTAACATTTTTAAAGTTAAATAAGTTTATTATGTTGTACGTACTAAAGAATAGAAGCCTTCAAATCATTGTTATACTCGTATCTTATGTTATTTTGGCCGACTTTTTGCCAATGCAATTACAGCAACTATTCTACACTATCAGCCTCCTTATTAAAGATCTTTTAATCTGGCTTATGCCGTTGACAATATGTGCATTTATTGCCAATACCGTGCGTACCTTTAAGAGGCAAGCCATCACTTTTATTATCTCGTTAGTAATTTTTGAGGCAATTTCTAATTTTAGCTCCGTATGGTATGCTTATTTTACTGCAAATTTAGTATCTGACACTGTACAGTCTTTTGGTACAGAGATATTTTCTGCTCATTTCAGCGCCCTATGGCAGCTGCCATTAGTAAAACCAAACTGGTGGTCTTCTGATAAAGGCGCTTTATGTGGGGTGGTGCTTGGCTGTATTTCAGCCTTTAATAACAATAATCTCCTTGAACAATCAATAAGTCGTAGCTACAAATTGATGGAATGGATACTAGTTAATGTTTTTGCCCGTCTTATTCCGTTGTTTATTCTCGGTTTTGCTGTGCAAATGTATCAAATGAACCTGTTAAATCACATACTAACTCATTATGCTAATTTAATTTTTTGGCTTATATTGTTTTTACTTTCGTATATTTTGTTTTTATTTGCATTAGGCTCAAGTTGGTCATTAATTAATATGATAAGACATATAAAAAAACCTTTTGCCCGCTGGAAGCGTAGCCTTAACTTCTGGATGTAGCCTATCTACGATGCCTTGGACAATAGAAGGAACCGCAAAAAATCTTCAGAATAAGAATTTAGCCAAGGTAATCATTCCAGCTACTACTAACATCCAACAAGTAGGAGATTGTGTTGTAAATGCCTTTTTATGTTTCTTGATTTACCAAAACTTTTTTGGTCACAACCCAGATTTACTAACTTGGATACAATTTAGCTGCGTGTTCGTATTAGCTCGTTTTATTACCGCCGCGATCTTAGGAGGATCTATTTTCATTATGCTACCTATTTATGAGACCTACTTGAATTTCAATACAGAAATGATAGCTATTATTTTAGCGCTTAATGTTGTATTAGATCCAATTGTTACCTCTTGTAATGTAATTGCAAATGGTGCTTTATGTAGAGTATTCGAAGTTATATGGAGCAAAAAAATTAGCAAAGAGCACACGCCAAAAGAATTGGAACCTGTTATGTAATAGAGGAGCACATTGAACTGTGTTGTTGTATCATGGCTGCACATGTATGGGCGAGCTATATCTATATATTCATGTAAGCCGCGCTAACATAAAACCAGGTGTGGATTTACAATGCTTTGATAACCACAACAACTCGCGCTTCCTTAGCCGACTGCACTTGGAGATTAATTAATCACCTAATTCAACGTGATTTATTAGTGATTTATACTATCCATTAAATAAAAAAGCTAACCGGTGTACCAGCTAGCTTTTTTTACAAAGCAAATGCTTTTAAAGAAGTAGTAAGAATTAGTTACAAGCGTCCTTAAGCTTCTGGCCAGCTTTAAATTTGGGCTGATTATATGCTGCAATTTTAATTGCTTCCCCAGTTCTTGGGTTACGACCAGCTCTAGCTGCCACTTTAGTAACACTATAATTACCAAAACCAACTAAAGAAACTTCTTCTCCTTTACCTAAAGCTCCAATTACAGAACTTGTAAACATATC
>CAMDSB010000015.1 GCA_945907105.1 Rickettsia typhi | reverse complement strand
GAGTTGACTATGAATTTTGACATAGATATTGCCATTTTTGTTGGATATTTAATAATAAATGTTGGTTTTGGTTTGTATTGGGGCCGAGGTAATAGAACCATAGAAGACTATGCTTTGGGTGGTAGAAATTTCAGCACCGGTACTCTTGTTTCCACTATAATGGCTGGTTGGCTTGGCGGGGATTACCTATTTATTACCTTAGCTCAGGTTTATACCACTGGTTTGCATTATGCTATCGGATGTTTGGGAATGGCATTTGGGTTACTCTTAGTGGCGTATGTGTTTGTTCCAAGAATGGCGGAGTTTTTAGGTAAGATATCTGTCGCTGAGGCTATGGGTAATTTATATGGGAAACGTGTAAGGATGATTTCTGCTATTTGTGGATCAATAGTTGCTGCAGGGTTTTTGGCATTACAATTCAAAGTTTTTGCCAGTATTTTTAGATCTTACTTAGGAATATCAAGTGACTATACAATTTATTTAGCTGGGTTTATAGTAATAGCTTATTCAGCTTTTGGTGGAATTAGGTCAATTGCCTTTACAGATGTAATACAATTCTTTACTTTCGGTGTTTTAATACCGGTTCTTAGTATTATTATTTGGCATGAATACACTAATATTAATGGGTTTGACTTCACAGCAGCTACCAGTAATCCAATATTTGATTATAAAGAATTTATTGGGCTCTCAAATCCACAATTTTGGTCCCTGATATTCTTGTTTGTCTTGTTTGCAACGCCTGGTTTTGATCCAACTCTTTTTCAGCGAATAAGTATAGGGCGTTCTGTAAAGCAAGTTAAAGAGGCTTTCACTATTTCTTCTATATTATTGCTATTAATTTTATGTGGTATGTCCTGGATTGGATTCTTACTCTTTAATGTTGATCCTAACTTGGAGCCAGAAAGTTTAGTTCACTACATAATAGACAATTACTCTCATGTCGGGCTTAAGGGATTTATATTGGTAGGAATTGGTGCTATGTGTATGTCTAATGGAGATGCTAATTTAAATTCTGCTTCAGTAATACTCACTCATGATTTTTTAAAACTTTTAAATATTAGATTTAGAAGTGAATTAGCTTTTACCAGAATTATTGCTTTAATTATGGGGGGGGGAGCTATATTTCTAGCGTCCATGGACTATGACTTGCTTTCCTTAGTGTTTATGACACAAAGTTATAATCTAGTGGTGGTACCATTAATTATGGCTATTTTAGGATTCCGTACCACGGAAAAGGTAGTGTTAATAGCCATGGCTGCAAATTTTATTTGTGTACTAATTTGGCGCCAATTTTTTATGTATACCGGTATAGATAGTATGGTGCCAGGAGATATTGCAAGCCTAGTATTTTTAGTAGGAAGTCATTACTTATTGAAACAGCCAGGAGGTTGGATTGCAAAGAGGAAGTAAATTTTATATTGAATCCATTAGACGCTTTAGTTTATCAACTTTTTGTAAGAATAACTCGCCAAAAGAGGAACTAGCTTATACGGGTTTTGGTATTTTTTGTATCATATCCACTATTTGCACCATGTATTACATGTCAGCAGTTCCTGTATGGAGAGAGAAGAAATCATTATTATATATTTATGAAAGTATGCTTATGCTCTCCGTGTTTTTTATTACTCATCCCATTTGGCCAGCTCCCTTAAAAAAGGAAATTATTATACAAATTTTTTGGAATATAGGAGTGTTCTATTTGTTAGTAATTTGTAGTAGCTTTTTTGTTATGCTAAGTAATTTTGGTTCTATGGAGGTCGTCGTATTTACAGTCAACCTAATAGTAGTAGCAATTTTGACTAGGTGGAAGGTTGCAGTTGGAATGATTGTAGTAGGGGTATATTTAGGGACTCAATTTTACAAGTATTATACTGGCGTTAGTGTAGAAACCCTTAATCTCAAGTTAGAATCTAGCTCATTCATTCTATACGCTCTACTATTGATTGGCACCGCAGTAGTTATCTTTCTAAAACCTAAGCAAATGAGGCAAGAACTGACAGAAGCGAAGGTTGGTCATTTAGGAGAAAGAATAAGTGACAGAGAACGCGTTCTAGAGAAAGCTCTAGCAGCAAAAGAGGAATTTATTCGCAATATAACTCATGAGTTTCATGCACCGCAAACTGGTATAAGAAGTATGGCTGAGGTGTTATTTGAAAGCTATCACAAGCTTAATGATGAGCAACGTTTGAGTGCAGCTGAGACTATTTTTAAGAGCTCTGTAAGACTAGGTAGTTACTATGATAATCTTATTGATCTGGCCAAAATATCGGCTATAGATTATGAATTAACAATAGGTCCAGTAGCTTTAAGCGACTTGCTCTATAAGCGCATTGAGCTTTGTAGAAAGCTATACGTAGAAGATGAGGATAGAACCTTTATTGTTGATATAGAGGAAGGGCTAATATCATTGTGTGATAAATATTATATAGGCCAGACCTTTGACAATTTAATTATAAATGCTATTAATTACTGTAAAAAAGGGCATATAAGTATAAGCTTAAAAAGCGTGAATCAAGGCATAGAGTTTACTATTATTGATGAAGGTATAGGCATACCAAAAGAAGATATATATAATATTTTTAAGCCTTTTACTGTTAGTTCTAGAACTAAGACTGCAGCGGGTGGTAGGGGCATTGGGCTTTCTTTATGTGAGCAAGTAATTAGGTTACATAAAGGTACAATTAAAGCTGAAAGTGATGAAAAGAATAGGACTCTATTTAAATTTACCTTGCCGTAAAAATAAACTATGGCTGAATAGACATTTTATAAAAACACGATAGTTAGGTTATCTATAACTTGTTAACAATGTGCCAAGTCTTTGACTGGTTTTATATATTTTACTTGGTTATTTGAGAGTTAGAGGATAAGCTAAGTTTAGTATTATAATGGCCGCAATACCATGACAACAGAAGCCTATCTAGCATTTCTTGCCGCTAATGCGTTACTTGTCTATACTCCTGGTCCTACAGTTCTGTTAGTAGTTCATTACGCCTTAACCTATGGCAGGCAAGTTGGTAAATATACTATACCAGCAGTTTTGCTTGGCGATATTATAGCGGTTAATTTCTCTCTATATATTCTTGCTTCATTACTGAAGCTTTTCCCTAGTTCGTTTTCTATATTAAAAATTATAGGTGGATTATACATGATCATACTAGGGGTAAGTAATATTTTATCACGAAAAAAATTTGCTAGTGACGAGAAAATTCATGTCACGCGTCCAAGCAAAAAAGTTTTTACACATGTCATGCTCATTACTGCACTTAACCCTAAAACTATTATTTTTTTATTAGCATTTTTACCCCAATTTTTAAACCCAAATGGAAACATTTTTAGTCAAACATTACTTATGGGGGTAAGTTTTGTTATTCTGGGTTTAACCGGTTCTTCTTTTTATACGGTGGCAGCGGGCAAAATTCATCGCTTGGTGAATACACCTCGTGCTCAAAAAATAGTTCATCTTATCTCTGGATCTATTCTCTGCGCCATTGGTGTAAGCACAATTCTTCTTTAGGTATTTTAGCTGCATAATAAATTAAAAGTTAGTTCCAGAAAAATTACTCCTTGAAACATAGAAAGATCATAATATTATGATCTTTCTATGTAAGGTATAGATGTAATTAAAAAACTGGGGTGGTTAATGAAAAAAGTTGTGATTTCTGGAATGATCGGAAATGCTCTTGAGTGGTATGATTATGCTCTATATGCCCAATTTGCCTACATTATTGGGTTGAAGTTTTTCCCCAAAACGGAGTTTGTTGAGATACTTACGTTTGCAGTTTTTGCTGCGGGGTTTGTGGTGCGGCCTTTGGGAGGTATTATTTTTGGACAAATAGGAGACAGATTAGGCAGAAGAATGGCTCTAGTAATAGGAATTATGCTTATGGCCATTCCTACTGCGGGTATAGGGTTGTTGCCCTCTTATGACGCTATAGGGCTAGCAGCACCTATAATCCTTGTAATAATTAGACTGCTTCAAGGATTTTCTCTTGGAGGAGAGTTTAGTGGCTGTATTGCCTATATAGTTGAGCATTCGCCGGCAGATAAAAGAGGTTTGGCTGGTAGTGCTGCCTTCGTTAGTATGTGCTTAGGAATGCTGCTTGGTCTTATAGTCGCACAAGGCTTTACGTATTTTTTGTCAGAGGAAAGTTTATTATCTTGGGGGTGGAGAATACCATTTATTGTTGGTTTATTTATAGGTTTTGTTGGTTTGTACATCAGATCTCACCTTGCAGAAAGTCCCTTATACCAAGCTGCAAAAGCTCAAGGAATGCTTTCTCGGACGCCTCTTCGAGAAACTCTTTGTAAATATTGGAGAGAAGTGTTAATTGCTATGGCAGTTTATATCAATGTTACGGCGCCATTTTACACGACTACGGTATTCATTAAAAATTATATGGACACACTAGGCTATGAGAAAAATCAAGGTACAATAACGTGCGCGTTAATTTTAGTTAGTATGAGTATAATGTTTCCTATCTCTGCTTATTTGTCAGATAAGATTGGTAGGAAGCCAGTTATAGTATGGGCAAGCGTTGTTCTTGTAATATCAATATACCCAATATTTTTAGCGTTGCACTCGATGAATTATGTAGTTGCCGTATTGTCACAAATTATCTTTGCTGGTATAGTTGGGGTTTATATGGGTCCTGTGCCAACACTTCTTGTCGAGTTGTTTCCAACTAGGGTTAGATTTACAGGTGTGGCCATTTCCTATAATTTAAGTGCAGCTATTTTTGGGGGTACAGCTCCGATGGTAGGCGCGTTCTTACATAAATATACTGGCCAGCAAATTTCTTTAGCCTACTACCTAACTGGGCTAGCATTATTTTGTTTATGCACGCTGTATTTTTATAAAGAAACATACAGGAATAATTTATCAGATGATATAATATATGAATGATACATTATTTGAGGTTCCAGATGGCCAAACAAAAGTGCTGATGCATTCTTGTTGCGCTCCATGTTCTGGGCCTCTAATTGAAAAAATGGCTGAGTCTGGAATAGATCTTACCATATTTTTCTACAACCCTAATATTCACCCTAAAAAGGAATATGAAATTCGTAAGAAAGAAAATATTCGTTTTGCAGATAAGTTAGGATTAGCTTTCATCGATGCGGATTACGACATACAAAATTGGTTTGCCAGAGCTAAAGGAATGGAGAAAGAGCCAGAAAGAGGTGCCCGGTGCACTATGTGTTTTGACATGCGATTTGAGAGAACTGCGCTTTATGCTTATGAGCATGATTTTAAAGTAATTACTAGTTCTCTTGGTATATCCAGGTGGAAGAATATGGAACAAATTAACGATAGTGGGATGCGCTCAGCTGCTAATTATCCCGGTGTTACTTACTGGACATATAATTGGCGAAAGGATGGCGGCGGAGCAAGGATGTATGAACTTGCAAAAGAAGAAGAATTTTATAAACAAGAATATTGTGGCTGTATTTATTCTCTTCGAGATACAAATGATTGGCGCAAACAAAATAATCGCCAAGAAATTGCTATTGGTGAAGAGTTTTATACGGTTTCCGATTGCAAATGAATTGTTGGCTAAATATATATAAACCTCGAAACATTAGTTCAGCAAAAGCAGTGGCGTTGGTGAAGAGGATTTTCAAAGGGACAAAAGTTGGCCACACCGGAACGCTTGATGTTGAGGCGGAAGGGGTGCTGCCTATCGCTTTAGGGGAGGCTACTAAACTAGTTAGCATCTTAATAGACGCTAAAAAACAGTATGAATTTACCATAAAATTTGGTGCGCAAACAGACACTGCTGATAGTTCTGGTAAGGTAATTGCAACATCGTCGTATATACCGCAAGAGAGTGAGTGTCATTTTGTATGTGCAAAATTCCTTGGTCGTATAGAGCAAATTCCTCCAGCTTACTCAGCATTGAAGATTAATGGTCAGCGAGCATATAAACTTGCTCGTGAAGGAAAAGAAGTGAAGCTGGCCAAGCGTGCTATAGAAATATATGCGTTACAGTGCACAGGCTACTCTGAAGAACATGCTACTGCTAGCTATGTGTGTGAATGCTCCAAGGGTACTTATATTCGTACACTAGCAGAAGATATTTCTTTATCCTTGCAAAGTTTGGGATTTGTGATAGAATTGCGGCGCACAAGAGTTGGAATGTTTGACATGCAAACTGCCGTTGATATTTCCAGCTATTCGCAAATAGTCCTAGAGGAGGCAAAAATACTCCTGCAGGAAAAGTGCTTGAAGATTGAAGCTGTACTAGACGACATCCCGGTACTTGAGGCAAATGATTCTCAAACTCAAAAAATTCGCTTTGGCCAAGCTTGTCACTTTGACACTGAGCAAAATTTTGAATTAATTTGGGTAAGAAATAATGGCAATATAATTGCCATTGGGAGCTTGCACTCAAATAACTTTAAATCTTCGAGAGTGTTTAATTTAAATTATGGAGAATGAAGATGTCGATAATGCAAGAGCGTAAAACAGAGCTCATAAAAGAATATGCTACAACTGAAAGTGATACTGGCTCAGTAGAGGTGCAGTGCGCCGTTTTGTCTGAAAGGATAAATAACTTAACTGCACATTTAAAGGAAAATCATAAGGACTTTTCTTCGAGAAGAGGTTTGCTTATATTAGTTGGTCGTAGACGCAGTTTGCTGACTTACCTAAAGAAACGTAGCCTAGATAGATATATACAGTTAATCGGTAGATTAAACTTAAGAAAATAATCTCATTCTATTTTTGATTTATTCGATAAGAAGATCATAAAGAATTTTGTTCAGCATGGTCTTCTTAGTCTTATAGGCTTTTCAAGAATAAGCTGAGTTACCTGGTAACAAAAGCAATGATTGTTAGTTTATGCCTTATCAAAAATGACTTTTATCATTTCTTTTTTACAATTTCATGTTAGTATGCTTCGGGATAAAATAGTCCTTCTTTGGAGATCACTATATCTCGTAGTGGATTGGAATGGCTATAGTAAATAATCGCAAATAAAATTTAGGAATATATTTAATGTTTAATGAAGTAAAAAAACAAACCATTTGGAATGGTGTAACTCTAGAACTATCTACTGGTAAGATCGCTCGTCAAGCTGATGGTGCTGTCATGGTAAAAATGGGTAATAGCGTAGTACAATGTACTGTGGTATCAGCCAAATCTGCGAATCCAGGAATGCATTTCTTTCCTTTGACTGTTAACTATCAAGAAAAATCTCATGCTGTAGGCAGAATTCCTGGTGGCTTTTTTAAACGTGAAGGGAGAGGGTCAGAAAAAGAAATTTTGGTATCCAGGCTTATTGATAGACCGATTAGGCCATTATTTCATGAGGGATTCTTCCATGAAACACAAATTTTGTGTACAGTACACTCTTTTGATCCAAGTCACAATCCTGATATTTTAGCGTTGATTGGGGCTTCGGCTGCACTTGCAATTTCAGGTGTACCGTATCTTGATATAGTTGCTGCAAGCAGAGTGGGGATGATTGAGGGGAAGTTAGTATTAAATCCAACCTTTGAAGAAATGGCAGATAGTAAGTTAGATTTAATTGTAGCTGGTACAAAAGATTCAGTAATGATGGTTGAATCTGAAGCTGATTTCTTGACGGAACAACAAATGCTTGATGCGGTGAAATTTGGTCATGAAGCGTTGAAGCCCGTAATTAAACTTATAGAAGAATTAAAAGTTACGGCTGGTAAACCAGCATGGAAGACTACAGAGCTTTTTCCTGCATCACTTAAAGATGATATCCGTAAGTTAACTAAAGATGATATTACTAAAGCGTTTGCGATTAAAACAAAGCAAGAGCGTTATGCAGCTATTCATGAAATTTCAAATAAAATGATTGAAAGATTCGCAGCTGATGGAGAGTATACACACATGCAAATTGATTTTGCTTTATCTGATGTTAAAGCTGAAGTTTTGAGAGCAAACACACTGGAGAAGAAAGTTAGAATTGACGGGAGATTAGCTGATGAAATCAGACAAATTGAATGTGAAGTGGCGCTATTTCCAGGTACACATGGGTCAGCCCTCTTCACTAGAGGAGAAACTCAAGGGATTGTTACAACAACTCTGGGCACTGGTCAAGATGAGCAAATAATTGATTGTATTGAAGGAGAATACAAAGAGAGATTCTTATTAAACTATTTATTTCCTCCATACTCTGTTGGTGAAGCTTCTCCTCTTAGGGCTCCTACTAGACGTGAAATTGGTCATGGTAAACTTGCGTGGAGAGCTCTAAAAAGAGCCCTACCAACTAAGGCAGAATTCCCATACACTATAAGAGTCGTATCTGAAATATCTGAATCAAATGGTTCATCATCAATGGCAACTGTTTGCGGCGGTTCTATGGCGATGATGGATGCTGGAGTTCCAATGAAAGCACCTATTTCCGGGATTGCTATGGGCCTGATTAAAGAAGGAGATCAGTTTATCGTACTTTCTGATATTATTGCCGATGAAGATCATCTTGGCGATATGGATTTCAAAGTCGCTGGTAGTAGCGATGGAGTAACGGCTCTTCAAATGGATATTAAGGTAGCTGGCATTACTTTCCAAATTATGGAAAAAGCTCTAGACCAAGCTAAGCATGGTCGTATTCACATTTTGAATAAAATGGCTGATGCTATTGTTTCTAATTCTTCGATCAGCAGTAATGCTCCGATGATTGAATCTTTCATGGTTCCTAAAGATAAAATTCGTGAAATTATCGGTCAAGGTGGTAAGGTTATCAGAGAAATTTGTGACACTACTGGTGCTAAAATAGATATTACCGACGAAGGGTTAGTTTCAGTTTCAGCAGTTGGTAAGGATAAATTAGAAGCTGCGGTACAGAGAGTTAAAGAAATTGCTATAGATCCTGATATTGGTGATATTTTTGAAGGTACTGTTGTTAAGATTCTTGATGCTGGTGCCTTTGTTAATTATTCAGGTAGTCGTGATGGTTTTGTTCACATCAGTGAAATTGCTCAAGAGAGAATAGAGTCAGTTGCAGGCGTACTGTCGGAAGGTCAAAAAGTAAGAGTAAAACTAATTGGCTTTGATCGTGGAAAAGCAAAACTTACAATCAAGAACGTAGACTTTGAAGTACTTGCTCAAAAGGAACAAAGAGCAGATAAAGAAGTACGTACACCAAGAGCTGAGTCTAAAGATGATAAAAATGAAAAGAGAGATGGTGCAAAAAAGTGGAAAAGTAAAAGTGTTGAATCTGCTCCTGAGGCTGATGTAAAAGAACGCAAGTATTTCAACTAATACATATACTTCGTAATAAACAAAGCAGATACCATCAACTCTGGTCTCTGCTTTTTTATTTGAGATCGAGCGTCAAGCTAAGCGAGAAGCGCCACCAGCTCATGATGAATTGCGCTTAAAAACAACGAAAAGCAAGCCAGGTATAGTATGGCTTGCTTTTGTTTTTAAAGAAAATTCTATAAAAATCCTACTCACCTATATATCATCAAATTTATTAAACATCTTGTCTATTTTCTCGTAATTTGCTAAAAAAACTTGTGATAATTTCTTCAGATTCAACTTTTTGTAGGCCAGAATAAATTTCAGGTCTATAAAAACAAGAGCTAGTTGTATAAAATCTTACTCCATTTTCTACTGCTCCCTGTTTTGTATCAGAGGCAGCGTAGTACATTCGTGATATTCTTGCGTTGGAAATAGCACTTGCACACATTGTGCAAGGTTCTAGGGTAATATATATATCGCAATTTGATAAATTTTTATTATTATTTTTTTTGCAAGCAATATCAAGGGCAATCATTTCAGCGTGTAAATTTGGATTGTGATTTTGCTGCGACATGTTGTGCGCTCTAGAAACTATTGTTTTAGTAAGGCGGTCTATTATAACACAACCAACGGGAACCTCTCCCTCTGAATATGCCAGATAAGCTTCATCTAGAGCCATTTGCATATAAAAATTGTTAAAATCAGAATTCGTCATGGGTTTTAGAGCTCTATATAAGAAATTGTTAGACTGGATCTTGGTGAATTATAATCTCAGCTTTGGGGAAATGCTTCATTAATTCAGCAGCTATTTGGTCCGAAATGTTATGTGCTTCAAGCAGCGATAAATTTCCATCCATTTCTAGATGGAATTGAATAAAAGGTTTGTCACCGGCAGATCTGGTTTTTAGCTCATGAGCTCCTTTTGCTTCTGGGAAAGTGCCTATAATTTGTAAAATCTTTTCACGATCATTGTCCGCAAATTCTTCGTCTGCTAGGTTACGAATCGCATCTCTAAAAAGCTGGTAAGATGCGTATAGTATATATAGTGAAATACCTACCCCTACTAGAGCGTCAATATACCAAAATGCAACGCTTAAATATAGTGAAACGACAACAGCTAAGTTGCTTATAAAATCTGAAAAATAGTGTACTTTATCAGCGGCAATAATTTTTGAGCCAGTTTTTTTAATCACAAAGCTTTGATATACAACTAAAGCTAGTGTGAGAAAAATACATAAATACATTGCGTCTACCCCGAGTTCAGCATTTTGGGGAATATCTCTTAGGTATAAGGCTTTGCTTGAAGAGAAAAGAGTAAATAAACATGATATCAAAAAAAATATTGATTGTGAAAATATTGCTAAATCTTGGAATTTACCATGCCCGAATCTGTGGTTATCATCTGGAGGAGCCAAGGCAATTCTGATTGCAATTAAATTAATAAACGAAGAAGAAATATCTAGTAGTGAATCGATAAGAGAGGCTAGAATAGACTGTGATTCAGTTGCAAGCCAACCATAGCTTTTGATTGATAGGATTATGAAGGCAACTACAACAGACGCATACGAAGCAGATTTGATTAAGTCGTTTTCTTTAAATCGTAACATGAGAGTAATTTATTTGCAATATACTAGCTAAGCGTTTATTATACTATTATCTAAGAAATTAATGTCAATTTTTTGTACTTGGAGAGAAGAATTTTTATGAAAAAAATAGCAAATTTATTATTAATTACTGTAGTGTCAATTTCGATGATCGCTTGTAATGGACAAATGAACAAGCAAGGCGGAGGGACTTTGATTGGAGGGCTTACTGGTGGTTTGCTTGGTTCTCAATTCGGTGGAGGAGAAGGCAAGCTTGTTGCTGTTGGAGTTGGCGCACTTGCTGGAGCATTAATTGGCGGTCAAATTGGTAAAACAATGGACGAACACGATAAACTAATGCTGGAAAAAAGCTCGCACCAAGCTCTTGAGTTTTCTCCTTCTGGTAGTAGTGTGCAGTGGAACAACCCAGATAGCGGCAATCATGGTTATATAACCCCAACGAAGACGTTTAGAGAAGGTGGTCAATATTGCCGTGAATATCAGCAAGAAATTGTAGTTGGTGGTGAAAAACACAAAGCTTTTGGTAAGGCTTGTCGCCAAGCAGATGGTCATTGGAAAATAATCCAATAACAACAAGTCTATACAAATATTAGGTAATCTGATATCATCTTCTGATTTTTTCGACGAATGATATCAGATTTAGTTGCTCAAGTTTTATGACTCCACTCGTTGAATTCAAATCCCTATCAAAAAAATTCGGTAACCATACTGTAGTTGAGGGGATAAGCTTTAAATTAAACAAAGGTGAAATTACCACTTTAATTGGTCAAAATGGAGTTGGTAAAACTACAGTCGCTAAAATTATATTGGGTCTTGAGTCATATGATAGCGGCGAATTAATAATTTCAAAAGATTTACGGATTGGGTATGTGCCGCAAAGTTTAGATTTAAGCTTTGCAATTCCTATGACTGTGAAAGGGTTGTTGGAGATTTTATCGAATCATAAGACAATATCAGAAGACTTTGCTTTATCTTATTTTTTAGATTTCGATGAAATAAAAAATAAAGATATTGCTGAAATATCCGGAGGGCAATTGCAGAAGATTCTTCTTGCTGGAGCTATAATGAGTAAACCGGATTTAATAATTTTGGATGAGCCCACGCAGTATCTGGACGTTGTGAGCCAACAGGAATTTTATAAAATGTTAGCAGAGTTAAAAAATAAATTCGGCATGACAATTTTTATGATTTCACATGATTTGTTCACCGTAATGAAAAATTCTGACCAAGTTATTTGCCTAAATGGTCATGTTTGTTGCAGCGGAAAACCGACGGACATTGATAATAATAGTGCTTTTAAAAATGCTCTATCTGAAATTGGAGTTTATATTCATACTCACGATCATAAACACTAATTTATGGAAATTATAATATTTGTATCTATTTTAATAGGTTTGATCTTCGCGCCGCTTGGCTGTGTTGTACTGTGGAAGCGTTACGTTTATTTTGGTGAGGGACTATCCCATGCTAGTATGTTGGCACTAGCCGTGAGCGTAATTGCTGGGTTGCCGATTATATACGCTGGCATCGTAAATACATTGTTTTTTGCTTTATTGGTTTTTAAGATGAAAACTAAGTCAGGTAATAATGCTGCTATTGGCTTGGCTTCGAGTGTAATGATTTCATTGGCACTGGTGTTGGCTAGCATTTTTCCTGGTCGTTTTAATTTTAATAGCTTATTTTTTGGTGATATAATTGGAGCAACCAGCGAAGATGTGGTTAGATTATGTATAATTCTTGCTGTTACTTCTGTGTTTTTGATAATGTCATTTCGTCAGCTTATTTTAACAATACTAAGCAGGGATATAGCTCATTCAAAAGGAATATCTGTAAAAATACTCGAGCTTCTCTTCTTGTCAATTTTATCATTTGCGATAATTGCGACTATAAAAATTGTAGGCGCATTATTGGTCACGAGCATGATACTGATACCGGCTATGATTGCACGTCTTACGTCTAAAACACCAACAATGATGATTTGGTTGGCGATCTTTTTTGCCATTATGATGAACTGTTCTGGCATCTTATTATCGTTTTATGCTGATTTACCATTTGCTCCAGTTGTAATTCTCTGTGGTGGAGCTATTTATCTTTTTGTTCATGTTGTCATAAATATTTTATATTCTCAACGAAGTTCAAGGTAGAGGTTAAGTTGCTTAGAAATCAAGTTGCTTAACAATGAGGCTTTTGTAACTTTCTAGCAGTTTATTGTTGTCTGTACAACCGGCGATTTGACCGTTACAATTCTTTCTGATAAATGAATTTGCCTTATAGAAAGAATTACCATTGATTTTTGCTATATCAAGAAGTAGTCCTGGAATAAAAGTTATGTCAAGTGCTGGATATTGTGAATCATCTTTAATATCAAAATTTGCATTCACATTATAGAAAGTTTTGAAATAATTTTTTATGTCTCTAGTAAATCTGAGTTGCGTTGAAAAACCTTCAAAAGAAGGTAGGTGATCACCAAAATTTACAATTATAGTTTTCTTTTTGCGTTTCATTAATTTTTCAATTAGGTCCAGCTGGTCTTCGTTTGTTTTTGCTAGCCTTGCAATATAGTCATTAAGTTTTGAACATAATTGATCGTTCATTGAGAGGCTACAGCCTATATTGTCAGGAAAAAAGCTTGAATGAGGACCGTGGTTAAGCATCGTGGCTGCAAAAATATATTTAGGTTTTTCTGGGTTTCTATCGAGGGCATCGATAACCATATCGCCAATCATTTTATCTGGTACACGCCCCCAACTTTCTGGTTCAAATCCATACTCATAAATGTCTGTAATCTCATGAGATCCAAGCTTTGTATAAGCATCTAGCGCTAGGGAAAAATTCTTGTCCACTGGATATAGAACTTCCACTCTATAACCTATAGACCTTAGGTAAGACATGATAGAATTATTTGTGTGTGGAACGAGAGTGATAAATGGCATGTAACTAGGTCCAGTAAATGACTTGTGTGGTACACCCGTATTGATTTCATATTCACTTATCCAAGAGCTACCACCAAATGTATTGACGTTTAATATTCCGCTATATTTTGTATATTTTCCATTTTGGAAAAACTCGAATTTTAGTTTGTCTTCAAAATCGTAATCTAGCTTACTAGGATCAAATACTGATTCGTTAAGAATAACTACTATATCAGGCATTTCATCTTTGATTGTAATATGTATGTTTTTCTCTTTTTCTACTTTATCTAGTATTAAGCTTTCGTCGATTACTCCTGCTTTAGGATCGATATAAATATCCTGAATAGTAAATATTATGTCAGCAAATGGGCCATAGACTTTTCTTGGGTACTCTTTGCTTTCATTCTTTATTGACTCAATTGCTAAATGAAAATATGATTTTTTATCAAAAGCTATTTCAAACAGCTTTGAACTCAGTAGAATTGCTACACAAAAAGAGACTAATCTTAATGCATAAAAATTTCTACTCCCGAGGCGTTGCTTATCAAGGAAAGTGTCGAACTTATTCCAAAGTAAAATAAAATTAATCAATAATAGTACAAATATTAAGTAGATCTCTTTAGTTGCATATTCATAAATAAGCCTCATAAGACCGTGGTTTATTAACAGTTTAAGCATAAAAAAATCTGCAGCAGATAATTCCTGCATCAGGAATTGCCATTTTATTAGCTTTATGTAATCAAATAAAACTGCTAATAGAAGGGTTGAAAAGCCAGAAAGAAGGATGCGGTTTGTGATGAGTATTATTATTAAGTAAAAATAAAGGGCTATTATTAAATTTGCAATTAATAATGTGGTATGAAACTTAGTTGTAAAACCAAGAAATAATACGAGTAAACAAAACCATGTAGTGAGAGAAAAGTATAGCTCTTTTAAAGATATTTTATGGTCAACGACTGAATCAATTAAGTTAAGGATTTTCTTCATTAATTACTTATTATTTATAGATTTTTTCTACACGATACTTCTTCTACACGATAAATGAAAAATTGGTTCAATCAATATATTAACGATAAAAGACTTGATTCTTTTAAAAAACTAGTGCATATTACGCAGGCAAGCTTTGAGGGCGATTAGCTCAGCTGGTAGAGCATCTCGTTTACACCGAGACGGTCGGCAGTTCGAATCTGTCATCGCCCACCATAAATCTTTCATATAGTTTTAAGTATTTAAATTTTTTAGATAAATAATCATGAAAACAAACACAAAACAACTTACATTCATAGTAGTAGGTTTACTAATAGTAACTGCAGTATTTACTTTTTCAAAGTTAAATGTTGCTTCTGCCGCTAAAACAGATGGTAAGAAATTTGGAGATTGGCAAGTTTCTTGTACACCAGCTGATGAAAAAACAAAAACTCCTGAAGTATGCCTATTAAATCAACAAATCAATGTTACGCAAGAAGATAAGACTCAACAGCCTGTGGCTTTATTCCAAATAGGCTATTTTGGTCCTAAGCAAGAATTAAAGCTAATTCAGACTTTGCCACTTGGAGTAAGAATTGAAGCTGGTACTTCTATAATAAGCTCTAAAAAACTAATTGCTCCGGGCAAGTATACAACGTGTATTGCAGGTGGATGTCAAGCCGTGGTTCCTCTTTCTGATGCAGATCTAAAAGCTTTGCTTTCAAATTCTGAAAATGTAGTAGCCTTTATGAACCTCGAAGGTAAACAACTTAGTTTGCCAATCTCAATAAAAGGCCTTGAAGAAGGTTTGAACTACCTTAAATAATTGTAGTTAAGTATACCATTTCCTGTTTTGAATTCTTATATATTATTTTAAACAGGAAGTGGTGAATTAATTTATATTCCTAGTGTAGTGCTAATTATGCAGAATATATGCTAAATTAGGTTTCATCGCTATATATGTCTTTAGTTTGCTCTCAATTTGCGATATTATACTAGAAGTTTTGTTGTGCTGAGGTGGCAGTTATTTTATTTTTTATATAATCTAACCATGAAAAGATTTTTTACTGCATTATTTATATTTATTGCTGGAAATACAGCCTCTGCTGAGCCCATGCCTTGGCAAATAGACTTTCAAGAAGCGGCCAGCCCACTGATGCGTGAGTTGCATCATTTTCATAATTTTTTGCTTATAATATCTACGGCAATTGTTTTGTTTGTAGTATTTCTTATTTGTTATGTAATATTCAGGTTCAATACTAAGGCTAATCCGATTCCAGCAAAATTTACTCATAATATTGCTATTGAAGTAATTTGGACAGTTATCCCAATAATAGTTTTAGTTATGATTGCTATCCCTTCTTTCAGACTTTTGAAAATGGCAGAGCATGCGCCTCCAGCTGATATGACTATAAAAGTTGTTGGCTCTCAGTGGTATTGGTCGTACTCTTATCCAGATCATGGAAATTTTGGCTTTGACAGCTACATGATCCAAGAGACTGATTTAAAGCCTGGCCAGTTACGTCTTCTTGAAGTTGATAACAGGATTGTGGTACCTCAAGGTGCGACAATAAAATTTTTAATCACGGCAGCAGATGTTTTGCATAGTTTCTCTGTGCCGGCTTTTGGTATAAAGACCGATGCAGTACCAGGTAAAATTAATGAAACATGGGTTAAAGTTGAGAAGAAAGGTGTTTTTTATGGCCAGTGTTCAGAGTTGTGCGGTATTAAGCACGGCTTTATGCCTATAGCCGTTGAAGTAGTTAGTAAGGAAGAATTCGAAGAGTGGGTAAACAGCGCAAAAATAAAATTTGCCAGTAGCACCAATAATAGCAATAGGCCAATAAGATTAGCGCACGGGACTAAATAATGGAAAAGCTTAATATGACTGATCATGGACATGACGATACGCCCCGTGGTTTGGGAAGGTGGCTAATGTCGACTAACCACAAGGATATTGGCAGCATGTATATTATTTTTGCAATAATAGCTGGCTTAGTTGGGGGATTATTTTCTGTACTATTTCGTTTACAACTTGCTCATCCAGGATCAAATTTCTTAGGAGGTGATCATCAATTTTATAATGTTTTGATTACTGCTCATGCTTTAATCATGGTGTTTTTTATGATTATGCCAGCGCTTTTCGGGGGATTTGGTAATTGGTTTGTGCCATTGCTAATTGGTGCACCAGATATGGCTTTTCCAAGAATGAATAATGTCAGTTTTTGGTTATTAGTGCCGTCTTTTCTACTTTTGCTTTTATCTAGTTTAGTCGATGGGGGGGCAGGGACCGGTTGGACTCTGTATCCTCCGCTTAGTAATTTAGCCGGTCATCCTGGGGCAGCTGTGGATATGGCAATTTTTAGTTTGCATCTGGCAGGCATGTCCTCAATTTTGGGGTCAATAAATATCATAGTTACGGTTTTTAATATGCGTGCTCCTGGTATGGGGTTATTCAAAATGCCGTTATTTGTTTGGTCAATTTTAATTACAGCATTTTTACTAGTTCTTGCGTTGCCTGTTTTAGCTGGGGCAATAACTATGCTGTTGACGGATCGTAATTTTGGTACGCATTTCTTTACCCCAGAAGGTGGGGGTGATCCTGTGCTATTTCAGCATCTATTTTGGTTCTTTGGTCATCCTGAGGTGTATATTATAATTTTACCTGGTTTTGGTATTGTATCGCAGGTTATTTCAACATTCTCTCGCAAGCCAATATTTGGTTACACAGGAATGGTTTGTGCTATGGCAATTATTGGATTTATTGGGTTTATTGTTTGGGCGCATCATATGTTTACAGTAGGTTTGTCATATAATGCTTTGATATATTTTACTGCTGGAACAATGGTTATAGCTGTTCCCACTGGTATTAAAATCTTCAGTTGGATTGCTACTATGTGGGGTGGATCAATTAGCTTTAAAACGCCAATGTTGTTTTCTATAGGTTTTATTATTTTGTTCACATTTGGTGGGGTTACGGGGATTATTCTATCTAATTCAGCCCTAGACAGGGTCTTGCACGATACTTATTATGTTGTTGCTCATTTCCATTATACAATGTCACTTGGGGCTTTGTTTACAGCATTTGCTGGTTTTTACTATTGGTTTGGTAAAATGTCCGGTAAACAATATCCAGAATGGATGGGTAAAGTCCATTTTTGGGTAACATTTATCGGTGTAAATCTAACTTTCTTTCCACAGCATTTTTTAGGTCTTGCTGGAATGCCAAGAAGAATACCGGATTATCCAGATGCTTTTGCTGGCTGGAATTATGTTTCAACTGTTGGATCATTAATTTCTATGGGAGCAGCTTTCTTCTTTGTATTTATTGTATTTTATACATTAAAATTCGGTAAAGCATGTCCTGATAACCCTTGGGGAGAAGGAGCAGATACTCTTGAATGGACAGTGAAATCTCCTCCTCCATATCATACATTCAACAAACAGCCAGTTATAAAATAGTAATGAGCAAAGCCTTTGCTGTTAAACATGTGAATGATGACCCTTCAGTAGCTGATTATATAGCGCTTATGAAACCGCGAGTTATGTCACTTGTGGTATTTACAGCATTTTGTGGATTGTCGCTTGCTCCAGGAAATATTCATCCTTTGATTGCAATATCTGCAATTTTATTCATAACAATAGGAGCTGGATCTGCTGCTGCAATTAACATGTGGTACGATCGTGATATAGATGCAATTATGAAGCGTACTCAAAAACGTCCCATTATAACAGGTGCTATTAACCCTGAAGAAGCATTGTCATTTGGCGTTGTCACTGGTGTTTTATCAGTCATCTTGATGGCTTTATGCATAAATATTATATCGGCGATTTTACTTAGCATAACTATTTTATATTATATATTTATTTATACAATTTGGCTAAAACGTTCTTCTATTCAAAATGTAGTAATTGGAGGT
The DNA here is from genome assembly GCA_945907105.1 of Rickettsia typhi. GTDB lineage: Bacteria > Pseudomonadota > Alphaproteobacteria > Rickettsiales > Rickettsiaceae > Megaera_A. The sequence continues at coordinate 9,160 of CAMDSB010000015.1, read as the reverse complement.
GTTGCTGGAGCATTGCCACCGATGATTGGGTGGGCAGCAGTGAGCGCGGATGTTTCTTGGCAATCGTTTAGTTTATTTGCTATAATCTTTATGTGGACTCCACCTCATTCATGGGCTTTGGCTTTGTTTAGAGTACAAGATTATCGCGATTGTGGTGTGCCTATGATGCCAGTAGTAAAAGGAGATCAATACACTAAGAAGCAAATCTTTTTCTATAGCATTTTGATGGTTATAACTACTATATTACCTTATATTTTAGGTATGTCTGGTATTATATACTTAGTAATAGCACTCACTTTAGGTTTTGGATTTATGTATTATACTATAAAATTATTTGGGGATAGTGATAACAAATATGCTAAAAAACTTTTCTGGTATTCTATTTTTTATCTATTTACTATTTTCTTAAGTTTGCTTGTATTTTAAGGCACCGTCAAATTAGTTGAGGTAATCACGTTTTCTTCAATCTCAACTATACTTGACGGGAGCAACGGTTATAAAACTACATTGATTTTAGAGTTTTTACCTTAGAGATGTATGTTTTACGTATTATTTCTTTATCTTTTATGCCGTTAACATTAACTAAGATAACTTTTCCATCACCTAAGCCAAAATCATTTTTAAAATCATATATTGCTCCAATAATTGTTAGTTTTCCTGAATCAACCAGAGACTTATATCTATGTTTTGCCACTTCAATTTGTGCATGAACGTTATCTAATATTGCATCATTAATAGTTGTGTCATTATTTAATTTAATTGTACTAAGTTCCTTATCAATAGCAGCAATTTGTGTTTTTATACCTTTATGCGCTGCCTTTATAGCTCCACAACCAGAGTGACCAACAACCATTAAATAAGGAGTTTTTAGTACTCTTACGCCATAATCTATCGAGCCTTCATTGGTTATAATTTGATTGCCTATATTTCTAATTGAGAAGACATCATTATCTGGCGTTGAGTCAAAAGCATCTAAGTTTACTCTCGAGTCTGAACATTTTATTATGGTTAAATGAGGTGTCTGGGAATTACGAAACCTATCAAAAAACTTTGAGTCATGTGTTTTTGTAAATTCATCATTATTATCAAAAAGCTCATTTAGGAATGAAATTAACTTTTTATCAGTAGGTAATTTTATTTGTGAAGCATTACATGTTGTAGAGAATAGGAAAATAATAGCAATTATTTTTAACATTGAGCGCATAATTATATCCAATATAGAACAATTAATATGTTATTAGTATAACAATAATATATTAATGATTACAAGTAAAAATAGTTAAGAAAGTTTTTAATAAATTTCTTCTGAGTTATCTAAGTCTTCTATTTTTTTACCTACTTACACCTCCACCTTTTTGCTTGTTAGTCCGGTCTTCAATTTTTCCAATTGTTTTAGATTGAATATTTTCGATTCGTTTGCTGCCAACACTTTCTTTGCCTAGTTGAGATTTTAGCATTTCATTTAATTTCAGGCTTGCTCCTATTGCTTTTTCAGTGTTATGTATTTGGGTTAAATTTTCTGGAGAAATTTTTTTCATAAAATAGTTTGATATATTAGTGCAGCCAATTTTCTTACAAAAATTAGCTACCCCATATTTCATTTTATCTAAACCTTCAATTTTTGGAGTATTAGTTTTTACTAATGTTAATGTATTATCAACTGCTTTATCAAAATCAGAAGATTTTTCTCCTTTTGCAGGTGTTTTCATAGTTTGAATTTCTTTATCAGTAATGTAATTTTCTTTTTTTAGAGTATCTAAAACTTTCTCATAAAATTTAGCTACATCTTCTTTAGAAGCGTTTTTAGTAGTGAGATGGTCTTTTGCAAATCTATCAATTAAAGGCACTAAAATATTTTCAGAAATTTCTGTATCTTTGCTATGCATTTGTTTAACTATGTTCGCATCTGTTTCAATTTTTCGATCAGAAAGAAAATCTTTATAAGTAACATTTTCTGTATATTTTAGCCCTAATTCTGACGCTTGGCTTACAAATTCAAGTTCCGATTTTGACAGCGCGCCATCTTTTTTAAGACCTGCACATAAACTATTGGTTCAAGGCTTTTTGTTACTTTTTCAGATTTAGAAACTGTAACCTCAACTTCTTTCCATTGATTATCATCTCCTTTTTGCCATTGTTTTTCTTGAATTTCAGTTGTTTGTTCTTTTTCAGTGGTCACTTTGATCTTATAATTATTTTCATAAGCCCACTGTAATGCATTTTTTCCTTCTATTTTTATATCATTATGAGCCGCATATGCGACAGGGTCTTTAAACTTGGAATGGGCAAAAGATTGCAACCATCCACCATTTTTAAATGATTCACTAACGCCTGTGAACTTGGTGATGATCTCAGCTTGGTTTGAGATTTCTTGCATATTACTTAGATTCTTTTTCAATAAGTCTTTATAAGTTGATGCTAGATCTTCAAAACTAGTAATGGGTTTAGAGGTCGCTTTTGATAGCTTATTAGCAAAGGTATATTGAGCAGTCAAGCCATTAGGATCAAAACCAGCTTTTTTTAATTCGGCTACTTTTTGCTCAACCATTGCATCAATTTGGTCTGAGGTGAATTGACTGGTCATTTGTCTTAATGACTCCGAATATTTATCAATGCTGAATGATAAATTGCCATTTGCAATAGCCTCGTCATAACCGAAATTCATAAAAGATTTTGCGGTTTTATCTATCATAGCTCCAAAATCTTGGTTAAAAGCTGCTAATGATCTACCATGGTCTATTTTGGTAAAAACATAATGGTTTTGACCTCTTTCATCTTGTTGAGTTTGGACCATGATATTATTAGCGTGATAATCAAATTCGCCAAGCATATGGCAAGATGCTATTAATTTTTCAAAACCTTCAACTTTTTTAAATTTACTACTGTATGGATCAAAGAATAATTCTCCACTAAATTCTGCCATTGGAACCACGTTATCGAAAAACTTAGATCGAACGTATAAGGACTTAGGATTACCCTGGTCTGGAGTGACTAATTCTTCTTTTGGAGCTCTGTCGTATAAAAGAAATTGGTACATGGTTGAACAAAAAGCTCCCTTACGCCATCTTGTCTATCAGAAACCGCCTGCTCTTGTTTTTTAACAGTTGGTTCGAGCAAACAATCATCGTGATTTTTATAGAAATGTTTTAGGATAAAAGTCTCATCTGTGCCAGCTTTAGTAGCAATATATCCAGCAGAAACACCTGATTGTTTCTTACCTTTAGCAACGAAGTCTGATTGGTGAGCCACTATTTTATTACCTAGAGAGTAGTTAACTTCTTGGAACTTACCTAGGTCTATTTTACCTTTACGAATTTCTGCTAATTCTTTGATGCGTTCTTGTTGAAAGCGTTTCTCAAGTTCTGAACGATCATCATCTTTGGACATAATTATTACCTAAAATAAAATATTTAACTTTATTTTAGTGTAGCAATTATATATTAGCTTACAAGGAATAAGTAGGTGTTAATGGTATTAATAAATTTCTTCTGAGCCCTCTAAATCTTCTATATTGGTAATGGGTGAAACCTGCTCGTTGCCAGTTTCCTCATTCTTAGGAGAAATCTTAGGATTATAACCAGGTACTTTAAATGCTTCAATTATAGCATTTGGTGCAGAAGATGGCTTGCCTGTTTCATAATCAATAGATTCAAATCTTATTGAATCTGGAACCATGAAATCTACTGAAGGAAATTTATAACCATTGGTCATAAAATGGACAAAGACTGGCAGTGCATAGGTGGAACCAAAAGCTGAGTTACCCAAGCTCTTTGGATTATCAAAACCAATATATGTACCAACAACTATTTTTGGTGTAAAGCCTACGAACCACACATCCTTAGCTTTATTAGTTGTTCCAGTTTTTCCAGCTATAGTGTAAGGGAGACTTTTTGCACCCACGCCTGTTCCTCGTTGTACACTACCCATCAACAATGAGATCATCTGGTAATCGGTAGCTTCATCAATAATAACAGGTAGGTCCGGTTTCTGTATTGTTGGAGCTTGAGCATTATCTATAGAGACGGTAGTGCTGGATTTGCACTCCTGGCATTCGATGTAATCTCGTTTGTAAATTATGTTACCTTTACGATCTTTGATTAGCTCAATGAATTGGGGTTCAACTCCTTTCCCACCATTAGCAATAATACTAAAAGCAATGGTCATTTTTTCCAAGGTAGTTTCTAGTGCTCCAAGAACAATAGAATGAACGACTTTTGGACTATCAGTAATACCGAATCTGCGAATAAGGGCGGCAACCTTACCAAGGCCAGCGAACTGACCAACTCTAACGGTAATGAGATTGCGTGATTTTTCCAGGCCTTTTCTAAGCGTTATAGGCCCAAGATATTTACCATTATCATTCTTTGGTCGCCATATAGGAAGGCCAGGGCCTTGATATACGTCGATTGGAGCATCATCGAAAATATCATTGGGTTTGGCTCCATTTTCTAGTGCGGCCATATATACAAATGGTTTGATCAGAGATCCAGGTTGGCGTTTAGCTTGTGTTGTGCGATCAAATTTGCTGACACTAAAATCATAGCCACCTTCGGCCGCCAAGACACGACCAGTCTCGTGTTCTATAATCATAATGCCACCATTAATTTCAGGCATTTGTTGTAAGAAATAATTCTTACCTATTATCTCAACAGCGATCACATCACCTGTTTTTAATATTCTTTTTACCGATTTGATATTGGTTGCTGTCCAGCTCATATCCTTTAAGTAAATTAAAGTAGTAGAGCCATTGGCTAGTCCAATCTTAGCCTGTATATCAGTAACGTCTAATACAACGGCTAGTTTGTAATGCAACAGTCCATATGGACTTGGTATTTTTTTGAGGGTTTCCTGCCAATTTGCAAGATCGATATTTTGCAAAGAGCCACGATAACCTCTTTTCATATCATATGCCTTAATGCCAAATCTTAATGCGTTGGTGGCTGCTTTCTGCATCGTGGAATCAACGCAGGTCATAATCGTAAGACCAGCGGTATAGAAATATTCCTCGCCGAACATTTCGATCACTTCTTCTCGTACCTTTGCGGCATAGAAGTCTGCATCTATAGTGAGAGCTTTATCAAACTTAGCTAGTATTATTGGCTCATCAATTGCGCTCTTTGCTTCTTCCTTAGTTAGGTATCCGTCATCATACATTCTGCCGATTACATAATTTTTTCGCTCAACTGCTCTTTTGTAGTTTTTCTCTGGATTATATTGTGAAGGTGCTTTAGGTAGGGAAGCAAGGACCGCGCATTCACTGGTTGTCAGTTCTTCGATTGATTTATTAAAATAATTTAATGCCGCTGACGCTACGCCGTAGGCAGTTTTCCCGAGGAATATTTGGTTTAGGTATAGTTCCAAAATCTCATCTTTAGTGAATACTTGAGAAAGTTTGTAAGAAAGAATAGCTTCTTTGATTTTTCGTTCAAAAGAACGCTCAGGAGAAAGTAAAAAAGTTTTTACTACTTGTTGTGTAATCGTTGAACCGCCTTCTGGCCGGCGGTGATGAATAATGTGAGAAATGTTTGTTACTGCTGCCCTAAAAATACTAAAAATATCAATGCCTTCATGGCTATAAAAATTCTTATCTTCAGCTGAAATGAATGCTTGTATTAGTGGTTTTGGAATAGAACTAATAGGAATAAATATACGATGTTCTCTAGCGAACTCTTCTATCAATTTACCATCGGAGGAATACATTCTAGTAATAGATGGTGGGTAATATTTTCTTAGCTGTGAATAATCAGGCAAATCTTTTGTATAATGGTATATTATATACATCAAAATTGCTGCTCCTAGCATACCAAGAAACAGTACTAATTTTGATGTTAGTATAATAAATCTCAATATCATAATACAAATCCTGTAACACTAATGGCTGAACCTTGAGTAATTTTTATATTCATAATCTTGCCTATTAAGCTTTTATCTGCATCGGTAACATAAGCAGATTGCATATAAGGCGTTTTGCCACCAATATGACCATCAAACTTACCATTTTTTTCAAATAATACCGGCATAATTTTGCCAACACATGATTCGTTAAACTCAAGTTGTTGTTTAAATAATTCTTTTTGCAAGATAGCTAATCTTTTTGTCTGTATATTTTCTGGTACTTGAGCCATTGCTGCTGCAGGGGTCCCTGGCCTTGGGCTATATTTGAAAGAAAAACACTGACCAAATTTTATGCGTTTAACTAGATCAAGAGTATCGGCAAAGTCTTCATCTGTTTCTCCAGGAAATCCAACAATAAAATCAGAAGACAGGACCATGTCTGGGCGTGCTATCTTAAGTTTATCAATAATTGTGAAATAATCTTCCCTGGTGTGTTTCCTGTTCATTGCCTTTAATATCTTGTTAGATCCAGACTGAACAGGCAGGTGTAGAAAGGGCATTAATTTTGGCTCTAAACCATGAAGGGCGATTAAATCATCACTCATGTCTGTTGGATGAGAAGTCATATATCTTATGCGTTCTAGACCATTGATTTTAGCAACATGACGAATCAAATCCGCTAAGCTGCAAGTTTGCTCATGGCTAGTTTTACCGTGATAAGCATTGACATTCTGACCAAGTAAATGAATCTCTTTTGCTCCCTTTGCAACCAAAGCCATAGACTCTCTATATATCTGCTCAACTGGTCTTGAAAATTCTGCTCCTCTAGTGTAGGGCACTACACAGAAAGTGCAGAATTTATCACAACCTTCTTGAACAGAAACATAAGCGCTTACTCCTTGACCTTCAAATGTTTGTGGGAGATTATCAAACTTTTCTTCTTCGATGAAGTCCAGATCAATCAAGTGCTTTTCTGATCTAGCTAATTTTGCCAACAGATCAGGCAATGTATGGTAAGATTGAGGGCCAACGACTATATCGACATAAGGAGCTCGCCTAAAAATTTCTTCTCCTTCAGCTTGTGCAACACAACCAGCTACAGTGATTATAGTATCAAGAGAGATTTTTTTTCTGGTATCTTTTATAATTTTTATTTTTCCAAGCTCGGAATACATTTTTTCAGAAGCTTTTTCTCGAATATGGCAAGTATTGATAATAACCATATCAGCATCATCAGGCATTGTGGTGGTCTCAAAACCAAATGGAGTCAATAATTCTTGCATTTTCAGCGAATCATAAACATTCATCTGACAACCATATGTCTTTATGTATAACTTCTTTGACATTTTTGATATATTTGTAGTAACACTATCTATTGCATTTTAAAGAGTCACCATGAATGCAAAAAATGTTCAAAGATGACTTTTAGGCAATGCATAATATTTAATTATTATTGATAAAAATCTCCGCGGAATATATCATAATCTATGAAAAATTAATAGTGATTATTTATTATGGAAAAGATGAATTGGTATGGTACTTATAGCCTGACTTTACGTGAGATAAAGAGATTTTTGCGGGTTTATCACCAAACCATATTCACCCCCGTCGTTTCAGCATTAATTTTTTTGGCAGTTTTTGTTCTGGCTATTGGGAGTCATAAGGGCGAGGTTTCAGGTATTAAGTTCATTAATTTTATGGGTTATGGCTTAATAGCTATGAGTATAGTACAAAATGCTTTTGCCAATAGCTCATCATCTTTTATTATGAGTAAAATGTTAGGTTATATTTCTGATATTTTGACTCCTCCCTTTGGTAGTGTTGAAATCATAATAGCATTTACTGTTGGAGCAGTGCTGAGAGGTATATTTGTTGGAATAGCTGTTGCAGTTGCTTTGATACCTTTTGTTGACTACACCCTAGCGCATCCATTTTTATTAGTTTTTTATGTACTGGCGTCGTGTACTTTGCTTGGAAAATTAGGGTTATTATCAGGATTAATTTCTAACTCATTTGACCAACATTCAGCCATTACAAGCTACCTTATCACTCCACTATCATTTTTGTCTGGTACGTTTTATTCAGTGCAATCTCTTCCTACTATATTTCAGCAAATTAATTTACTAAACCCCTTCTTCTATATTATCGATGGTTTTAGATATTGTCTTACTGATCAGGCAGATGGTAATATCACAGGCGGGGTGCTCTTTCTTATGATATCAAATGGAATAATGTATGCTATTCTGGTTAAGCTAATTGATAAAGGGTGGAGAATTAAGTCATAGCGGCTCTGTTAGCAAATACCAGAAAATGTTAATAAGCTAGTCTCTATCTGGTATCGATATTGACTAGCTTATTTCCATTTACGCATATTTACAACAGAGCCAAAAAACTAGCCCCAAACCCGGTTCATGCAACAGAGCCTAATTCATAGACCAGTCTGTTTGTACCTTTTTTACTGTGAGGAGTTTCTTTGAAGCCAGCTTTTATATAATGTTCATAAAACATAGGATGCAATACGTCAGTAAATAAGGTGTTAACTTTAGTAGAACGGGCATATTCGATTACATATTCTAGCAATACATTAGCATTACTATAAAATTCCGGTATAACATCAAACATGCATTCATAAGCTATACTTTTCCCGGTTGTTATTTTTCGCACTCGTGCAACACCCAAAATTTGATTCTTATGTTTTTGATTCTCTATTACAAACACCATTTCCTTATTATAATCAATTTGGCTAAGACGAGTGGATACTAAAGATATTTCATATGGCAACGACGATAGAAGTTGGGAATAATTTGATAATTTAATTGTATTTAAAGCCTCATTCAACGCAATATTATCCTTAGATTTTACAGGGCGTAATATCAAATCATCATAATCAGCTATTTTAACTTTTTTAACTAAATGATGTGGATAGGGAGCAATTGCTAAGCGATTGTAATCAGCAACCCCAAGATTCACCTTAATACGAGCATCTAAAGCAATTACCCCGTGATGATCCGCAATTAGGGGGTTAATATCTAGTTCTTTGACCATTGGGAGATCTATTACTAATTGGGATAAATTAACCAAGCACTGAGCAATAGCTGCTATGTCTGCTGCTTTTTCATCACGATAACCCTTCAACAAATTATAAATTTTAGTACGCATAATTAGTTCAGTCGCTAATTCCGTTGTTAATGGAGGTAGTGCCAGGGAGTTGTCTTTAACCATTTCAACGGCTTTCCCACCACTTCCAAAAAGCATAACTGGACCAAAAACACTATCTTCCGAAACACCTAAAATTAGTTCATGTGCCTTAGGACGCTCTATCATT
>CAMDSB010000014.1 GCA_945907105.1 Rickettsia typhi | reverse complement strand
AGAGTAGCAACATCTATTCTGGTGCTTTTAACAAATTCTTGGTATATTTTTGTAAAATCGGTAAATGCTATTGATGCACTTACCACCCCTGTTATTATTAGGGCAATGATCACCGAGCCAATAAATAGTTTTTTCATGCTAGATTAAATTTAATTTATGAAGATAGAACAAGACTAATGGTTTTTTAGAAATATATCAATCAAAGAGCAAGAAATGAAAGAAGATGATAGATTAATTTTAGTTGGTGTAATATCAGCAGCTCATGGAATAAAGGGAGATGTGATAGTTAAATCATTTACTGACCCCAAAGAAAATATCTTAGCTATTGATATTTTGGACGAAAATACTGCTCAAATTAAATTAAAAAAGGTAAGAATAAATTCTAATGGGACAATAGTATGTAGGTTTGCTGGAAGTAAGGATCGTAACACTGCTGAAGCATTATCTGGGACAAAATTATTTTGTCTACGCGATACTCTGCCCGCCACTCAAGAAGATGAATATTATATAAGCGACCTACGAAAATTTTTCGTAGTAAATGAAAAAGGTGAAAAAATTGGCATCATTATCGATGTTGCTAATTTTGGTGCAGGTGACATCATAGAAATAAGATTTAATAACAATACTGAAGAAATGTTTCCATTTACAAAAGAATTTTTTCCAGAAATTGGCAAGGATTATGTAGTTTTCAAAAACACAAAAATGGTTAATAACAAGCAATCTTGAATTTTACTAGAATGTTATTCATTACACTTATAGTCATTCCTTTTCTCTTGTCCATGTTATCTCTTTTCCTTCTTTTACCACTACAGAAGAGCCGGGAAAGTTATTATTATGTGGAACAAATCTTCCGCCGGCAAAATTAGCTAAAAATACTTCTGCATTAGCATACATTGAAAGCCTGTTTTCCGGCCTTGCTAAACCATGACCTTCATCTGGATAAAGTAAATACACAACGGGTATTGAAAGCTTTTTCATAGCTTCAACTATTTGATCGGATTCTGCTTGTTTTACGCGTGGATCATTTGCCCCTTGCACAATAAGCAGTGGCTTTTTTATATTTTCGGCAAAGCTCACTGGAGACCTTTCTTTTAAAAACTGTCTACCCTCTTCTGTATCAGGTGAAGCTCCGATAATTTTAATTAAATGAGCCATCTGAGGTTTCCAATAAGGAGGTATGGAATTTAATAACGTTTCAAGATTAGATGGTCCAACTATATCAATTCCAGCGACATACATATCTGGAGTTATTGTCATACCAACAAGGGCAGCATAACCACCATAACTTCCGCCCATGATGACTATTTTATCTTTCTGGGTCACTTTATTATCTATAGCCCACCCCACTCCATCAGCAAGGTCATCCTGCATTTTTCTAGCCCACTGTCCATCTCCTGCATTGCTGAAATTCTTGCCAAAACCAGTTGATCCACGATAATTTACGTTAAGTACCGCGTAACCCCTGTTTGCAAGCCACTGCACTACTGAACTAAAACCCCAACTATCTCGTGCATTGGGGCCACCATGAACATATAAAATCAGCGGCACTGTCTTTGACGGAATTCCTTTGCCATTATCAAGCCACCTTGGTATTGTAAGGTAACTGACTAAGTCTAAACCATCTCTAGATTTTATACTATGCGAATACATTTTTGAAAACGGCAATCCTTCTTGGCTTGTATTTGATACAAATAAAAATTGTGCCTTTCTTTGCGTCCTGTAATAAAGATAATATTTCGACGGACTATCACTTTTGGAGAATACTACTACCCATTTATCATCTTCATATGTTCTAGATACGATTTCGACATCCCCATCTTCAATCTCCTTAAGATATTCTAAGTCCAAGGCGATTTTAGAATCAATAATCATCCAATCTTTGCGCAAATAGTTAGTAGCAACACCTTGAATCATCTTCGATTTAGTATCAACTATATAATCATCAATATCTGCCTTCTCATTCTGGTATACTAGTTTCCTAGCACTGGTGCTTAAATCTACCTCAATTAAAGCCGAAGTATTTCTTCCCGTGCTATCACTCATAAACAATTTGGTACCATCCGAAGAAATGTGAAGGGGAGCGGTAGTGAGCATATCCTCAGTTGAAATTTTTTGAAATAATTTAGCTTTCTCTATATCGCCATTTTCAAACAAATAAATTTCACCCTCTCCGCTAGGAAGCATTTTGTAGCCGAGGCGTATTTTAAAATCATCATCTGCAAGAAAAGATGAGTACTGTGCACTATTTTTGTATACTAGTTCACGTTTACCATTATCTATATCGACTTTATAAATATCAAAATACTCAGGTACTCTGTCATTTATCAGAATTAGTATTTCATTTGGATATTTATCGCTTAGCTTTAAAACCGAGGCACGAACTCCATCACTTGGCGTTAAGTCCTTTTGCTCATCATTTCGCACATTAACGGAGTATAACCGCCAGTTCTCATCACCCTTTTTATCTTGAGCATAGATTATATGGCTATTATCGTTAGCCCAAAAATAGCTTCTAATTCCTCTTTGTTTCTCGTTTGTAATAACTTTAGCTTCTGATATTTTATCAATTGGTGCCACCCAAATGTTCAGCACCCCATCTTTTGGAGCTATATAGCTCAGGAGTTTGCCATCTTTACTAATTCTAGTAGCAACTCGATCTGGATTACCAAATAATATATCTCTAGAAATTAAATTATCTTCTTTTATCATTTCATTCCCTTGTTCAATAACATTTTCTATGTGATCTATGTTGTATAGCAAAATAAGATTTATTACTACCGCCAAAATTAGAATACTAGCAAATAAACGCTTTAGAGCCATTACATATACTACTTTTTATAATTAAAGTTTTGTCGCTTTTATTTAGAATTGAGAGAGGGGTTAGAACCATTTATGCCACTTAAGTATTATAAACTGTACAGCTAAAACTATACATGTAGCAACACAAAAGATTGTAAATGCTCTTTCGTTATTAGACCCAGGTATTCCAGCCAAGTTTACCCCAAATAAACCAGTGATAAAGCTCATAGGAAGAAAAATGGTGGCGATAGCAGATAATTTATTTGTACTGGCGCTTAATCTCTCAGTTAGGTGGTTATTTAACTCTTCATGAATAACTTGCGCTCTTTCTCTAATGGATACTATCTCTTCGATAAATCTAGTCATTTTATGACAGCTTTCAGATAAATTACTTGCATTATCTGGACCCGAACCTAAAAAACCCTCTATGCTTGCTAATTGTTGCAATGTATCTAAATTGGGAAAGAAGTATCGCCTAAAAATAATCACCTGTCTTCTAACATCAATAACATTTTGCCTAAAGTCTTTATCATGTTCTATTAGAACCATCTCTTCTAAATCATCTATAGCCTCATATATATCAGCAATAGTAGATTCAATCTCTTCGTTAATATGCTCAATTAAAGTAAGTAAAAACTCAAATGTACTCATGGGAGCCCTGGAACTCTCAAAATCCATTTTTAGTTTAGTGATGGCCTTTAAGTTTCTGATTTTTACACTAATTATTTGCTGTTTAGTAACATACAAGCGGATAGAGATCATATCCTCTGGCTCTTCATTATTAAAAGAATTGATACCCCGTAGATTTATGAATATGGTGTCGTTATCTATTTTTACTAGCCTTGGACGGGTTTCAATCGCAAGTAATGCGTCAACCCATATTTCATCTATACCAGATTCTTTTTTGAGCCATAATTTTGCATCCGACGACGTACCATCTAAATGAACCCAACCATAACCTATAGTTTTATTATATAACTCTATTGGTAAATCCGTTCTATCATGAACAATACCATCCTCATTAACATGCAAAGATTCTATTAGCCAAGGGAATTTTCTAGTCATATTAATTTTCACCTAATTCATAAAAATTTTATCAACCACTATCTTATGTACATCATCAGCTGTTTTATTCGCACAATTTATCGAAACAACTCTATCGGCTTGACTTGCTGAAATGGACTTAAATCTCTGATATATATTACGATGAAATGCCATGTTTTTAGCTTCAAATTTGTTTGCATCTCCTCTTATAGCCACTCGTTCTAAACCCATTTCAGGCGGGATATCCATAAAAAATGTAAGATCGGGCAGCATAGCTTTAGATCCATAATACTCATTTTCTCGACCAACACCCATTAAGTTATTATGCAATTCAAAAATATCTTCTATGGTTAGTCCAGATTCACCTGATTGATAACAAGCTGTTGAATCCACAAACCTATCGCATATAACCCAAAATCCATCTATCAGAGCTGGTACAATAACTTTGCTTAAGTGCTCGTAGCGAGCAGCCATGACCAATAACAATTCCGACATTGGCAAAAGCTCCGAGTAAACTAATAACTCCCGTATTTTCTCTGCTTCAATTGTACCCCCAACTTCTCTCGTATGAATAGCTTTTATCTGTTTAGAAAGAAGAAATTCATATAACATTTTACTCTGCGTGGATTTTCCGCTACCCTCGCCTCCTTCAAATGTAATAAATTTAGGTTTATCAAAGTTTGTCATAATTTTTTATTCGGTTTAATATCAATACTATGATTGCCACTATTCATGATAGAGAATTTACTTATAAATATTCTTCAGAGTTCATCTCTGCCAGTCTGGAAATAGTTCTAAAAAACGCATCTTTCTTTTTACTAGAAGAATAAATTTCTTCTGGCAAACATTCAATTTCCATGAACAACACTACTTTATTAAAATATGCATTGTCGATAAAATTTATAAAACGCGTTACTATATCATTTTCATCGGCTTTAATCTTTCTTACCGATTCAACTATAATAATTTTAAATTGCTCAGTTAAATTTACATAATCAGCATAACCAATAGGTCGCTCAAACAACTCAGAAAAATTGGTAACCAGCATATTTCTGTGCCCCTTAAGAAAGCTTAGTTTTCTGCCAAACAGCTCTACATTAACTGGAGATAGCTCTCCTTCATCATACAAATCTCCTTTTATCTTTTTAATTTTGGCGTTAGTTTTTGAATCAGCTGGATATAAGATTCTATTTTTTATTGTAGATACTGCATTATATCTGTAGTCAATGGCCGTATCCAGATACAAAACCTGAAACTTTTTCTTTATCATATCAATAAAGGGTAAAAATGATTCTCTTTGTATACCATCTTTATATAAATTATCCGGAATTGTATTAGTTGTTAAAAAGATAAAGACTCCCTTTTTCAATAAATATCGAAATAATCTCATTATTATCATCGCGTCTGTAATGTCTCTTATTTCAAACTCATCCAAACAAACTACTTGCGATTTAGTTGAAATATCTGCAGCTAATTCTTGAATAACTTTATTAGCAGATTTTCCCTGAAGCAGGTGAAGTTTTTTATGCATAATTTGCATAAAATTCTGAAAATGAATGATTTCTTTAGGAACTTTTACCTCATCATAAAACATCTTCATAAGCATAGTTTTACCCCTTCCAACGCCTCCATGAAGATATATACTTTTGGGATATTTTGATTTAAAAAATAAATGCCTAATGTTAGTTACGAAAGTAATAGGCTTAATAGATGCAGCAGTTTCTTGCAATATACCAAAGATAAATTTTTGCTTATTATCAAGAATAATTTCAGATTTAGAGCCAATCTTCATAGAATTCTTTATTTTGAAACAGAGTCATGTGAAATTAATTTTTGCTCTTTTATCTCGATCACTTTTTCTTTAATACCTAAATATCCTGCTAACGCCAAAAATACTGCTGGGTATTTCACCGGTTGTACTATACCCGCGAGTGTACCATAAATTGCTTCCGCAGAACTTCTAGAACTATCGGCAAACATTCTCGCAATTTCAAAACAAGGGTTTGCTAAAAAGGCAGATCTAAGAACTTTCAATATAGCGGCAGAATTATTACTGTTTGTAAGTAACTCCATAAATAAGTTTAATGCCTCGATATAATCTGGCTTATATTCCAGGGCTGATTCAAGATATTTTTTCGCTTCATCTTCCGATCCTATTTGAAGATAGTGCTTGGAAGCTGCATAATAATAAGATGCTATTTCCTCAGAATTCAACTCAAGCATAGATCTATCGGCCCTTTGTAATTTTGATACAATAAATACCATTTTCGGCCACGAGCCTAGGCTTGCATAGATTCTTATCAAAATCAACATTAACTCTGTATCCGTGTCATCTTCATTAAAGGCCTTAAGCGCGAATTCTTCAGCCTGTATATGATGCGTGTTGTTATAAAAAATTTCTGCAAGTTTTTTTGATGCATATACACTAAAATTCTTTTTATCAATTAAATTACGATAATATTGAATTTTCTTGTCAAAACTATCTTCTTCTTCCGCACGCACTAAGTTGACAAAATCTTTATTTTCTCCATCAAGTTCAGATAATATATTACTCGTTATTTTAAGAGATTTTTTCTTATTACCCATCAATAATTCAGCTAAAACATTTATTAATCTACTGTTTATTTTTTGCAATTTTCTCCTATACCATCTTTTCTTTAAAATAGTAGGCAAATCAAATATTAAAAAGATTAGTTTTAGAGCTACCATAAGAAATAACTGGGTAAACACAAACACAGTCAGGAATACAAACAAAGTAGTTTCAATTTGATAATCATATACAGAAAATTTAATACCAGAGTCATACTCTCCTATAGTACTAAATCCAATATAAAGGAGAAAAAAAACTACACATAAAATTAAAAATCTAATCATCCGAAATACTCAGGTTAAACATTAAACTATAATAAGCCATCACTTTATAAAACTCTCTTGTAGCTCAGGCGAGTATATATAATTAATAAATACAGCTAGATTTTTATTAATCTCATCTTTTAACTGTTCTCTCTCCTCGCTAGCTTTACAAATTTTTGTAATTTTTATGAACTTATTCCATGGCTTTGAACTAAAAATATCAACAAATTTATCAGTTGCTGCGCATTCCATATTTGATAACATTTTGTTATAATCTTCAAGTAAAGATAGAGTGTTTTTAATCATATCAGGATGAATGATAGAGTTAAAAACTCTTAGTTCATTATAAAACCCTTTATCTTGTCTAAATTTAGCAACTAGCTCGTCAGCATTAGCCAGAAATAGTCTGTAATTATTTAGTACACTTACTAATTTAGCCTGCTTCTCTGCAGAACGAGCGTTTTGTTCCGCAAATTTATCTCTTTCTACCTCTATTTCATAAGGGTGCTGGGCTTCTAGCTCTTCATCTTCTGCTGTCTCAAGTTCTTCCTCACCTAAAACTACTTCACTTCCTTCTGGCGCAAAACTGAGCAAAGGTGGCTCAGGCCCAACAGAGTAATTCTCTTGTGAGGCAGACTTATCTTTATCCATTTGCTCCACGGGTTGTTTGATAGACAAAGATTTTTGTTTAAAAAAACCATCTAATAATTGAGGGTTATATTTTATCCAAAATCCAAATGCAACCAGGACACCCCCCAGTATTAAAGCAAAATTTCTAAAAAAATTACTATTACTTTTGGGATAGCTTTTCTTTTCTTTTGATTTGATCTTTTCAGTCATGTTTTTCTATATATTTTAACATTGAGTCACTGTCATGGCATACCACAACATTTTTAAACACGCGCTCAAATACCCTTGCAACCTTAGAGCTTATAGCAATATATGTAGTGTTTCCTAGATAATTCATTAGATTATTTTCTATTAATAATTTTAATAGGGTTTTTGCGCAATTCTCAGAATATAAAACTATATAATCTATACCTTGTTTATACCTTGTAATTTCATTTTCAGACAGCAGTTTAAGGTATATTGTCTTATATAAAATCTTTCTTGTTACCCCAAGCGGCATATTCATACTTATATGATCACCTGATAAATACAACATTCTGCTACACAAATTGTCAGGTATTTGTCTCTTTAAATTTTCTACGTTTGATGCATAAAATTTAACTTTATAACCCTTGTTTTTTAGGGTATTCGCCGATTTTTCACCGACCACCCAAACTGGCATATCAGCCCTTGGATCAACAGGAATGTTATTGGCAGCAAAATTACTAGTAATTATTAGGTCAGAAAATTGATTTATATACTCAGCTTTCACTGGAAATAATTCATATTCAATAAGATTACACTCAATTAGATCTAAATCTTTATTACCAAATTTTTCTTTCAGCGTACTATTTGCAGCTTTTGATCTTGTTAATAAGACTGATTTATTCATTGGCAAATCCTATTATAATCACTTCTTCTTAGCATATGGATTGTCCGATTTTTCAAAATAGAATCTCATTGGAACTCCAGGCATTTCAAAGTCATCTCGCAGAGAATTTGTTAAATACCTTCTGTAAGAATCCGTTACGCTGTCCGGATCACTGGTAAATAGCTTAAATGTTGGTGGCCTGGATTTCATTTGAGTCATATATTTTATCCTCACTCTCCGCCCTAGTTTTTTATGAAGCGGAAGCGGATGACGGTCAAGCACAAACCCCAGCCAGTCATTTAACTTAGATGTAGGTATTTTTTTGTTCCATAATTTATATATATCAATACACTTATCCAGAACTCCTTCTGTGGTTGTACTATCAATAGCGGAAAGATATACAACGGGAATACCCTTTACTTGAGGCAAATGAGTTCCAAGTTTATATTCGAACTCCTCTTTATATTCTTTCTTTTTACGAATTAAGTCCCATTTATTAACAGCAATTACCAGACTTCTGCCTTGGTCAATAACATAATTTGCGATAGTCAGATCTTGTTGCTCAAGTGCAATTGTTGCGTCTAACATTAAAATTACTGTATTGGCAAATTTAATGCTGCCAATCGCATCACCAGTCGACATCTTTTCTAGACTATGGGTGACATTAGATCTTTTTCTAAGGCCAGCTGTATCAATTAACTTAATCTTATTTCCTCTATAATCCCATGCTATTTCAATTGACTCTCTGGTAATGCCAGCCTCAGGCCCAGTCAACATCCTATCTTCTCCGATAATTGCATTTACAAAAGTAGATTTGCCAGAATTGGGCCTTCCGGCAATTACTATTTGTAAACAATCACCTTTAATAGGATCTGATATTACCTCTCCCTCTTCCGTGTCAATTTTTTCTGCAATTGCATCATAAAGATCTGCCAACCCCTGACCATGTTCTGCTGAAATTGGCACAGGGTTGCCAAAACCCAATTTATAATATTCTTGGTCATGGTTAAATCTTTTTTCTGATTTATTAGCTATAACTATATAATTTTTAGCGTATTTCCTAATAAATTCGGCAAAGAATTTATCTGCTGGAGTAATACCACTCTGATTATCAACCACTAAGCACACTAAATCAGCTTCTGCGATTGAAATCATGGTTTGTTGCATCATACGATGCTCCAGCTTTCCCTCTTCTGATTCTTCTAATCCAGGGGTATCCACAACAGTAAACTCCATAGGACCAATTTTGGCATCAGAGTATTTTCTATCCCTCGTTACGCCTGGCCTATCGTGTACTATAGCTTTTTTACCCACACTCAATCTGTTAAACAAAGTTGATTTTCCAACGTTTGGGCGACCAACTAAAGCAACAATTTTCTTTTTCATTATAAATTTATTAACACCGATTATTATTCGCTTATTATTAACACGAATTAGATAATATATAAAGACAATATACAGATAAAATTTAGCTGGGTTTGAACTACTTTCGTAAAATATGTTAAAATAACTATACAAAATACATCGTCTCTATAGTAAAATTAAGATAATAGTAATTTTTCTATAAACGTTGCTTAAAAATAATGTTAGAATAAATGTTATAGTTTTTCAATTCAAGGTAACAGTTATGAATTATTTTATTCCCGATACAAATTCTCTTTATGGACTAGTTGAGGCTGCACGACATAATTTATCACATTCTAGACTTGGTATAATGGCGATGCACGAATGGCTTGAAAAGGCAACTCATCCTTTCGCCAAAACGCATTTAGCTTCTGTTATGAAAGCTACTCTTGATATTTCTGAAAGAATGACTAGAACATACAAAAAGCCATCCTTTGGCATTACCAAATGCATGGTAGATGGAAAAGAGCAGGAAATTCACGAACATACTCTGTGTGAAGACGTGTTTTGTCATTTACAGCATTTTGAAAAACCAGAGTATAAGAAATATCAGCCAAAGCTTTTAATAGTAGCGCCCATGTCTGGCCATCATGCTACATTATTGCGGGGGACAGTTCAAGATACGTTACCGTTTTTTGATGTATATATTACTGATTGGGTTGACGCTAACCAAGTACCTATTACAAGCGGTAGTTTTGATTTGGATTCATTCATTGATTACGTTATTAATTATATAAGATATCTTGGCCCTAACGTTCATGTGCTTGCCGTTTGCCAACCTACAGTACCAGTATTGGTAGCTACATCGCTGATGTCACAAAATAATGATATCCACGTGCCCAATTCTATGATTCTTATAGGGGGGCCAATTGATGCAAGAAAAAACCAAACCAAGCCAGGAGATTTTGCTGAAGATAAAAGCTTAGTATGGTTTGATCAAACCGTAATAACCAATGTACCATCGAACTATCCAGGTCACAGACGAAGAGTTTACCCGGGATTCCTACAACTAGCCGGATTTATATCAATGAATCTGCAAAGGCATGTAGACTCTCATGTTGATTTATTTAAACACCTTATTAATGGAGATAATGAGCAAATTGATAAACAAAAGAAATTCTATGATGAATATTTATCTGTAATGGACTTACCAGCAGAATTTTATCTACAAACTATAAAAGAAGTATTTCATGAATTCTCGCTAGCTAAAGATAAATTCATTTCTAGAGGGAGAGAGGTGCATTTGGAATCGATTACTCAATCTGCTTTAATGGGCATAGAAGGAGAAAATGATGACATCGCCGCCGTTGGTCAAACTAGAGCAGCATTAAGTTTATGTAAAAACATCCCAGCTAGTAAGAAAAAATATCACCTACAAAAAGGAGTTGGTCACTATGGTGCTTTTACTGGCAGCAAATTTAGACAAGAGATAGTTCCAGCGATAAAAGATTTTGTTTACGCAAATGATCAAAAAGTGTAGTATGGCTTTTTAATTTGTAACAATCTCTAAAATTTAGTATGGAAATAGCTGAAAACGCAGAGCAGGTTGTGACACAAGCAACTACTGCTGACCTGTCGATAATATCCCTTGTAATGTCATCAGATTTAATTGGCAAATCTGTTATATTAATTCTGCTTTTTGCTTCAATCTGGAGCTGGGCAATTATTGTAAATAAATTAAAATTATTTTCTGCTACCAAGCAGAAAATGAAGAGTTTTGAGAACGTGTTCTGGTCTGGACAGGTTTTAGATGATCTTTACGAAAGAGTAAAAAGGTCTATCGACAATCCTTTATCTGCTGTTTTTGTTAGCGCAATGAGTGAATGTAAAAAAAGTAATAATAAGGACTCTCAAAAACCTGACTCCATTAGGATTGGTCACAAAGAAAGAGTATCGGGCTCGATGTATCTTTCCAGAAATAGAGAACTTGAACAACTTGAAACTAAGCTAGGGTTTCTAGCTACCGTTGGATCATCAGCTCCATTTATAGGGTTATTTGGTACTGTATGGGGTATTATGCACAGCTTTCAATCCATTGCATCTTCGAAAAATACTACTCTAGCAGTAGTAGCCCCAGGTATTGCTGAAGCACTACTTGCAACTGCTATCGGTCTTTTTGTAGCTATACCTGCAACTATTTTCTATAATTATCTATGCTCCGAAATAGATAGTATTAATAATAAACTTGATGATTTTATTGGCGAGCTAGACTCCCTAATTTCAAGGGCAATTGACGAAGAGAAAATGTAACTATGGGAGCATCTATTCAAGGCCGTGGAAATGGTGGTAGAAAACGTCGTAAGCTAATGAATGAAATAAACGTCACCCCCATGGTTGATGTGATGCTTGTGCTTTTGATTATTTTTATGATTACCTCGCCAATGCTGGTCGCTGGCATTGAGGTGGACCTACCCAAAACAGAATCAGCTCCAATTTCAGGAAGTTTTAAGCCTCTGGTTATAAGCATAGATAAAAACGAACAATTATATCTATTTGAAACTATGATTAGCAAAGATACTCTAATAGATAAGCTTAAAGAAATCACCAAAGAAAATAAAGATACAAGAATCTTTGTCAAAGGCGATAAAAGCATATCTTATGGAATAATCGTTGAAACAATGTCTCGCATACAAAGTGCTGGGTTTACCAAAGTTGCTCTTATTTCGGACATAAAATATAAATAAATGAAAGAACAAGAAGATAAGAAAGTTCAAAGAGCTCTTATTGTCTCCGCGATCTTGCACTTAATTTTACTAGGCGTGTTTTTTCTCGGCTTCCCTTCGGTGTTTGAAAAACTACCTGAAGAACAAGACGTTATGACCTTTGAAATTCTTCCTACTAGCGAGCTATCAAATGTTAAAAATGAAAATATAGTTGCTAAAAAAGCAATTGAACCTGAAAAGTCGAAAGAAGTAAAAAAATCAGCTACTGCAAAAAAACAGGACCCTACCCCCGTTGAAGCAAAGCCGGAAGAGAAAAAAGAGCCTATTAAGGAAGAAGAAAAACCTAAAGACCCGGAGAAATTACCAGAAAAACAACCTATAAAAAAAGAAGAGCCAGAAAAAAAACCAGAACCTAAAATAGAGCCCAAAACAGAGCCTAAGAAAGAGCCTAAGAAAGAGCCTAAGAAAGAAACTCCTAAACCTACCGCTAAACCGAAAGTTGCGCCAAAAGAGGAGGATAACATCGACTCTATTTTAAAAAATTTAGAAGATGAGTCAGTCGGAACCGACTCAAAAATACTTAAGAAAAGTAACGCTGAACAACTAGAAGGAACGAAGAAAACAAGAGGAATGGAATATAACGAGGACTCTCCACTTTCTATTACAGAAAAGTCTCTTGTTAAGAGTCAAATTGAGAAAAATTGGCGTCCTCCCATCGGGAATCAAAATCTAAGGGATGTGCGTGTAATGTTGCATATGGCATTAGAAACTGATGGAACAATAAACAATGTAACTGTTATAAAAATTATTTGTCCACCGAATTCAGAGGCTCTATGCAAACTTACAGCAGAAAGTGCTGTTCGTGCGGTAAAACAAGCAAGTCCAATTGAAAATTTGCCAGTTGATAGATATGATGTTTGGAAAGAATTTAACTTGCTTTTTGACCCAAGTTTCATGGATCAGTAGATTAATTAATTATTTGTTTAAATTATATGAAAAGATTATTTTTGGCTATTTGCCTATGTATATTCCCGTTATTTTCCTTAGCAGATAACACAATTAATGTAACCAGAGGAACCGTCGATCCAATACCTATAGCTATTAATAGCTTCAGGGGCGTAGATCCAGCAGATCTCAAAATAGCACAAGATGTTATCGCTGTTATCAATAATGATTTAAAAGGCTCTGGAATATTTAGACCAATTTCTTCAGCCGCTTTTATTGAGTCAAAAACAGGAGTTACCCACACACCTTTATTTGCGGCTTGGCAACAAATAAATGCTAATTTATTACTAAATGGAGAAATAACCAAAAGCGCTTCGGGCAAACTTCAAGTTAAATTCATTCTATGGGATGCTATTTTAGAAAAGCAACTTGCCAGTGAGTCGTTTGAGTTATCAGAAAAATTATGGCGCAGAGTGGCTCATAAAATAGCTGATAGCGTGTATAGTAAAGTAACAGGTTATGATGGGTATTTTAATACCAGAATTGTTTATGTTTCTGAAAGTGGGCCCTACTTAAAAAGAGTGAAGCGCCTTGCGCTAATGGATCAAGATGGCGCTAACCACCAATATTTGACCAATGGCTCTGATTTAGTTCTTACTCCGAGGTTTTCACCAGATGGTAAAAAAATACTTTATCTATCTTATAAAAACAGGATACCTCAAGTACATATGCTTGACTTGCGCTCTGGTAAGAGCCAACTGCTAGGACATTTTCCAGGAATGTCTTTTGCCCCACGTTTTTCTCCTGATGGTGATTATGCTATTATGTCCATAGCAAAAAATGGTGCTACTAATATTTACGAGATGAATCTTAAGAGCAAGAAAGTGTCTCAAATTACTGAAGGTGTAAGTATTAATACTTCACCAAGCTATTCTCCGGATGGCAAGCATATTGTTTTCCAATCAGACAGGCATGGTGCAAGACAATTATTTGTTATGGGCAGAAATGGTTCTAATATTCAGAAAATTAGTTTTGGCGGCGGTTCTTACGCCGAACCTAATTGGTCTAGCCGTAATTTCATTGCGTTCACAAAATTAAGTAGAAGCAGCGGCTTTACTATTGGCGTTATGAAACCAGACTTTGTTGATGGGCAAAGCAATGAACGCTTAATTGCTAGTGGTTATCTTGTTGAAGCATCTTCATGGGCCCCTAATGGCAGAGTTCTGGTATTTACAAAAGGCTCTCGTCATAAAGGAAAAGGGGGTAATGGCTTTAATAGAATTTATACCATTGACTTCACTGGTTATAACGAGCACATAATTCCTACACCAAATGACGCTTCTGATCCAGATTGGTCACATGTTATAGATTGACGGTGATACCTTAATTAAGCACTGCAGTTCAAGGACAAAGATTATACAGTCTTATCCTCGAACTGACTAGAATTAATAGGATGAGTTACCATAACTTTAGCAATTTCCACCAAGCTCCTCCGATAAAAACCCAGATTAATAAATATAATACACTTGTTACTAACCCAATATACCACCAATCTTTAGTTTTCATATATCCAGCCCCAAAAAATATCGGTGAACTACTTAAGCCAAAATGCGTTAATCCTGCAGATAAAGTCGATAAAAAACTTAGAATTAGTGCTGCAAGCGCCCCTGGAACCCCTGCATTAACAAGCAAAACTAAGAATGTTGGCAATAATACTGTAATATGAGCTGTGGTGCTTGCAAAGAGATAGTGGATATAAAAATATAGTAATGACAAAATAATTAATGTATTTATTGGGGAAATACCGATAAAAAGAAATTGTAACTTTGTTCCAATCCAAGTCATCAAACCAAATTTAGATAAGAAATCGGATAACATGACGAGCGTGGCAAACCAGATAAAAGTATGCCAAGCTCCTTTATCTGCTAAATTATCCTCAAAATTAATTACTCTGGTAACAAATAAAATAGACAAACCTAGTAATGCTACTGTTGTTGGTGCTAACCCAAGCTGTGGACCATTAATCCATAACACTATTAAAAGCACAAATACTAGCATCATGATAATTTCATGAACTGAGAGCCTTCCCATAGCATCTAATTTTTCTCTGGCTATTTTTGGGGCAGAATCTGAATATTTAATTGTAGGTGGGTATAGATAATAAATAACAAGTGGCATTAGGGCAAGAGAGACTATACCAGGAACAATAGCTGCTATTGCCCAATCTACCCAAGATATAGAGAAACCAGCTTGTTCTGCTAATTTTACAACCAGTGGGTTAGCTGCCATTGCGGTAATAAATAATGTGCTAGTAATCACAGCTGATTGCGTACAAACACTCATTATGAAGCCACCATTTTTAGAAGAGACACCAGGATGGTCATGATCAGAAAAAGATTTGCAAATAGATTTGGCAATAGGAAAAATTACACCGCCGCCTCTTGCTGTAGCGCTAGGAATTAAAGGTGATAAAACAAAATCAGCAATAACTAACGCATAAGAAATACCTAGTGTACTATGCCCTATTTTAGACAATACATAATAGGCTATTCTAGAACCCAGCCCTGTTTTAATAAAACCATTGGAAATGAAAAAAGCAAAAACGACTAACCAGACGATACTATCGCTAAATCCAGATAAACATTCAGATAATGATAATGTTTTCGTTAGTATACAAGCTAGAATACTAAGCAAAGCAATGACCCCCATAGGCAGAGGGTTCAAAATAATACCAATTATAGTAGCTATAAATATAATCAGTAAGTGCCAAGCTTCTTCAGATACGGCTTCAGATATTGGCAGGTACCAGGCGGCTAATGACAAACTAACTGTGATTAACAGAATAAGATTATTTTTTTGAAGTTTTGCTTTTTTTAACATGATTTCTATAAGCTGAATAATTTTTTATTCTTTATAAGTAGAACTGAAATTTTCAATTTATACTATACTGGAACAAAATCAATTCTATTCTTATACTTCTCGCACCACTTCAAAAGATTATCAAGTGTATATCATAATCCCTAAGCATTTTGCTAAAAGCAATGCACTAGAAAGCAAATTGAGGCCTACAACCTAAAATTTAAACAAGATTTAACTTATTCAATTTCTTCAAGATTAACGATAATATTAGGTGATTTATTAATCTCATGCTTAATCATTCGACGTAAAGTCTTGGCAACACATGACTCTATCTGGTCCGTAGTAAGGCCAGATTTACTTTGCTTGCGCTGATCGGCTACCGCGTCAATAATTCCTTGTTTAATTTCAGAAATAAAATCTGAATCTTCAATTGGATCTAGTAATCCAGGTAATGCTACCATTGGGCTACAAACTAGTCTGAGTTTGGAATCTACAACCACCGAAGCAACTGCGATACCATCTTCGCGCATTCTTCTACGCATTCTAAATATCTGAGAATCATCTGGTAATAGATAATTACCATCTACAGCTAAGTAGCCGTTTTTTACCACATCAATAATTTGTGCTCCTTCTTCCTTCTGAAGCAAAACTACACTTCCATTTTCAACTTCTATAGCTTGTTTTATAGCGTTTGCCCGTGCTAGCTTTGCATGTTCATGAATATGGACCGGTTCGCCATGAACAGGGATACATACTTGTGGTCGAACAAGTTCATACATTTTTTTAAGCTCTTCTATAGCTGGGTGACCAGATACGTGAACAAAATGATCACGTTCTGTTATCACCTCAACACCTTTTTTTACAAAGACATTAAATAGTTTGAAAATCTTTTTTTCGTTACCAGGAATAATTTTAGAAGAAAAAATGACTGTATCTTTTGGCGCAAGCTTAATTGAGTGATGAGTACCCGTGGCCATCTTAGACGTTGCCGCCATATCTTCTCCTTGACAGCCAGTAGCAATCACCAGTAAATTTTCTCTTTTATGATTACCAATTGATCTCTCATCTACAAGAGGAGCAATATCATTTAAATAACCGCTCTCTTGCGCTGCAGCAAACATCCTATGCAAACTTCTACCAGTTAGGCAAACTTTTCTTCCTGTTTTTTGACCAGCATGAATTAAAGTATCCAGCCTTGCAAGGTTAGAAGCAAATGTTGTAACCACTACCATTTTAGGGCAGCCAGCGATAATTTCCACTAGGCTATCTCTAACATCCCCTTCTGAACCAGAAAAACCTTTATTAAATACATTAGTTGAATCACAAACCAAAGCAAGTACACCTTCATCACCACAAGCTTTAAGAGCTGCTTCATCAGAGGAATCCCCTACAATTGGGTTTGGATCAAATTTCCAATCACCGGTATGCAATACATTTCCCGCCTTTGTCCTGATCATAAGAGCTTGCATTTCTGGAGCGGAATGGGTTAATCCAATCATTTCAATAGAGAATGGTCCTAGTTCAAGTATCTTGTTTGGATCGACCTCGATAAGTTTAATATCACTAGCAAAAGAATATTCTGCTAATTTTGCCTTTAAGAAACATTTTGTAAATTTTGTTGCGTAAACAGGGCATTCAAGCTCATTCCATAAATATTGGATAGCTCCGAGATGATCCTCGTGAGCATGAGTCAATACTATGCCAAGCAAATCTTTTTTATAGGCTTCAATAAAGCTCAAATCTGCTACGACCATATCAACACCAGGAAGATAATCATCAGCAAACCCACTGCCACAATCAATCATTATCCATTTGCCTTCAAAATGGTATAAATTGACATTAATACCAATTTCATTGGATCCACCAAGTGGTAGGAATAATAGTTTATCTTTGTATGCTTTGAAGTTGATTGACATCTATTTTACTATATGATTAAAAATTTAGGCAAACTATAGCTCATTCTTTCAAGATAGTCTATGATTAACAACCGACTAGTTAATATTACTTTAATTGCGATTGGTTTTTTTTCGCTTGTTTTTGTTATATTTCCCAATCTTGACATTGAAGTATCCAGCTTGTTTTACTCAGAAAAACTTGGCTTTCTGTACAAAGAACAAGCTATAGTAGTCCTGTTCTACAAAGCAGTGCCAATACTAACCAAGAGTTTTGTTTTAGTATGCGCTCTTTACCTGCTATATATATTAATTAAATTCAAAAATTTCAAAAAAACTCTATCTTCTTGGGCATTTTTCTTAATTATTTCGGCTATCATTGCTCCGGGCATAACTGTAAATTCACTGTTAAAAGATAATTTTGGGCGAGCAAGACCTAGAGAAATAATTGAATTCGGTGGTAATAAAGAATTTTCTCGCGCATTTTCTTTCTCCGATCAATGTCCCCGCAATTGCTCCTTTTCTTCAGGGCATGCCGCAATGGGATATTCCTTCTCTTCAATAGCTTATGTTGCTGGCAACCTATATTTTTCGAGAATATATATAGCTGGCATATTTTTTGGCTCTATAGTTGGCTTATCACGAATTATAATGGGTGGTCATTTTGCAAGTGACGTAATTATATCTGCTTTCTTAGTATTGTTGTTAAACCATCTGATTTATTTATTATGGAAAAAGAAAACATCCTAGTTGAAAATATAGCCATCATATCCAGTAATTTGCCAGCTGCTAAAGCTATTGAACGATCACTTAAGAAACTGATTAATATTACCACTCCTGCTCAAGCCGACTTAATAATAGTTATTGGCGGAGATGGCAGTATGCTACATGCTTTGCACAATTATATGCACCTAGATATACCATTCTACGGTATAAATGCAGGAAGCGTTGGCTTTATGATGAATAAATTTCATATTGAAAATTTTTTAGAAAATCTTCAACGTTCAAAAATTGCCAAACTCTACCCATTGCAAATGAATACTATAAACAATGATGGTAAAATAGACTCTGCTTTGGCAATCAACGAAGTCTCTATTTTTAGAAAATCAAACCAAGCGGCAAAATTTAAAATAATAGTAGACGGCATAGAACGTATGGAAATGTCAGCGGATGGAGCCTTAGTTTCCACTCCTGCTGGCAGTAGCGCTTATAATTTGTCCGCCGGAGGGTCAATTGTTCCCTTAACCTCTAAAGTACTATGTCTAACCCCTATTTGCCCATTCAGGCCAAGGCGGTGGAGCGGCGCCCTACTTCCAGCAGATGTTGAAATCAAATTCGAGATTATTGACAGCAAAAAAAGGCCAGTTAATGCCGTCGCCGATTTCTTTGAGTTCAAAAACATTCATTCTGTTACCATCAAATCAACTGATAAAAAAATTATCAAACTTTTATTCGATCAACACCATACCTTTGAAGATAGAGTAATAAAAGAACAGTTCAGCTTTTAAAGCAATTTTTACTTCTTATACCAAACTCAACTAATCAAGAGATTACTCAACTACTATTATTCCAGGAGTTTTCATTGTGCAACTTGTGCGTTGTAAATATTAAGAGCTAGATTTACCACTAACATACTCTTGTGCCATCTCTATCATTTTACGATAATTTACCTTCCCAGTAGCAAGAACAGGTACTTCAGCAACATTTATAATTATTTTAGGAATATATAATTCCGACAATTGCTTTATGTGGCAGATTTTTATTATTTCCTCTCTAGAAATA
The DNA here is from genome assembly GCA_945907105.1 of Rickettsia typhi. GTDB lineage: Bacteria > Pseudomonadota > Alphaproteobacteria > Rickettsiales > Rickettsiaceae > Megaera_A. The sequence continues at coordinate 8,264 of CAMDSB010000014.1, read as the reverse complement.
TTTTTACCAGTAGTAAATACAATTATCTGCTCACCTTTTTTATCATCCTCAATATTAATAGCAACGTGTATTGCTTCTGGATCAGTTTCCATAATTAGCTCTTCTATTGCCACTAAAGAAATCATTTCACCGGCAATCTTGGCAAAACGCTTCACACGGCCAAGAATCGTCACATAACCTTCATTATCAACCGAAACAATATCACCTGTATCATACCAATCACTGCCTAGTTTTTCAACCACAGGAGGCCGGATAACCCCTGGATTATCTGGAAAAATATATCCTTGCATAACATTAGGACCACGTATACATAACCTGCCACCTTCTTTTATTCCTTCAACCGGCTTTAGATAATACTCTATTTTAGGAAAAAGTCTGCCTACAGTCCCTGCTTTACAATGCATTGGTGTATTAACAGCAATTATTGGAGAAGCTTCTGTTACACCATACCCTTCCAAAATTCTAATACCGAATTTATCACTCCAAACTTCTCTAGTTCTTGATTTTAGTTTTTCAGCTCCAGCAATTACATATCTTAGCGAATAAAAATCATAGGGATTCGCATATGCAGCATAACCTGTTAGAAATGTATCCGTTCCAAACATAATAGTTGCCCCAATATCATAGATTATTTCAGGAATAATTCGATAATTAAGGGGCGATGGGTAGAAAAAAGTCTTTATACCATTTAAACACATTATTAAAGTTACAGTTAACCCAAAACTATGAAACATAGGCAATGCGTTAAACGTTAGATCAGTTGGATTAAAATCTACCTTAGCAAGAGCTTGGAATCTATTCGCTTGAAGATTACGATGCGACAAGGCCACTGCTTTAGGTTTTCCTTCAGTGCCAGATGTGAATAAAATAACTGCTGTATTTAAATCATTTTGATTAGAGCATATTTTCTTATAATAAATTTCTGGAAATATGGTGGCTAAAAAACATTTTAGCTTAAGTTTTGTTGATACAAACTTACGCAAATCTTCAAGATAGATGATCATAACACCAGCTTTAGCTACTGCATCAACAAGACTCTCAAGCTCAGCCTTTTTTATAAATCTCCGAGATGTATAAATTGTTCGCACTTCTGCAGTGTTACAGGCTGAGATAACATTACTTGACCCTGCAGTAAAATTTATCATTGCCGCCACTCTACCTGCAGCTTGCACTGCAAAAAAAGCAATTGCACTCCCCACCATGTTTGGCAGCATTAGCCCTACCTTTTCTCCAGCTAAAGATTTTTTTGATATCAGCTCAGCTAAAATAAAAGATTTTAACAACACATCAAAATAAGAAGCCCAATTATTATCAATATCCCGCATTACCCGAGCTTTCTTACCATAAATCTTACTAGCGTTTATTAATGATTGAAATATAGTTTCTTGATAAGAAGAACTCTCAAAAATCATTTCGCTCATAATATCATATAAAGATTGACCAATAAATCTGCGTCTCTCTCTGCTATCCAAATGTTTTGGAGCAATGATTTTAACTGGTGGTAAAATGGTAATGGTTAACTTTCTTCTAAAAGTAAATTTTCCTCGCGCTAATTTTCTTGCTTTAGAGAATATAGTAAATTGAGTTCCATCTACCCTTATTGGAAGTATTATAGCATTTGCCTTATCAGCAATCATTCCTGGGCCATCGTAGATTTTCATCAATCCTCCAGTGGTGCTAGTTCTTCCTTCAGGGAATATAACTATCTTTTTATCTTTCTTTACTTCATCAATTAGGCTTTTGATAGCCATAGGATTGTTAGATTCAATAGGATAGGTTTTTATAATTTTTAAAAATGGCTTGACCCACCACTCTCTTGTAATAGTTGAATTAATGGCAAACTGCAAAGTTTCTGGGATATAACTCGCTATCAATGGTGGATCAATATATGACAAATGATTAGCTACTATTACCGTTCTCTTTCCTGCTTTATCATAATTCTCTATACCCTTTACTTCGACTTTATAAAATATAATAAAAAAGAGTCTAAAAATTCCTCTCCATAACTTCATCGGTATCACTTTAGAGTTTGGAATGAATTGATAAATATAAATTGCAATTATCGCGTTCAAGATGCTTACAACTAAAATTACTGAAGGAATTGAGAATTTCATGTAAAATAATAATGAAAGGATGACTGTAGAACCAGCCATAAAAAAAGAGTTGATTAAGTTGTTAGCAGCTATTACCCGGCTTCGATAAGCTGGAGACGTAAAATACTGCATAACTGCAAATAACGGCACCACATATAAACCACCTACTGCTGCAAGACAGAATAAGTCAAATAATATTCGCAAGTAATGTGGTTTCCGTAAAAATTCATATATACTTTTCAATTGCTCAGGTTCATAATTGATAGATGCTATGTGACTTGCAAAGTACAAATCTATTCCAAAAAAACTAATTCCAAGTGCTGCAACAAATACATATTTTGTAGTAATTTTATTACTAAAAATATAACTACACCCGAACGATCCAACGCCCACTCCTATAGAAAATACTGCTAAGAATAGATTCGCCACATTCTCATCTGCTCCAAGTGTATAACGCGTTAGGGAAGGTATTTGAGCCATTATTGCTGCACCGATAAACCAAAACCAAGAAATTCCCAGTATTGCTAAATATACGTTGTTTTTGGATGAAGCATACTTCACCATCCGAATAGATTCTTTGATAATATTAGGATTAATCTTAATTTCTTTGTTAGAATTGTTGGATTTAGGCATAAAAAAACTTGAAAGCAATCCTATCAAAGCAACTATAACTGTAAACCCAATTACTACTGTACCGCTAATATTGTAAAAACCTCCCATCATTGTACCAAACAGAATAGAAAGGAAAGTACCTGCTTCGACAAAGCCATTTGCTCCCAAAAGCTCTTCTTTCTTCATATGATCTGGCAGAACACTATACTTAATAGGTCCAAAAAAAGTAGAGTGAATCCCCATAAAACCTATACACATAAACAATACCACTAGGTTTGTAGTGTAGAACCCATAGATGGCAGCTAGAATGATGCCAATTTCTGCAAATTTTATTATTTTTACTATGGTGGTGCGTTCATACCGATCCGCAATCTGCCCAGCCAGACTAGCAAATAACACAAAAGGTAGTATGAAAATAACATTGGCAAGCATTATAAGAACATATACCGGTGTTGCTAGGTCATTTGCAAGCTTAAAGGTAACAAGGATAATTAATGCATTTTTGAGAATGCTGTCATTAAGACAACCACAGAACTGTACTAAAAAAATAGGCAAAAATCTTCTATCTTTAAAGAGATAAAATTGATTTGAATCCATCACTTCTCCAATAAAATGTTGACGGATACTATGCAATTATAGTCATCCTGTCAATTAATCTGTGAATATTATATATTATAAATATTCACAGATTGGAAAACGCAGCTAATTTAGAAAGAAAACAACTAATTATTGATTTTTTATAGCTATGGATACTCTTCTTTCCATTTTCCTGTAGTTCAAATGCTGCCTTTAGTATCTTTTACAAATCTTTACTAAGATAATAAAAAGATGTATTAGCATCATATCCATTACGTTTTAATTCAATTTTAAAACCTATTTTCTCATAAAATTCCGGAGCTTGAAAACTCATAGTTTCAACAAAAGTAAATCTACATCCCTCTTGTCTACCATATTTAAATGCATGCTCCATGAGGCGTCGTGTGCTACCCCTTGATTTCTATATTTGGCCTCGACGAGTAGATATTTGATATGTAAATTACCCCAAAACGAGATCTATTAGGAAGCTCAGATATTTCGATCATATCTTATTTTGCTTCATAAAGACTATTGTTGACATCAAACAATTCATCATAATTATCAATAAATCTTTCAATTTCAAGACGTTTTGGCTCTCTTTTTAGTCTATTATAATTATCCCAAAACCTGTCTATGTATGACCTAAAATCTATTTGATCTAATTTTGCTTCATCAACAAGCATACCAAGCACAATATCATCGTTTGGTAATATTAATACTTGAGCTTCATTATTAACAAATTGGAGTTGTTTTGTATCGAAAGCTTCTAAATCAGCGGCTTTTAAATCAACCTGCTTAGACTTATTGTCTAATGACAACTCGTTTTCAGAAAGCTTTGGTACGACAACAGGTTTACTGCTTTTGGCCTCAAATGCTTTTTTATATTTAGATATAGCAACCTCCTCTTCGTTAGGTTGCTTGGCCGCATCAGCATATTCTGGTACAGTTATGTTAGGAGAATTGGCGGTTGATTCTTCTGGCTTGTGCGTAGGTAATTCCAGCTTAACAGCAGGCATTTCTTCTATTTTAGGCTCTATAGCTTCTTTAGTAGCGTCATTTTTAAGAGCCGCTTTTTCCTTGCCTTCATCAGCTTCTGATAATTGAGGAATACTTAATTCCTGTGTTGTAGGTTCCATAGCTTCTTTAGCAGCGTCCTTTTCAAAAGCTGCTTTTTCCTTGCCTTCATCAGCTTCTGATAATTGGGGAATACTTAATTCCTGTGTTGTAGGTTCTATAGCTTCTTTAGCAGCGTCCTTTTCAAGAGGTGCTTTTTCCTTGCCTTCATCAGCTTCTGATAATTGAGGAATACTTAACTCCTGTGTTGTAGGTTCTATAGCTTCTTTAGCAGAATTATTTTTTGCTTCAGCCAGATTATCAGGAATTTTAGGAGCCTCAGGATTATTATTTTTACGAGGATTTTCGCTTAGGTTAGTTACATCTTGGGTGGGTTCGTTTGAGCTAGCTGAACTATCAGGATTCTTAATTACATCTTCACCAAAACCCTCTGGCAATTTTATCTGATCAGGAACATCACCTTCATTCTCAGCTGCTGGCGACTTAACGTTGATCGGTCCTTCATCAGTGCTTCCAAGGGGTGGGATACCGTCAGAGATAGAGTCGTAATTCTGTTTGTTGCCAATAAGTTGCCCATCATTCATTGATTCTGATTGAGCATGGCCCTTATCTTCTTTTTTTCTAACGCCTGGTGTAATATCTGGCTGTTTCTCTACGATTTTTTTTTCTTCCCCAAAACCAAAATATTCTTTAAATTTTTGCCAAAATGATTTACTGCTATCCGAAACAGATTTTTCTTCTACCTGAACTTCAAAAGAAGTTGGAAGTGCTGGTAATTCACTTTCATTATCCGCATAAGTGGGTACAGAATTTAAAAGTACTATAGAGATGAAAATTAAAAGATTTTTCTCCATTTTTCCTCAATTATTATACTACATATTATTTTTTAGGAATAATCTTCTTGATTTCATCCGAAACAATATTCTCAACAATTTTAGGCAAATTATTATCTAGCCAATCCTTAATTAAAGGACGCATTAAGTCGTTAACTATTATGTCCAAAGATTGACTACGTTCTACATATTCTCCGCTCTTTAAAGCTTGATTAAACTTATTAATCTCAGCCTTGGCATGATGTTTGGTATCCTCTGAAACTAAACAACTTTCTGCATTTTCTTTAAGAATACTTGTCAACTCAAGAACGTTATCGTGCTCGTCTTCTAAGAAGGTTTTGTTGTCCTTTTTAACTTCCGAACTAAAAACATTATTATCATTGTCAATGATCCCTCTAATCGATCTTAGAATATCTTCCAACTTGACTTCACCTTCCTGAGTGTTGTCATTTTTCTTAGTCACTTAGAAACCTACAATTTTCATTTTTACCTTCTTAAACTCTGCTTCTGGCTCAAAGTAGTCAACTTTGAGATTCATGCTTTTAGCAGTTAGTTCTCCTGCTAAAGATTTGATTCGATAAGCCGCTAGAACCAAACCTTTACGAGCCTCTACTCTAGATTGCCTTGCTGCATTCAATCTTTCTTCTGTTCTTAGTACATCAACGATAGTTTTAGATCCCAACATCTCTTCTTGCATCATTCCTTCATAGGCAATTTCAGCAGCATTAACTGCCTGAGTTGTAGCATCTATTCTCATTTTTGCTGCTTCGAGCTCTGCCCAGCTAGCTTTACAACTAGACTGAACCTGTTTTATCACACTATCTAAACTTATAGCTGCCTTGCGAGTTTGATATTTCGCTCTTCTAACATCCGAATACTCAGTTCCCCCTTTACTCAAAATAGGCACATTTACAGACAAGGTAGAAGTAATACTTCTGTTATTGGTATTTCCATTTACAGTTTTCTCCGGTAAGTAGTCGGTAGTCCCACCTTGGATTCTAAAACTAACTTTTGGAAGCAATTCTCCTTTAGTTGCATTTTCTCCAGCTTTGGATGATGATGTTCTATGTCTTGCACTGTCAATAGAAGGGTTTAGTTCAGTTGCAATATGCGTTAATGATGCAAGAGACGATGGTAACCCCAAAGGAACATCTGGCATTTTGACATCAACTGGATCCACACCAAAAAACCGGTAAAAAGTGGCCTTTGAAGCTTCAAAGTTGGCGTATGCAACTGCTTGATTTGCTTCTGCTGTAGCAAGACCTTCTCTTGCACTGGCAACTTCCGTTTCTGTAGACTCTCCAAGCTTAAACTTCTCAGTCATAGCCTCAAGTTGAGTCTTGTTTGATCTTACACTAACCTTAGAAATACCATATTTTTCGTAGGCCTCAACACAGTCTAAATAAACATTTATCTCTTTTAAAAAAGAATCTTGCTCTTTAGCATAATAATCACCTCTTGACGCTCTAAAAGCAAACTGGGCCGCCTTCAAAGAATTCATCGAGCTCCATCCATCAAACAATGGTTGCTCTAAAGTAATGGATCTAGAATATCTTAAATTATCAGAGGTAGTGAAATCAGTTTCTCCCGGCCCGAGAGGAGTTTTGCTTCTTCTTTTGACTTTGGAATCCGTAGAATCAACATTGGCAGAAACTCTAGGCATAAAACCAGCTAAAGCCCTAGGAAATTGCTCTATTTCATTCAAGAAATCAGTTCTAATAATTTGCAATTCTTCATTGTTAGTATACCCACTTGTAAGAGCTTGCTCTAATGTAACTGCAGACGCATTAGTAGAAAACATCGTTAGCAACCATGATACAAATATTTTGCGCATACAAAGCCTAATCCTAAAATAATCCCTAATTTCAAAATGATTCTAAGCCAACAAAACAAATTAGTATACCAGAACATTAGTTTTATATAAGAATCACATCGTATTTAGGTGCATTTTTGCTGCACATTAATCCTGCTTGCTGACATATGTGTAGCTATATTTTTACAAATAACCTTGCTTTTAGCAACAGTACCAATAAGTTCTATATATTAGAACTTGAAAAACCCTTATAAATCTCTATTTATAATGAAAATCTATTTTTTTTGAGATAGAATTTGCTTACATTAATTTTTTGTAGTTTATCAGCATGATTCCTAATATTGCGCAATTTAATGAACTTTCTCAAAACGAGAAAATTAAATTAATACAACAACACGCTCCTCACCTTCTTAATTTTTTAAAAAAGAGCCTCTCTAGTCTTACCTCACAGGAATTAGGTAGTTTATTTGAGTTTGCTAATTTGGAATTGGCTGCAAAAGGAATTGCCAAAGCTTTTACCACAGATTTAACAAATTTTTCCTATATAATTGAACCAGCTATAAAAGATCTGAATTTATCGAAGAGTGAAAGCAGCTTGCTTGACAATATACTCAAAAAAACTCTTGTTTTTGCAGTAAACCAAGCATCTTCTAGTCTATATAATGATTTAAAAAAAGGCGAAGGATTACTCTATACTGCAATCGTCTCAGAAAGCACATTAACTGTTTTAGAAGGAATTTTAGATTTTAAAAAAGCACTTGATAAGAATTTTCCTGGACTATCTGATACACTTATTACCAGAGCCTCTCCAGCTCTTCTAGCTCTTGTTTCTGCTTATTCTCCTCCCCTCGGGTTAGCTTTGAAAGCTACCGGTATTTTAAGCAAAGTTACCGATTTCCTAAAAACAGAAAATCTGGATAAAACAGTAACTAGCATGCATCTGAGTTTAGATAAAATTAAACAAGATAAATCCCTCTCCCAGATACATGAAACTGGCACTAAAGTTGCGGATATTGCACAGCAAGTAGGCACCTCTCCTTCAATTATAGAGAAATTTAAATTAACTCTCGACGAGGCCTCTGCAACAGCTCAAGAAATCTCCAAAAATGCATCTTTAAAAAGATTCTTAACGGTAATAGCCAACTATGCAGAAAATTATATTCCTTCGTCTAAAAAAGAAATTAATGAAAAACTAGATGCTGTAAAAATGGCAGCACTAGACAAGTTGAAAAAAAATGGCGTACCCCCAGAAATCATCGCCGA